>NZ_JAAVJD010000004.1 GCF_012033735.1 Streptomyces lonarensis | reverse complement strand
GTCGAGCATGGCAGCATAGGGGACCAACGTGAAGCCTCTGGTTCATCGGACGATCTTGTGGTGAGAACCGTCCTACCAGGGGCTTCACGTCTGCCCACACCCGGGCCACCACTGTCCACCCCAGCCCGCAGGGACCAGATCAACTCGATTCGCGAAGATCAGCTCGCTGAGAAAACCTCAGTGTGTCGTCCTGGTCGAATACCAGGAAGGTGCGGTCCGGCACTTCCATGCCCATGTTCTTCTTCATCGCGCCTCGATCGTTCTCACCGAAGACGAGCGCCCGGGTCAGTGTGTCGTCGCAGCCGCTGCCGGGCCTGCCTACGGCTACCAGCGCCGCCACCATGAACCGTTGTCGGGCGCGCGGTCCCACGGGCGGTGACGCCCGATGCCCGGCCGACGGTGGTAGTGGGGGCGCCATGTGTTCAGGTGCCGCGGGAGCGTGAACTTCCCCCCGATGGGGTGGTAGTGAACTCCGAACTTCCGCTCTCCATCGTAGTGGAGGTCGCATCCGAATCCCCCGGTGTTCGGGAAGCGGCCGCAGCTCACCCTGGTCTTGCTGACCTGCTTCACCCCGCGTCACCACCGCCCGAAACCGGGCTCCCACCAGCACAAACAGGGGTGACGCAGAACCCGAACCCTGCGTCGCCACGTCACCCCAGCTCAGGGCCCATCGGGTGACGCGAATGACGCGGTGACGCAGAACTCCCCAGCTCGGACGCATTCAGCCCCAGGGAGAGGCCGTGAGCAGCTTGGCCAACGGCCCCGACATGGCGCCGCCCGCTCTGTACCGCGTCCCGGAGGCGTGCGCGCTGCTGCGACTCAGCCGCAGCGTCATCTACGAGCAGATCCGCACCGGTCGACTCCGAACCGTCCGGCAGGGCACCGCACGACGGGCGCCCGCATCCGCAATCACCGAGTACGTCGCGCTGCTTGAGCGTGAGGCAGGAGAACAGAAGTGACGAAGCGTCGAAGCCGCGGGGACGGCGGGCTTCACTGGGATGAACGCCGACAGCGCTGGATCGCCACCGCGAGTCTCGGATACGACGGCGCCGGCAAGCGCATCACGAGGCGAGCCAGCGGCAAGACTAAGACCGAGGAGAAGGCGAAGCTCAAGGAGATCCTTCGCGACCACGACGACGGCCTCACCATCGCCCCGGGCGACTACACGGTGCGGGAGGTCGTGGAGGACTGGCTCGCGCATGGTCTACCCGGCACGATCGACAAGGCCACTGTCGACAACTACTCGTCGCTGTGCGGGAAGCACGTCATCCCGCTGCTAGGCCACATGAAGATGCGTGACCTTCGGGCGGAACACGTCGACCACTGGCTGACCGACCGCTCAAAAGCGCTGTCTGGTGCCCAGTGGGAAGCGCCCCGGTCGGCCGTCCAAGTCCCTCACTCTGCGGCAGGCGGAGGCCGTACTCGACGCTGCGGAACGCTTCCCACTCAGTGCCTACGTCACGGTCTCCCTCCTCGTCGGCGCCCGCACCGAGGAACTGCGGGCTCTCACGTGGGACCACGTCGACCTGAAGGGGAACCCGAACTGAGACCCTGCCGTGCCGCCGTACATCGCCGTGTGGCGGTCGGTCCGCGCATCGGGCGACACCAAGACGCGCACGTCGCGGCGCACCCTCGCTCTGCCGGCGCGCTGTGTACGAGTGCTCGCGGCCCACCGGGACAGTCAGGCAGCGCTACGGAGCGCTGCCGGAGAACGGTGGCACGAGAAGGGTCTGGTGTTCGCGTCCGCCGTGGGTACCGAGCTGGACGCGGCCAATGTGCGGCGCGCGTTCCGTCGCGTCCTCGCGGAGGTCCCCGGGGTCGTGCCGGGAGAGTGGACTCCGCGCGAGACTCGGCACAGCTTCGTCTCGCTGCTCTCCGACAGCGGCCTCTCGCTCGAAGAGATCTCCCGGCTGGTCGGGCACTCCGGCACCTCGGTCACCGAGGCTGTGTACCGGAAACAGATCCGGCCGGTGATCCAGACGGGAGCGGTCGCCATGGACCGCATCTTCTCGGACCGCGCGGAGCCGCCGGACGACCGCTAGTCACGCAGTTAGTCGCGCACATGCGACAGGGCCGGTCTTCCATCATGGAAGACCGGCCCTGAACTGCTGCTATGCAGTCGGGACGACAGGATTTGAACCTGCGACCCCTTGACCCCCAGTCAAGTGCGCTACCAAGCTGCGCCACGTCCCGTGCTCGTCCCGACCTGCATGCTTTCGAGTGATCGTAGCAGGTCAGCGGCCTCTCGCGAGGGTCCGTTCGATCAACGATACGTCTACTCTACGCATCCTCTACGTGTGTCCTACGGGGCAAGTACGGGTACGTCTTGACCCAGGAGCTGACCCAGCAAGTCGAACGCCCCCTCCTGGTGGGAGGGGGCGTCGCGCCGGGGCCACGAGGGGGCCACCTCCAGAACCCGGCGTCCAGTGACGATCCCCCGCATCTCATGATCCAAAACTGTGGCCAGATGGCTACTGACAATTGATCTTGGTCCGCCGAGCGTGGCGGGGTGCCCGCTGACCAGCCATCCGCCCGCGTCCTCGCCTACCGCGTGGCCGTCGGCGTCCGCGTCCGCGAGGCACGCGAATGGGCGAACCTGACCCAGGAGGGCCTGGCCCACGCGGCCGGGCTGTCTCGCGACACGATCGTCCGCGTGGAGCTGGGGACGCGGACCGCGCGGCTCGACTGGCTGGTGCAGATCGCGGACGCGCTCGACGTCCCGCCGGCTTCCCTCCTCCCCGACTGACCCGTTCAACATCCCGCCGCCCTCCCCGCGCCCCTACGCCGGGGTGGTGCCCCTACCGGTGGCCGTCGACCGGCCGTCGGGCGTGCCGCGGCGGGCAGGGTGTCGGCATGCCGGATCCGCGCGATGCCCTGTGTCCCCGCTGTGGCGCGCCGCGGGTGTGGGGTGGGACGACGTGGGTGCCGCATGTCGCGGCGCGGTGCGTGCGGGTGCTGGCGGCGCGGTCAGGGGCGGTCCGCCGGTAGCGGCTCGGGCCGCGGCGGGCACGGCCGATGGCAGGCGACGAGCTGCTCGACGTACCCGTCGGCGGTGACCAGTACGCCAGCGGGGAGTAGCGGGCCGGTGGTGGTGCCGCACCAGCGGCAGGCCGCGCCGGTGAGCTGGGCGAGGGTGAGGGTGGTCGCGTCCACGGGGTGACGGTAGTGGCCGGCGGGGCCGTTCCGGGGGGTCGAATGTGCGTCCGATCCGCTCCATGACTTGACTCTGTCCCACGATGGGACATAGTCTCGGGCCATCGCCACCGAGGAGGACGAGATGACCGCCACCACCCGCACTACCGCAGAGGCCGCCGAGTGGGCCCGCGTGTCGCCCTCCACCGTCGCCGCCTGGTGCCGGGCCGGGGTCGTCGCCGCGACCAAGGTCGGCGGCCGGTGGGTCATCGAGTACTCCTCCCTCCTTCGCCGCATCGTCATCGGTGACCGGGCCCGCTTCCGCCGTGAGGCGAAGGTCCGCGGCCACCGCCACTGGAACTCGGACCACCCCTACTGCCAGGAGTTCGACCAGGCGGTCGCCGACGGCGCCCCCGTCGCGGAGGTCGCGAAGTACGCGGAGCACGACACCCTCAACCGCGGCCAGGAGCACTCCCTCGCTCGCCTCGCGAGCGAGTGGCGGGCCCATCTCGGGCTCGCGACCGACCGGCAGATCGACTACATCCTCAAGATCCTCGCGTGGCGGGAGCGCCACGGCGAAAGCGACGGCTTCATGCACGGCCCGACCGACCGCGCCGGCATCGCGCGGCTGACGAAGCAGGCCGCCAGCACCTACATCACCTCCCTCACCGGCTCGTACTGAGCCACCGACCGACAGGAGAACCCCGTGACCACATTCCGTATCCGCCACGCGAAGGGGCGGCGAGTGCACGAAGTGGACGCCGACAGCCTTACACCCCGCGCCCGGGCGTTTGCCGAGGCAGTCGTTGAGAGCCCCTTCAGGGGCTTGGTGGTGTGGCGCACCGGAGACCCGAGTCTCCCCGCTTTCGAGCGGAGGGCGGACCTCGCGACGAGCACGCGCCGCCTGGAGACCAGGCCCCCCGGGATCATCGGGGAGCACCACAAGGCGCCCGAGCTGGGCTGGTGGCTGGAGGACCGCGCCCGCTCCATGGGCCCCGGCTGGTACCCCTACGCCGCCGCCGGTGACCGGCTCGGGGGCGAGGGCGCAGCGCCGGTTCCCTCCTGGGAGGCCGGCATGGCCGACGAGGTGTACACCCAGCAGCAGGTCCTGGAGCTTCTGCGGGGCGCGGGGGTGTCCCTGCACCCGCACGAGCTGTCCGCCGCGATCGCCGCCCGCTTGCTGCCCGGCCCGATGCGGACCGCCCACGGCCACAAGCACTGGGACCCGAAGCGGGTCGAAGACGCCGTCGACGTGGAGCCTCGCGTCATCACCCTCCGCGATCTCGCGGAGGAGCGCGGAGAGTCCTACGAGACGGTCCGCAAGGCCGTCCGCCGCCTGGAGATCCCGGCCAGCCGCCGGCAGCCGGGCCGGGGCGGCATGGACCTCTACCCCTACATCCGCACCGTCGTCGCCCTCCGGCTCCGGCCGGGCATCGGCACCCGCACCGACCTCAAGGAGACCCCGAAGTGAAGCGGCAGACCCTGAAGGAAGAGCTCGCCGAAGGCTTCTTCATCGAGCTGACCGAGTGCACCGACGAGCGGGGCGCCGCCTACTGGGAGGTGCGCACCTGGCAGGAGTACCGCGGGTACACCGAGGACGGCGACCCGTGGCTCGGCGAGACGAAGGAGTACCGGCTGGAGGACGACGCGGATGCGGAGGTAGCCCGCGTGCGGGGGGTCGTCGGTGGCCCGCCCGTGCGGCGGGAGATCCCCGGTGACGCGGCGCCGGGCCCCGACTGCGACTGGTGCTACCGCCGCACCGGCCGCGTCGAGCGCTTCGACTCCAGCGGCGTCCGCGGCCTGCTCTGCATGCGGTGCCACAAGGACAACCCGACCGCTCACGACCTCAGCTTCGGCTGACGAGGAGGACACCATGCCGTACATCACCTGGGGCACCGTCGGTGGCGCGACCGAGAACCCCCGCCACTACGTCGAGCAGGCCATAGGCGAGCACGCCGGCAGTTTCGACGTCGCCGCCCTGACCGCGGCCTTCCGCGGTGAGCTACAGGACGCCCTGCCGGCAGGCTGGCTGCTGGAGGCTGACGACATCTACTGTCCGCGCGGCGCGGAGGACCCGGAGGCCACGGCCCGCGAGGCGCTGGAGTCGGTGGACTTCACCGCACTCCTCGCCGCCACGGACCTCGCCGCCTGACCGACCGCGCGAAGCGGCCCCCACCCGGGCGGTGGGGGCCGCTGTCGTTCCGCCTCGCTGAACCCTCGATAACATGCCTTATCAGTGGCCGCCGTCGCAGTGGCAGAACGAGTTGCCGCAGGGGTAGCACCACGGCTTCCCCTGGCAGCGCCGGCAGGTGCCGCCGCAGTCGACAGGGGCAGTGTGCCGCTCCACCGCCCGGGGGTCGGTCGCCTTGTACTCGCCGCCGCACGTCTCGCAGGTGGTCATGCGAGCAGTCTCCCACCAGCTCCGGTCTTCTCGGGCACTCAGGCCAGCCCGGCCGACGCGTTGTCTTCCCACTCGTCGGCCCGGCGCATGTATCCCATCATGCTCTTCGAGTTCGGCACCCACCCGCCCTGCGCTGCGATGACGAGGGCGTCCTTGCCCTTGGCGCGGCTGGCGGTGGCGAGGCCGGACCGCAGGGAGTGTCCGGTCCACCGGAGCGGGATGCCGGCCCGCTCGGCGGCGCGGGCGATCACCGCGGTGACGGCGTCCGCCGACATGGCCCCGCCGACATGGCCCCAGCGGTCGATGCCATGGAAGGCCGGGTCGCGCGAGTCGGTGAACCGCGGGTCGGTCTCTTCGAGCGCGGCCCGCCAGGCGAGGTAGGCGCGGACCGGGCACGCCGTCGGGTCCGTGGCGTAGGGGACGGCGACCTCTCGGACCGACAGTTCGGTCTTGCCGACGACGACGGAGACGCGGAGCCCACGCTCGTGCGCGACGACGTCGGCGGCGAGGAGCCCGGCGGGCTCGGACGCGCGGGCGGCGACGTGGAAGCTCAGCAGTACGAGCGCTCGGTCGCGGAGGCCGGCGAGGGAGTCGGGGCACGCGACGGCTACCTGACGGATGCCGTCGAGGTGCGCGGCCGGCGCCTGGCCGCGGCCCCGCCGCTCGCCGTCCCGCTTCAGCTCGGTCGCGAGCTTCTTCAGCTGCACGCGGGCCTCGGCTGCGTCGTCCTTGCTGACGTCGACCCCGGCCTTGCGGAGGCGGACGACGACGCCGGCGAGGTGGGTGCCCGCGGAGTTCGGCGCGTAGCCGGTGGCGCCGCGGCCCTCCCGGAGCATCCACAGCACGAAGGCGACGAGCGCGCCGCGGCTGCCCTCCATCTCGGGGAAGCGCTGCTCGTCGCAGAAGCGCTGCCACACGCGCCAGCTCTTGTCGTAGGTGTCGACGGTGTTCTGTGGCACGAGCTGTTCGGCGACAGCGTCGGCGAGCTCTTCGGCGGAGACGAGGCGGTCGGCCGCCTCGACGCCGTGACGCTCCGCCCACTGCCGGTGCAGGTGGGTGATCCGATTGTCGGGCAGGTGGCCGGACGGTACGAGCTGTCCTGTCATGGTGTGCTCCTGATGATCCGTCATACACCCAATTGTCGCACGGGATATGGGGGGCTTATCCGAGGCGAGGTGCGGTGTCGGGCGGGGTGGCTACGCTGGACGTGGCCGCGACCGGCGGCCGGCGAAGGGGGCAGCGATGGACATGGACAAGGCGAAGCTCTACGTCGGCACGGGCCCGCTCGCCCGAGGCACGTACCTCAGCCTCGAAGACGACAGGGAGTCGATCCTCCTCGCCAAGCTCCGCTCTCCCGAGGCGGGCGTGCTCCTTGCGCAGTGGATGGAGCGCCGCGCGCAGGCAGAGTTGGTGCAGCGATGAGCGACATGACCGACCTGGAGAACCGCCCCCGCGCTTAGGATCGTTCCTGACGAAGTTGATCATGCGCCGGGAGCCCCGGGCATGACGAAAGGGCCCCGCCAGACGGCGGGGCCCTCGCTTCGTTCAGTCGAGTCCGTCCCACGGGGACCAGTCCAGGCCCTCGGGTGGCGGCGGCGGCACCCCGCCCGCCCGCTGTATCTCCTCCCGGAGGTCCCGCACGTAGGACATCAGCATCCGCTGGGACCGCGTGTGTCGCTCCTCCTGCTCCCGGCGCTGCCGCTCCTGCTCCCGCTGCTGCTCTTCGAGCCCGGCGACCTTGGCCTCCAGCTCGGCGACGCGCGCTTCGCGGCGCTCCCGGTCCTCAGCCATCCAGGTCTTGATGCTCTCGAACGTCGCGACCCGCTGCGTCTCCCGCGCCGACCGCTTGTGCAGCCAGGCGACGAGCCCGGTCCCGAGCGCCGTGATCGTCGCGACGATCGCCGCCCCCCACGCCGTGTCCCCACTATCCACCGCGGCCCCCACTCTCCAGGGGCGGGAGCTCGATCTTCTCCAGGTCCGGACGCCACGTCGCGACGATCGCGACCTTCAGCGCGGCGCCCGCCCACACCACCGCACCCGTCCACGCCTGCGGCCACTGCCCATCCACCCACGCCCAGCCGAACGCCAGCGCCCACAGCGCCGGCGGTGCGAACGCAGCGGCGAACCCCCAGGTCCGCCGGGCCGGACAGCGGGACCAGGCCGCGAGGATCGCCAGCACCCCGCCGGCGACCCACACCCACCCCCACGTCTGCAGCGGGGCCGCCGCCCGGAGGACGACCGCTGCGCGTGCGGTTCCCTCCCGCGGGTCCAGCACGGTGCCGATCCCGTACAGCAGCCACGTCACGCCGGTGAGGAGGAGGTACGCGCCGCGGCGACCGAGCCGGCGCCGGACGGCCGCCACGACGCCGGCGGTCACCCGGCCGCGTCCCGATCCCGCGCCGCCCGCAGCGACCGCGGCGACGGGAGCGCGGACTCGGTCACCCCGGGCCCGTGCTGCCCGAGCGGGGCCGACCCCACCGCGGTGAGAACCGCGAGAAGGCCGGCCGACGCCATCAGCGCCAGACCCCCGCCCCAGTCGACGTCCAGGACGCCGGTCGTGTCCAGCCCCAGCACGGCCACCCCGGTCTGCGCGGCGGTGCGGGCCGCTCGCTCCATCGTTCCGCGCCAGAACGCGGTGTTCAGCATGGTCATGAGCGCTCCTCAGTTCGTGGTGGTGAAGCCGTACTTCTTCGCGAGCGCGTTCAGCGACGCTCTCCCGGGGATGCCGTCGGCGTCCCGCCCGCGGTAGCCGAGGCGCCGCTGCCAGGCGGCATAGGCCGACACGGTCGCCGTGCCGAAGTGCCCGTCGACCAGGGAGCGCGTCAGGAGCCCCTCCTTCGCGAGGGCGTCTTCGACGACGCGGGTGGGGCTGTACGACACCGGCGTCCCGCGTTTCGGCGGGTCGACGCGCGCCGCCTGGACGAGCCGGGCCAGCGACACCACCGGCCTCGCCGGGGGCGTCGGCTTCGGGGCGGGCGGCTTGGGCGCTGGCGCCCCGGCCTTCGGGATGGTCAGCACGTCGTCGGGGAAGATGCGGTCCTCCCGGACCTTCGGGTTCGCTGCCCGGAGCGCGTCCAGGTCGACGCCGTGCTGCTGGGAGATCGACCACATGGTCTGGTCCGGCTCCACTGTGTGGGTGGCCGCGCCGCCGCCGGGCCGGGGCATGCCCGCCCGCACCCACGCGTACAGCTCCCCACCCGGGCACTCGGTGGCGATCCCGTCGCGGTGACCCCGCATGTCGAGGGCGCGGCCGGTTCGGCGGCACGCCTCGTCGTACAGGTCCCGCACCGCGGTGAGCGCCTCCGGGGTCGCCGACGGCCCGCCCTTCCCGACCGCGACGAGCACGCCGATGCCGCTGACGTTGTGCCCGGGGCAGTGGGCGCCCTGCCGATTCCACCCCCGGCCCTCCCACACGCGGCCGTCCTGGTCGACGACGAAGTTGTAGCCCACCCCGGCCCAGCCCTGACCGCGGTGCATCCGATCGACCGCGCGCACCAGGCCCGGTCCGCGGTCGATCGACGGCGGGCTGCCGTACCAGTGGACGAAGAAGTCCCGCCGCGAGGACAGCGGCACGACCGCCGGACTCCCCGCCCACGCGGGCGCCTGCCAGCCCGCCCGAGATATCAGGTCCATCGGACCTCCTCGTACTCGTTGTTGAACTCCTCGACGCCGATGGCCATCAGCTCGCCGTCGGGCTTGCGGATCAGGTAGTCGCCGATCGCGACCAGCACGGAGCCGTCCAGCGTGCGGACGCGCACCCCGGGTCGGAGGCCCCGCACGCCGGGGATCGTGACGTGCGCCTTCTCCGCGCGGCCGTGCTCGCCGATGAACGCCGCGACGGTGTCGACGTCGTCTGCGCGGACGGCATCCACCTCGATCGGGCGTCTGCGGTACGCGGCCATGGCCACCTCCAGACATGACGAGGCCCCGGGGAGCACGCCCCGGGGCCGGTGGTGGATGGGATGGGCGGGTCAGGGGTTGGTGATGCGCACGCCCGCCAGGGAGAGCCGCGTGGACGCGGTGGTCGTCGCGGCGGCCGGGAGGCCCGTGGCGAAGGTCCCGCTGGTCAGCAAGCGGATCCAGAAGCTGTAGTAGCCGGTCGTATTCCACCCGACACTGAGCCGCTGCTCGCGGGACACGCGGTGAGCGGTCGAGAAGGTGAAGATGGTGACGATGCTGTTCGTCGCGACCGAGGGCAGCTCGATCTCACCCTCGAACTCCCAGACGCCGTCTCCTCCGGGAGCCACGCGTTTCTGCATCCGCGGGGGGTTGGCGCTGTGCGGAGCGCCGACGCCGGACCAGTTGCCCAGCTCGCTCAGCGGCGTCCAGGGCATCACGACCCCGTTGAGTCGGTCTGCGGTGACGGCCATGCCGGGGCGCCACAGGGTCATCGTGCCCTCCTAGAGTGCGGTGATCATCGGACGGGCGAGACGCACTTGCGCCCCGGCAGGGTGGACGAGTCGGACGCCGCCCACGCCGCGGGTGACAGTGACGGGCTGCGGGCCGGTGGACGCTGGCGCGATGACGTAGAGCCGGACGTGCACGTCGTAGGGACCCTGCTGCACCGTGATGGCCTCGGCTCCGCCGACGGCTTGCCGCGTCCACGCGGTCAGGCGGGACGTGTGCGGCACCGCGCCGGTGTCCGCGATCCGCGTCCACGGCGGCCCGCCGGCCGGGTCGGGCATGACGCCGTCAGGGTCCTCGTCCCAGCCCGTCAGCAGGATCAGGGTGGCCCCGATCGGGGTGCTGGCTGCGGTGGTCAGCGTCACCGGGCCGATGCTGGACACGCCGTAGAGGTAGTCGATCAGTACCTGTGGCCAGGCGCCGACCACGATGGTGAGCGCGCTGTACCGGTCGGCCGGTGCGAACGTCGCCGTGCGGGCGGGCGCCGCCGCGGGCGCGAGTTCCACCGCGTCCAGCATCGACGAGAAGCTGCCGGAGCTCATCCCCGCGGTGACCATCCCCACCGGGGGCGTGTAGGTGCCCGCGTAGCCGTAGGTGCACCACGCGCTGATCCGATACCCGCCGGACGGCGTCGTGACCGGCGGTGCGACGTGCGCCGTGACCGCGGTGGTCTCGGCCCGCGCCGCGGTCGTGATGGGCAGCGGCGTGACCAGCGGTGCTCCGATATGGTGCGCCGTCACCAGCTCCCCGCCGACGAGGAGATCGAGCGGCACGTCCGCGGGATCGGACTCGGGCCCGCCGGTGACGACCCAGCGAGGGCCGGCCGTGGCGGTGACGAGCAGGGTCTCCTCCTCCCGCCCGACCGCGGCCGCGAGGATCGACCCGTCGGTGTCGACGTGGTGCGGCGCGTCCCGGCCCTCGCCCTCCTCCGGGGTGACGACGCCGACGAGGTACGACCCCGCCGGTGAGCACGTCGCCGTCACTGAGTGGCTGTGCGGGGTGATCCGCTCCGTCAGGTGCTCCAGCAGGAGGTCCGCGTCCCCCGGGTGCTGCGGTGGGAGGCCGGTGACCACCGCCCGGGTGCCCGCAGCAGCAGACAGCCAGTCGTCCGTCCGCTGCGGCGCCACCACGAGATCGGTGGTCACCGCCGGGTAGCGGAGCCCCGGCCAGGAGCCGAGCGCGAGACGCCAGTGCGCCTGGTCGGCGAGGTCGGCGTCGTCCGCGAGGTTGACCTCCGCCTGCCCCGGCCGGCGCCCGGCAGCGGCGATCGACGCCGCGTCCTCCGCTGTCTCGCTGGAGCCCTCGGGGCGGGAGACGGTGACCGCGTTCCGCAGCCGCGTGTCCTCCAGCACCGGAGTGAAGGGGTGGGCGATCTCCGAGGAGATCCGCCCGCCTTCGACCGCTCGCGCATCCAGCGGGAGCCGCACCGTCGGCGAGTAGAGGAGGTGGCGAGCGCGGTACTCCAGGCCCGGCACAGTCCGCCGCTCCGAGAGCACCCCGCCGTCCGCCGCAGCGCAGTCCTGCACCAGGTCCAGCACGGTGGCCACGCGCTGCGGACCCATCCGCGGGGACAGGTCCGGCACGCCAGCAGCCGTGATCGCGGCCCCCGTCTCCCGGGCGATCCGCCGGATCCGGTTGAGGGCGCGCTCGCCCGAGTAGCCGTTGTCGGCCCCGACGTAGGCGGTCGACGCCGGATCCGGGAGGACGGACAGGTGCCCGATCTGCATCCCGGCCAGCTCGGGCCCCGGCGTCGCCGTGATGCGGGTGACCGCGCCGGCCGTGGCCGTCCCGGTCCAGCTCGGCATGAACCCCCCGCCGCCGACGCTGACCCAGTGCAGGTAGATGGTGGTGGACGGCCCGATCTGCACCGCCCGGAGGATCATCCGCCCCCAGCCCCCGGGCCCGTCCAGCAGCCCGGGAGCGGCCGTGTTGGTGAGGATCTCGGCCGGGGCACCCTCGTCCGGGGCCCGCCAGCCACGCAGCTGGATCGAGACGGACGTGAGGTACACCGCGAGGCGCGACCAGGTGCCGGTCGTGTGCGCGACCACGACCTCCTGCAAGGCCGTCGTGCTCGGCATCGTCGACCCGAAGTTGTAGAGGAACTCGATCCGCCACTGCCCCGGGGTCAGCCGCCGGGGCGTGGCCGCCCACGAGGCGCCCTGATCCAGGGTCACCACGCTGGCGGCTCCCGGCGGTGGGGTGCCCTGCGAGGGACGGACCGCCCCACGCCACGTCATCGACCTGACCCCATCCACCGCGCTGGCGCCCTGCGTGGCCTGCGGCCCGTCCTCCAGCGGCCAGTACCCGGCGGGCTGATCAGCCGGGATGCGGCGCCGGAGCGTCGACTGGAGCGGGGGCTGTCCGGCGCCGAGGCGCCGCAGCACCCCGGCGATGGTCAGCGTGACCGTTGACTCGCCCTCGTAGCCGGCGTCCGGATCGGAGAGATCGCCGTGCGGCCATTCCGGGGCGATCTCGGCGATCTCCCCGGCGAGGCGCCGCTGCCAGTCGACGATTTCCGCGCCGTTCCCGGCGAGCCAGCTGCGGCCGACCGAGTCGACCCAGCTCGTCGGGTAGCCGAGCGGACGCGCCGTGAAGTCGGCGTCCGCCACCAGCTCGCCGTCGATCCCAGCGCGGACCTGGGCCCGGTACCAGCGGCCCGCCCCGCGAGCGAAGCCCAGCTGCGCGATGTCCCCCAGGTCCAGCGGCGTCCCGACGGCGGGGTGGATCTGCGTGCTCCCCGGCAGAGCCACCGGCGCACCAAGGCGCCGCCACGGGCCGGAGATTGAGCGGGCGGTGTAGAAGCTGATGGCGTGCCCGCCGCTGCCGTCTGCCACATCCAGTGTCGCGCGCAGGGCGCACCGCTCCCCGGAGCCGTAGGGGATCGCGTCCGTGCTCGCCACCTCGGTGAAGGTGGAGGCCGTGCCGTCGCGCGACCACGCAAGGCGCAGGCAGCCGATCTCGTCGACCAGGAGGCGCCACGACCTGCCGGTCTCCGTAAGGTAGTACCTGCCGATCAGCTCTTGGCTGGTCGCGTCGTGCGGCAGGTACGTCTCCGGCGCGGGCGTCGCCCACTGCGCCGGCACCCGGTCCAGCGCCACCTCCACGCGCACGTCCAGGTCGCCGGTGATCCGCAGCTCGGGCACGTCGTCCACCCGGGCGCGCGCGCCGACCCGGTTGGGCACGAGGAGATGCCGCTCCCCGGCCCGCACCCACAGTCGCGCGGGGGTGCCCAGGCGGACGTGCGGGTAGTACGGCGAACCGGCATGGTCGGGGGTGAGTGCCCCGTCACGGTTGTCCAGGGTGATGGTCGCGCTCGCGGGGGTCGGGTCGGTATCGCCCTCCGGACGTCCGACCGCGACGGACACCTCCTGGGCGCCGACCCGGGGCGTCACATCGGTCCACGTCCAGGTGGACGGCTCCGAGTCGGGGTTGGCCCCCAGCGCCAGCTCCAGCCGAATGTCGGGCACGTGGTCTCCTGTCAGGTCAGGCGGGACAGGTCCCCGCCCAGATCGGTGCGGACGCTGTGCCGCAGGACCTCCACCAGCGCACGGGAAGCGCGCGTCCCGTCCGCGCGGATCACCAGCGGCGCCGGCGCCGCGGCCTGCCCGGTGGCCACCGTGGCGCGGACGACTGGCACATCAGGCACCTGCACCATGGCGTCGATGCGCCGGGTGAGATCCCGCTGGCCGCCCTCGATCCCGACTTCGACGCCGGCCGGGATCCACTGGCCGACCTCGGCCGCGAACAGCTTCGACGGCGAGCCGATTCCCAGGAAGGACTTCGCGGCGTTCAGGGCGCCCCGCGCGGCGTTTCGCGCTGCGTCGGCGACGAAGCTCGCCGCGTTGCGGACCCCTCGGGCCATGCCGGTGATGATGTCCCGGCCGATGTTGACGAAGCGCCACAGCATGCCTCGGACTCGTGTCACCGCTCCACTGATGGCGTCGGTGATCGCCGTGCGCACCCTCGTCCAGGCGGACGAGACGCTGGACCGGATCGACGACCAGGTGCGGGACAGCAGCCCCGACAGGCTCGATGCGGCTCGGGACACGGCGCCGGTGATGCTCGTCCAGGCGGACGAGATCAGCGAGGACACCCACCGCCAGGCCGCCCCGGCCGCCCCGGTCACGGTGGACCAGAGCTGGCCCAGGGTCCTGGTCAGCCATCGCCACCCGGCGGACACCGTGGCGGTGATCCACCGCCAGCCCGCGGACACGGCATCGGACACCGCCCGCCAGGCAGCGACCGCAGCCGCCGATACCCAGGCCCAGAGCTGCCCCAGCGCTGCGACCAGCCACGTCCAGGCCGCGGACGTCGCGTCGACGATCCACGACCACGCAGCCGAGATGGCCGCGGCGATCTCGTCCCAGTAGACGATCGCCACCACGATGATCGCGATGATGGCGACGATCGCCAGGATGATCAGGCCGATCGGGTTCGCCCAGAGCGCCAAGTTCAGCGCGACCTGGGCGATGGTCCACGCGGCTGTCGCCAGCTTCACGATGACCAGCGCGGCGGTCCACGCCTTCGTGGCAAAGGACACGGCGGTCACCGCCGCGGCGATCACGCCCAGCGCGAGGCCCAGTCCGACGAACAGCTCCGAGTTGTCGCCGACGACCCCTGCCACCAGCGTCATGACCGGCAGTAGCGCCGTGCCGAGCTGGGTCGTGAGGTCGCGCATGACGTTGCTGAACTGGCGGCCCGCGTCGGCCTCCAGCGTCTCGTTCAGCTCCGCGCTGGCTCCGGCCATGTCCTCCAGGACTGCCGTGGTCGGGTCCAGCGCGTAGAGCGCGTCACCCATGTCTTCCGCCTTGGTCCCGAAGAACTCGATCGCCATGGCATTGCGCTCGATGGGGTCCTCGATGCCCCTCAGCGCGTCCAGGGTGATCCCGAGGACCTCGGTGGCCGAACTGCCGCCTTCACCGAGCTTCGCGAACATGTCGTCGGAGCTGATCCCCAGCTCGTCCCAGGCTTCCGCCATGTCCTCGGACCCGGCTACCGCCTCGATGCTGAATTCCTTCAGGGTGTCCGCGACGACGTCCACGTCGCGAGCACCGGCCTGCACGCCCTGCGACATCAGCGCCATGGCCTGCTCGCCGGTCAGGCCCAAGTTCCTGAACTGCGTGCCGTACTCCGCGATCGTCGGCAGCACGTCATCCCGGAGCCCTGCCGGGATCTGCTGCATCGTCGCGGCGATGAGGTCGAAGCCCTGCTCCGCGTCGCTGACCAGGCCGGTCTTGATGAGCTGCCCCACCGCGTGGGTCGACTCCATCACGTCCAGCTCGAAGGCGTCGGCAAGGCCCATGGCCGACTTGGTCATGCTGCTCAGCTCGGCGTCGGTGAAGTCCCCGAGGTCGCCGATGCTCGTGATGACGGCACCGACGGCCTGCGTCGCATCACCCATCGACTCGCCCCACCCAGAGGTGAAGAGATCGCCCGCAGCGTCGCCGACCCGGGCGGCCTCTGCCTCGGTCAGCCCAAGCTGGGCCGTGATCTGGCTGGTTGCCCCGGAGATGTCCATCGCGGCCTGCATCCCGAGAGCGAGCCCGCCGGCCGCGACCGCGCCGGCCGCCATGCCGACGCCGCCCATGTCCCACTTGGGCTCTGGCGGGCTGGAGGACGAAGTGCGCTCGAACTCCTCCTGGAACTCTTTCGCCGCCTCCGCCGCCGCTGCCCGCGCCGCGGTTGCCGCTGCCCGGGACAGCTCCGATTCGATGCTGCTCGCGAAGCCGGAGAAGGAGGGGACGATGGCCACCCAGGCCGTTCCTACCTGCGGTCCGGTCGCCATCGCCCCCTCCTCTCCTACACGCCGACGGGCCGTGACCGCTGCCGCTCCAGCAGCCGCCGCCCACGGGCCTCCAGCTCGTCTCGCGCCCCGCCCCGGAGGGCCTCGGTCTTACTGGGGCGTTTGATCGGCTTCGGCGCGGAACTCGCCTGGCTGGCCTTCTTGCTGCGCTGCCAGTTCGCGACGCTCAGTGCGTCGACCGACCCGGCGAGCAGCTCGATGTCGATCGGCCAGGCCCCGCCCTCGGCCGTCTTCGCCCAGGCGTAGGCCGACCGGGACGTCCGGGGCATGACGTGGATCAGCCGCCACAGGCGGCCCCACGTCAGGCGGGGCGACCCGATGTCGTCCAGGTCCAGCCCCATCAGGAGGAGGTCGTGCTCGATCTCCCCGCCGTACTCCTCGATCAGTTCGGCGAGGGCGAAGATTCCCCCAGGTCGGCTCCCTGGTCCTCCCTGTGCTCCTGGATCAGGAGCATCAGATCGTCGGCCCGACCGCCGGCCTCGACGAACTTGGCGTACTCCTCCTTGCCGAGGAGCGTCTGCGCGAAGACGACGTCGCCGGTGTCGGCGACGCGTCGCAGGGCCTCCTTCAGGTGGTCCGGCCAGAAGCCCGGCATCGGCATGGAGTAGGAGCGCCCGCCCACGGTGATGGACAGGGTGTCGCCGCCCTTCCGCTGAGCGGCTCGACGCCGCAGGTCGGCAAGGTCGTAGCTGGTCTTCTGGGACATGCGCGGTCTCTCCTCGGTGCAGTGCGCTCGTGCGTCGTCGTGGCAGTCGCACGAGCAGTGGATCTTGAAGCGCGGGCTAGTGGGCCAGTAGCACGTGGCGTGGTCCGCGTCGAAGCACTCCTCGCTGATGGCGTGGCCGTCGTTATGTAGGCGCATGCCGCTCCTTGCGCGGTCTGGGCATGGGAAGGGGCGCCCCGGACCGCGCATGGCGGGGCGCCCCTGTCTGTGGGCCGGCGGCTCAGGCCGCGGTCGGCCGGTCGGCCGTCGGGCGCTTCCCCGCGGCGGCCTTCGCCATGATCGACATGGCCTCGCCGGGCGCGGGGATGCGCATCCCCGCGGCGTTGGTGACCTCCACCAGGCTCACCGGCCCGGTGAAGTCGTCCACGGTCATGACGTGCGGCATCGCCAGCAGCGTCATCTCGTAGAAGGTCAGGTCGCCGACCGAGTGGGCGACATCTCCGAGCTCGTCGACCACCAACCGGGGGAAGAAGATCCGCTTCCACACGGACCCGTCCGCCAGGTCCAGGACGCCCGATCGGACGTCCTCGCCGGACTGACCGGTGACGATGGTCTTCGTCAGGTCACCGGTGGTCGTGATGGGAGAGTTGGGGTATCGGAGCTGCTGTACCACCCAGTTGCCCTCCAGCGCCTGGATGCTGACGGTGTGGTCGTCTTCGGTGACCGCCGTGCGGACGATGCTGTTGCCCTGCCAAGCCCTGTACCGCTCGGTGGTTCGGTTCCGGCCCTGCGTGGGTCCGTCCTCGGAGAGCCACCCCAACTCGTACCAGGCGTCTCCCGGCGCCTGGAAGGCGCCGTTCTCGTCGTACATCGGGACCGGCTCGGCGGCCACCGGCTGCCCGGGGAGCGTCACCCACAGCCCGGAGTCGTGCCCGTACCAGGCCCTGGCGTTGTCGCTGTTCTTCGCCATCGCGGCGTCTCCTCTCTACGCCGGGACCGCGACTCCGCGGACCGACAGGGTGATGGTCATGAGTGCCCGGGGTACGTCCGCGGGCGCGTCGGGGATGAGCGTCGGCCCGGTGCTGGTGTCGACCTGCCGCACCTCGGGTCGGTGCTGGCCGATGGCGGCGAGGTGTGCGCGGGTGTCCTCGGCGAGCTCGGTCGCGCGGTCGTCCGTTGGTGCCCACACCTGGATATCGATCCGCGCGTCGTCGACCCCGGCGTTGCGCTGGGTGCCGCCGATTCGCCGCAGCAGCACCATCTCCGGCAGCCGCGGACGCGGCACCGCCGTGCCCACATGCACCCCGGGGAGGAGCGGACGGAGGTACCCCGTCGCCAGCAGCGCTGCGTCGGGGAACCGGTGCGGGGGGCCGCTCATCCGGCCGCGTCCATCGACCGGCGCAGGAACGCGTACTTCGCCTCCGCGTGCAGCACGCCGGCGTGGGTGGCGGTGACGACAGCTCGGGCCCGCCGGGGGGCCGGGCTGCCGCGGGACTCCACCCGGATCTCGCCCTCCTGCATCTCGGGGGCGGCCGACCGGGCGGCGTCCCGCACGCGGGCGGCGCGACGCTCCATCTCGCCCTGGAGCCGGCCACCGCGGGCCAGCTGCCCGATCCCGCCGAAGGACGACTCGACTCGGATCTTCGCTCGCGCCACAGGTCAGCCCTCCATCCTGCTGATGATCAGCTCCGTGTGGTCCAGGCGTCCGGTCGGGGATCGCCAGAGGTCGACGTCGCCCTCGATGCGCCAGGTCTCGCCCTGCCACTCGACGCGGTCGGTGGTGAGCACGTCGGCCCCGGGCGGGCCGAAGCAGCGACGCATCCGTGCCAGACCCTCACGGGGGATCGTCTCCGCCGCGGTCGCGCGGGAGCCCTGCATGGGCTGGACCCGCCACCCCGGCATCTCCAGTCGGCCAGCAGCCGACCAGTCCCGCGTGGGGTTGCCGTAGGTGTCGGTGGTCTCCGGCGCTCGGAGCCGGGTGAGGGTGTCGCGGTGCCAGCCGAACACTCCGGGGCTCACGGGGCGGCCCCGATCCGGTAGCGATCCAGGACCCGCATCTCCGCAGGAGAGAGCAGGCCCGGACCACCGGCGTAGTCCGACGCGGCAGCCGTCGCGTAGGAAAGGCTCTCCCCGCCCGACTGCTCGCTGCTGACACCGGCCGGAGCGGTCGCTGTGCGGGCCGCCAGCCCGATCAGGACCGACGGCACCGCGCCAGGCGGGCCGGCGTACCCGTGGACGATCGAGGCCCGCACCGACCGCGGGCCATCCGGCCAGCAGCCGTGACGCAGCAGCCAGCCGCCCTCCGACCAGGCGACACCCTCGACATCCACCCACTCCTCGCCTCGCGCGGTCGCCACCGAGGTGAGGTCGGTCAGGTGCAGCGTGGGAAGCGGCACGGTGGTGCCGCCGCGGGCGTCGACCGTGATGGTCTCCTCCCGCGACGGCCACAGGTGCCAGCCGACGTGGTCGCGGACCACGTCGGCCGCCTCCAACAGCAGGTCCTCAGCCTGTACCGCCGTCAGGTGCGACATCCCGGGGCGGCGCATCAGTCGGTCCCGCAGCTCCTCCTCCGTCACGTAGCACCTCCTGCTCGACGTAGTCGGCCATCTGTCGCAGGAGATCCGGCAGCGCGTCGGGGTGGTCGAGCGTGCCGAGGCACCGCTCGGGCCCGTCCCCGACGCGGAACCGGACCGGGATGTCGATCACTTGCCCCCCTTGTTCGCGGGGCGACGGGCGGCCTTGTCCAGCGCGCCCGTCGCCTTGACGTCGCCTTCGCCGACCGGAGTCGCACCAAGGCGCGCGGCGTCCGCGGCGTTGAGCTTCGCGCGGTGCGTGCGACCGCCCTCCGTGTACTCGTACAGCCGGACCGGGCCGGTCGACGCGGGAGCCATGGAGAGCCCTGGCCCGCCGGATCCGGCCGTGCCACAGGAGCTGCACTCGGCTCCGCACACCCCGCACTTCGGAGCAGCCGTCACGTGGAGATCACCCCCCGAGTCCGCAGCACGGCCAGTAGGGCGTTCAGCTGCGTCACGGCCGACGCTTCGTCGGTCGCGTTCGCGACAGCAGATGCGCTGCCGGCGAGCAGACCCGCGTGGGTGTGGTTCCCCGCGGCGGCCTGCGTGGCGGACGTGCCGAGAGCGCGCAGAGACGGCGTTCCGGCGGCGGCCCCGGACGGGACCGCGCCGGAGGCGAGCTTCGCCGCCGTCACCGCCCCGTCCGCGAGCTGCTCGGTGCCGACCGACCCCGCGGGCGGTTCACCTCCCTGGCCGCCGCCGACCTCGGAGAGGCCCGCTTCCCTGAGTGCTCCCTTGTCGGGGTTCAGGTACGCCATTACGCCTCCTCCAGTTCGATCTCGACGAACGCGCTGGGCTGCAGC
The DNA here is from genome assembly GCF_012033735.1 of Streptomyces lonarensis. Classification (GTDB taxonomy): domain Bacteria; phylum Actinomycetota; class Actinomycetes; order Streptomycetales; family Streptomycetaceae; genus Streptomyces; species Streptomyces lonarensis. The sequence continues at coordinate 56,120 of NZ_JAAVJD010000004.1, read as the reverse complement.
ACGCCGAATGCGGCCCGCATCTCGGCGAGGATCGCGACCATGTTGCGGATGAAGAAGTCCGCGTGGGAGTCGCTGACCGTCACGGACGCCTGCTCGCGGTCCCAGAGGATCGCCTTGCGCCAGTCACCGACGTAGGCGGTGCCCTGAGGCACAGCCTCGGACTGGATGACAGGCAGGCTCCACAGCGGCGCGGTGCCGCTGTACCCCATCCCGGAGCCGGAGGGCCCGCCGAAGTAGTAGCGGCCCTCGTTGTCCTGGAGGAGATCCAGGGCCTCGACGTCGTAGGGGTTGAGGACGTAGCCCGTCGGGACGGAGCGCCCGACCGTGCGGACCAGCGTCTTCGCCTTGCGGGTCGTGGTGAGCAGGTCGGTGTCCCACGCCTGCGACTGGATGCCGGAGACGTTGGCGATGCCCTCGAAGTTCTCACCGGTGCCGTCGCCCGAGACCATCTGGTCTTCGAGCTCTTCCTCCAGGCCGTACTGGAGGAAGGCGTCGATCAGGGTCCGGATCTGGGCGGCGTCGGACAGGGCCCGCTTGGTGACGGGGATCCAGTGGGCAATGGTCCGCACCGGGGTGGTGACCTTGGCCGCAGTCAGGGCCGACTCGGGCTTGACGCCGGACGCGCCGCCGGTGGCGGTGGCTTCCGGCACGGGTGCCGCGTTGTTGGTGATGCCCGTCATGCGGACGTACTCGATGGTGTCCGAGGTGGTCGTGCCAGACGTGACGAGGTCTCGCAGCGTCAGGGGGCGCTGGAAGATGTCCATGCCGACCTGCAGGCCGCGCCGGTCATCCTGGACGAAGGCACCCGCGGACGTGTCGGACCCGCCGGTGATCAGGTCCTTCTGGCCGCCGGCCCCGAGGAGCCGCTCGAAGCCGACCGGCCGACCCTGGACGCGGTGGTCCTTGCCGAAGACCCCGTTGGGGGCGGAGGCGAGGAGGTCCTTGTACTCCTGGCTGGCGACGAAGTGCTCGCCGATGGTTCGCCCGTCGGGCACCACGAGCCCGGCCGGGGTCCGCTTGGCGCCCTTGCCTTCCACGACGCCGACGCCTTCGCCGAGGTCGGCGATCGCGTCGCGCATCTTGGCGTCGGCCCGCGCCTTCTCCAGGCGCTTCTTGAGGTCGCCGGCCTCGTTCATCTTGGCCTGGACCTCGGCGCGCTCGGCGTCGGTGAAATCCCGGTCGCCGTCCTTCTCGGCGCGCTCGGCGATGTCGCGGGCGGCCTTCAGCGCGGCAGTGATCTGGTTGACCAGTTCGTCGGTCTTGCTCATCACTTCTCCTCATCCGTGAGCAGGGATACCTCGGCGTCGAGTAGCGCGAGGTCGGTGCGCAGACGGCGTGAGGCGGGGTGGGGCCCGGCGGGCTCGGCTCCCTTGGGCGCGGGCTGCGCGGAGGGAGTGGAGGGCGGGGCGCCGGTGGCGCTCTTCTCGTCTTCGTCTTCGGTCTCCTCTTCGTCGCCGGATACGACGGAGAGGACGTTGTCGATGTCGTCGGCGGCCTTGCGGAGGGCGTCCCGGGCCGACTTCAGGGTCGTTTCGTTCTTCGCGCTGAGCGCGCGGCCGGCCTTGGCTCCGAGTGCGGCCTCGACGGCCGTGCGGATGGCGGCGGCCTCGGCGGGCGCGGCGCCTTCGAGCGCGAGGCGGAGGGAGCGGTCGCCGGACTTCACGTCCAGCAGCTCCGTGGCCTGGTTGGCGCCGATCAGGGTGGGGCCGACCTCGTAGAGCTTGAGTCGCCGCAGCTCGTAGTAGGACTCGCCGTCCTTCTGGTCGACCCACGAGCCCTCCGAGACGTCGTAGGCGAAGGAGAACTGGGTGACGCGGCGGCCCTTGAGGAGCCGGTAGACCTGAGCCGCCTTGGGGGCGTCGAGGTCGATACGGGCTCGCACCCACAGCCCTTCGGGGCGCTCCTCCGCCTCCAGGACTTCGCCGATGTGGTAGTCGGGGTCGTGGCTCATGTGAGACCACAGCACCGGAATCGGGTTCCCGCGGCCCTTCCATTCGGCGAGCGTCTCGGCGAACGCGCCGGGAGTGATGCGGTCGCCGACGCTGTCGGTGTTGTAGGCGGCGACGATGGCCTCGAAGACGCCGTCCTCGGTTCCCTCGTGCGCGCCGGCCGCCTTGACCTGCACCGGGCAGGACTTGATTCGCACAGCTCTCCTCCCGCTCTTACGGGTCAGGTCCGGCGGGTCCTCGTACCACTGCCGGATCGCAGCTTCGGTGCCCTCTGGTCGGGCATCGGCCTGGGCTCGGGCGACGCATTCATCGAGGCCCGGGTCCAGGGTGATCAGGTCGGCGCCGGCCGCTTCGTAGCTCGCGAGCTGAGCCGGCGATGGCCGGGTGTGGATGATCCACGCGGAGGTCCCCTCGGGGAGCCCGGCGAGGATTCGGCCGATCGCGCCGCGCCGCGCCGCGTGGGCGGCTTCGGCGATCGCCGGCGGGGCCGCATGCGGCTGCTCAGACCCGAGCGCGCGGGCCAGCGCGTCGTAGTCGACGACGACGTCGTCGGGAGATCGCTGGTCGGCAATCAGCGTGGTCTTGCCCGCGCACGGCGGGCCGACCACCACGGTGACCGGCACGGTTCACCCCCTACTCGACTGTGATTTCCAGGGCGCACTTGCAGCGCGCCCGCTCCGAGTCGCGCAGAGAGGAGTCGCCGGGCCAGCGGGCCCCATTGCTGAAGGTGTCGTCCAGGCCGACGGTCTGGCCGCTCATCCGCCGGTGGCTGGCGCGGGGGTTCGGCGACCTGGTGAGCCAGGTCTTCGTGACGCCCTCCGTGCCGACCGCACCCCTCGCCGCCTCCGTCTGGCCAAAGCCGGACATCGCGGTGACGCTGCTCTCCGCGATCTCCGAGGACCGCACCGCGCGGGCCGTAGCCAGCGCGGCGGCGATCACCGCAGCAGGCGCCATCGACTGCCCGTCCTCATCGACCGGGTCCGGCTCCGCGAGAGCCTCATCGACCTCGGCGAGCGTCGCGCCGACGATCCCCTCGGCCATCCCCTCGGCCGCGGCCGTCAGCCACGCGACCGTCGCCGCCCCGTTGTAGTCCTCCGGCGGGAACCCGAGCTGTTCCAGCAGTGCGACCGCAGCCGCAGTGGACGTGGCGAGCCCGAGCTGCAGCAGCAGCGCGGCCAGCGATGCCTGCCACTCGTCGCGATCGACCCAGTCGGCCGCGGACTTGAGACGAGCCCGCGTCGCCTTCGCCTCGTGGCCCGCGAGCAAGCCCCGCTCGAAGTCGGCGAACCACCGGTTCAGAGCCGCTTCATACCGGGCCTCGTACTCGTCCGCGCGGACGGGTCCGGCCCGGGTTGCCGTTTTCCCCGCACCACCGCCGACGCCTCCCGGGGAGCAGACTCCGACGGCTCCACCGATGGCGGAGCGGAGTCCCGGGGGCTCGCCTGCCCACCCTCTGTGACGTTCAGCGGGACGATCAGCTCGTCGCCGCCGTCGAGCCGCGGCAGGTTCACCCGCGCGCGGCCCTCGTTCCGCGTCATCACTGGGCCGCCGACCATCGTCGACATCGCCGCGGCCTGCTCCTCGAAGGAGCCGGCCATCTTCGCCGCGATGTTGAACTCGCAGTAGACGCCCTCGCTGTCCGGAAGGTCGGACAGGATCTGCAGTTCGATCTCCTCCGCAAGCCAAACCAGCCACGGCCCCAGGGTGTCCTGGTACAGCTGCCGGTGCTGCTCCCTGATGTTGCTGAAGGTGGCGTGGTCCAGGATCCCGACCATGGGCAGCGGGATGTGGTAGGCGGCGGCGACCTCCTCGCGGGTCAGCTTGCGTGTCTCCAGGTACTGGGCCTGCTCCGGCGTCATGCCGCCGGCGTGCCACTCCATGCCGTCCTCAAGGATCGGAGTCCCGCCAGCTGCGGTCCCGGTGCCGGTGTACAGGCCGCGCCAGTCGGCACGGAACCGCTCGCGGGCCTTGTCCGACCAGGCACGAGCCTCCGCCGGGCGGCTAATCCAGCCCGCCATTCGAGCCCCGTTGCGCCACAGCTGCTCTCGGTACTGCTGGGAGCTGTAGCCCTCCGCCAGAGTCCCGCGCAGGGTCTCCATCGGCGAAAGGCCGTCGCGGTCCCCGTCCGGGTTGTAGCCCCGCAGGTACACGGCCCGGTCCCGGGGGACGATGAACTTCCCCGCTCTCCCCGTTACCTCGAACGCACCGGGCTCCATCCAGTCGCCGTCGACGAGGCGCACCCGGGAAGGCGGGAGCCGCACCAGGCCTCCGATGTCGTTGCCTGCGTCCTCAGGCCTGATCCGGGCCAGGACCGCCATGTCGTAGGTCGCGATGTCCTGGACGAGCGCGTTGATCAGGCGGTAGCGGGTCGTCGCGGGGTTCGGTCGCGACAGCAGGCGGGCCAGCGGGTGGTCGGCGAGGCGCTCGCGGTCGGTGTCCGACACCCGGCGGTAGACATGCAGGCCCAGCTGGGCGATGTTGCGGCCGAGGAAGTCGATGACGGTCCGCACGTGCGGCTGCGAGCGGTAGATGGCGGAGTAGGACATGGCCACGCCGTCGGCGAGGCGGACCTCCGGTGGCGCCATCGCGGTCGGCCGGCGGTCGATCCGTGCGAGCTGTCCGGCACTCACTGCCCAGACCATGATGTCACCTCACGTCCTGCACGTAGAGGACGCGGGACCGCTCGATCACGAGCTGGCCGTCCGCTCGGGTGGGCTCCGAGTCCGTCGAGAGGATCGTCGCGTCGGCGAGGACCAGCAGGGTGCGGTGGCGCCTCAGGAGGACCCCGTCGATGCCGGTGCCGTCGACGAGTGCGACGACCACGCGGCGCTTCACGGCGACTCGCGCCTCGGCGACGACGAGCCAGGCCAGCGCCAGCGCGGTGACGACCAGGACCCCGAGGGCCACGGAGAGGACGACGATCACACGACCTCCAGTCCACGGTCTTCGTAGGCGGACGGCGCCTCGGCAGGGGCCCCGTGGACCGCCCGGTCGAGCGCCATGATCAGGGCGACGACGCCGTCGATCTTGTCGGCGGAGTGCCGCTTGTCGGGCTTGACGTTGTCCGACGGGTCGGTGGCCACCGCCAGGTTGTCCACCTGCCAGCGCATCGCGGGGTTCCCGCCGTGCCGCACCATCGGCCGCTTCGGGGAGCCCTGGCGGACGAGGCGAGCCAGCTCCTTCAGTGGGGGCGACATACTCCGGTAGCCCTGCCGCATCTCCGCCAGCGGCACCCCATCCGCCAGCAGGTCGGTCACGAGCTGCGTGGCGTTCCACGGGTCGTAGGCGATCTCCCGCAGGTCGAAGTAGTCCATGTCGGCCTGGACCGCGGCCCGGATGTGGCCGTAGTCCATGACGTCGCCGTCGGTGACGGTCAGCCAGCCGTCGCGAACCCACACGTCGGCGGCGCCGGCGGTACGGTCCCGGAGTCGCTGCATGTTCGCCTCGGGCGTCCACAGCCGCCACAGCGCCTGATAGCCGCCCTCCTCCTCGGGAAAGAGGAGGCACAGCGCGGACAGGTCGCTCGTCGCGGCGAGGTCCAGGCCGCCAAAGCACGCGCGGCCCTTCAGTGTCTTGGGGTCGACGCCCATGCCGGCGTTGCGGTCCCACTCCTCCAGGCTGATGTACTTCGTCTCCTGGCGGGTGCGCACCCCCAGCCGCAGCCGGAGGAAGGAGGCGAGTTCGACGGGGTTCTGCCGGGCCTTCGCCGCGGCCTTCTCCATCGACTCCATCGTCGGGCTGTCGCCGGCAGCCAGGCCCGGGTTGGCCTTCAGCCACGTTGCCGGGTCGAAGGGGTCATCCTCCCGCTCCGCAGCAAAAACGACGCCGTAGAAGGTCGGGTCGACGAGTACGCCGCGGCAGAGCTTCTCCGTGTACTCCCGGATCTCCGCGTAGGGAGAGAAGGGCGAGCCTGCGTCAGCCGTGGTGGCATACATGATGAGCGGCTGCTCGCGCGCGCCAGTGCCGGTCTCGACTGCCTCGATCAGGTCGCGGGTCTTGTGCAGGTGCACCTCGTCGACGAACGCAGCATGCGGCGAGGTGCCGTGCATCGCGTCGCCAGCCGACGACATCACGCTGAAGCTCGAGCCGCTCCGGGGGTGGAGGATCTTGTCCTTCAGTGGCTTGACGTGCCCCTTGAGATCCGGGGCATGCAGCGCCAGCAGCCGCACCGGGTCGAAGCACAGGCGCGCCTGATCCTTCCGGGTCGCCAGCGCGAAGACCTGCGCGCCCTGCTCCCCGTCAGCGCAGGTGAGGTAGATGCACTGCCCGCCGCCGATGGTGGTCTTGGCGTTCTTCCGCGGGATGTCGAGGTACTGGGTCTGGATGATGCGAGCGGTGCGGCCGTCAGCAGTCGGCCGCACCCAGCCATAGGTGGGGCCGATCAGGTGGGCAACCTGCCACGCTCGCAGCGTGATCGGGCGCCCCGCCCACTTCCCCTGCGTGTGCCGGAGCCGACCGAAGGCGTCGATCACCCGGTCGACGCGCGCCGGGTCGAAGTAGGCGCCGGCGACCTCGCGCGGCTCCGGCGTCTTCCAGCGAGGCGGGCAGTCCGGCAGCTCGTACCCGCGGTCCAGCAAGTACCACGCCACCTCGGGGCTGAGCTTGAGCCGGGCCAGCTCCCGCTTCCCGGGCACCTTGACCGGCACAGCTCACCCCCTCAGGCGAAGGGGTTCGCCTCCGCCGCCTCGTCCGCGGCCGGCATCCGCGCTCGGGCCGCGAACGACATGCCCAACTGCTTGGCGTACTCCAGGAACAGCTGCGACTGGCTGCGCATCTCGGCGCCGGCCGGGTTCTTCTTCACGGAGTGGCCGTGCGCCGCGTCGCCCACCACGACCTCCCCTTCCTGCAGGGCGTTGCCGGCCTGCCGGGCGGCGAGGAAGTGGCGCAGGGCGAGCTCGACGGTCGGGCCGTCCGCTCGGGTGAGGAGGCCAGCCCGATCGAGCTCGGGGACCATCGCGTCCCACAGCTCGCACATCTCCCGGTCGTCGACCGGGAAGCCGGGCGGCCGATCGGGGGCGGACGGGGCGACGCGTTCGGCCATCGAGCCAGCGGCGGTCGCCCCCGGCTCGGGGACGGCCTGGAGGTGTTTGGGGATCTTGAGAGGACCCCGACTACCCATGGTGACCTCCCGTCACTCTCTATCACATAAGGGGGAAACCCCCCGCGACAGCCAAATCAGCACCCGGGCGGTCGCCCGGTATGTCCGGTTTGGCGATGGCGACGCCCCTACCCCCGCCGGCCCCGAGCGGCCCAGCCACCCGGCGACGAGCGCGCCGTGTGACGGTCGTGGCACGCCTTGCACAGACCTCGTCCGTGCTGCGGATCGCTCGGCTCAAGCCCTTGCGCTCGCAGCTGGCGAACGGTCAGCGGCCAGTGGTCGGCCACCGTCGACAGGGCGGGGCAGTCCCCGGGGTCGTGCTCGGGCCGGCCGTCCGGGCCGACGCACCCCTCGGGGCAGGTGCAGGTCTCATCCCGGGCGAGCACCGCGGGCCGGAACCGCTTCCGGTGCAGGCTGCCGTACCCGCGCTGAGTGGAGCTGCCGCGGCGACGGTCGACCTCCCGGGCCTGCCGGGGGGCGCACTGGGGGCAGGCGGAGGTGGCGGGGGCAGGGGCCCGGCACCCAGAGCAGATCCGCGGAGGACGACTGGGCACAGCCACCCCCCGGGACATGGGTCGGCCCCGCCGGCGATGGGGGCCAGCGGGGCCGTGTGGTCAGTGTGCCGGACATCCATCCGGCGCGGGGCCTATTCGGAGATCAGCTCCCGGGCCCGCTCCTCGACGGCCGCGCGCGTCTCGTCGTCGACCCCGTCGTCGTTCCAGGCGAGGACGAACGCCCCGATCTGCGTGGACCTCTCGCCCTGGGTGTCCGCGTACTGCGTGGCGACGTCCTCGCTGGGGAGCTGGTAGACCGACAGCTCCTCGCTGGTGATCATCTGCTCGCAGGCCCGGTCGCCGTGGTCGGCCGTGTTGCAGAAGCCCGTGTTGTCGCGGGGGTCCGTGAGCGTGGTGACCTCACCGAGCTCGTCTGCGAGCTGCTGGGCCGTGAGCGAGTCGCCGGCCTCTGCCGGTTCCGGCTCGGTGTCGCCTCCGCAGGCGGTGAGGGCCAGGGCGGCGAGGAGCGTGGTGGCCGCGATGGCGGCGCGCGTGCGTGTCATGCCGTCAGCCTGCCGGGGGCCGCCGCGGCGCGGGGCGTTGTCACCGGACCGTGACCGTCACGCCGCGACCAGCTCTCGGGCGACCGGCCTGCCTCGCTCCAGCACCTCGTCGGTGAGTTCGCAGCGGACGGCCGGCTCGATGTCGAGCGCGTCGTATCTGACCTGCCCGCGGCCAACGCCTTCCTTGCCGATGAGGCCTTCGGCGGCCCAGCGACGGATGGCGCTGGCGGAGACGCCGGCGTAGTGCGCGGCCGCGTGCTGGTCGACCATCACCGAGGCCATGTGATCACCCCCGTGACATGCGAAAGGCCGCCTCTCGGCGGCCCGTTGACACAGCTGTCCCGGTGGCATTATGCGCTCGCGAGCGCCCGCGCGCAACAGCCCCCGGCGCCGGAGTGGCGTCGGGGGCTGCGCGGCGGGGTCACCGCAGGGCCCGGCAGCTCCCCGCGTGGGAGTTCGCGGCGGAGATGGCCTCCCGCTGGTTGGCCTGCTGTGAGCTCCATCCGCAGCTGCACTTCGAGATCCATCCGCGCCGGTTCTCGCTGGTCTCGACGATCGCGCCGTTGGTGCCCTTGAACTTGGCCATGTCGTGCTCCTCTCTGGGTCCGGACTGTCCGGCTCCCCGCAGCGCCCCGTGGGGCGGCACGGGCAGCTGTCAGGCCGCGATGGCGAGGGCGGCGGCGACGAGCGTCAGTACGTGCGCGGCCTGGTCGACGTGGGCGGCGCCACCGTGCTGGGCCCACTTCTCCTGCCGGGCGATCCGCATCCAGGCCTGGACGGGCCAGCGCCGGTCGATGAGCGCGTGGGCTGCGGCGACTGCGACGAGTGCGAAGCCGGCGGGAAGGAGAGGGAGGTCCCAGTCGAGGAGGAGCGCCCCGAGGGCGACGGCTGCGGCCATGGCCACGAGGTGGGTTCCGGCGTGGGCGGCGGAGGCGGTCCAGCCGCAGCGGCCCCCTCCGGCCTTGTGTTTGGCCTGGTGGTCGGTCTGGAGCGGGTAGTCGGCGGCGATGTGCGCCGCGTACAGGAGGATGAAGAGCTCTGCGAACATGATGCCTCTTTTCGCTGTCGTTTCTGACACCGGGAACACTGCCATGGGGTGGGCCACCGTGTCCACTCCGAGTGCCCGACGTGTCGACGCAGCGTTGCTACGTGGCGAGCGAATCAGCAGGTCAGGCGATGCTGTTGCGGGCTACTCGCGCCCGGCGGGTGACGTGAATTACATTGCAGGAATGACACCCGAAAGAGGCACCACCCCCGCCCGACGAACCGGCAGACCCAAGGGGCCTCCCCGCAGACAGACCACCGTCCGCATCCTGGCCAGCCACGACCGGCAGCTCACCGCCGCCGTCGAGCGCACCGGCCTCAACGTCCAGGGCGTCATCGAGGCCGCCCTGGACGAGTGGTTCCTCCGAAACGACATCCCCGACCCGGGACCACCGGCCGAAGAGTGACGCGACCGCCCCGCTGTCAGCAGCGGGGCGTTCTCGTCTCAGCCGATCCGCTGCAGCTCCGACGTGTGGCACAGCGGGTCCCGGATGAGCAGCGCTCCGATCGACACCGTCCACCGGCCGCCGGTGAGCGGCCCCGGCGGGACCTGGTCCAGGACGACTCCCTCCCGCCCGACGGCCCGCGGGTCGTCCTCGCACCGCACGATCCGCACTCGCTCGCCGCCCTTGAAGCTCACGGCTTCGCCTCCTTCTTCGGTGCGGCCTTCTTGGCTGGCGCGGCCTTCTTCGGGGCCGTCTTCTTCCTGGCGGACGGCTTGACCGGCGCCGTCTTCTTCACCGGCTTGGCCGGGGTCGCGGGCGCCGCCGGGGGCGGGTTGAGGGCCGTGAACCGCCTCGCGGCGTGGTCGTCGACCACGTCCATTCCGCGGCGGGCGAGCCCGATGCCGTCTCTGGTGACGGCGGCGCCGGAGCTGGCGATGGAGGCCGTGGCCCCGGCGACCTGCCCGGTGGCGCCAGCGACTTGACCCGCCGCGGAGGCGATCGCCGCCAGCGCCCCGAACGCCGCAGCGCCCGTCCCACCGGAACCGCGCGCCGGGGCCGACCGGGCGGCAGGGGCCGCAGCCGGGGCCGCTGCGGCCGCCGCCCGGGCCCCGAGGAGCCGCCCGAACATCCCGCCGGGCTTCGCCGCCCGCGCAACGGACGCCTCCAACTCGCCGCCACGCACCCTGGCCTTCACCCGGCCGCTGCGGGTGGCGAGCGCCGCCACGTCGGCGGCGGCGAACTGGTCCGCCTTCCACCAGCACTTGACGCCGCCGTGCTTCCCGCCGCAGGTGGCCCGCACGGTCGCGCCGGTGACGATGAGCGTCAGGCCGGTGGCCGCGCCGCCGACCCCGGAGCCGGGGCAGCGGACCGGGGCGCCGGCGACGGTGATGGCCCGCCCCATGCCGGGACCGGAGATCCGGACCGACTTCGCCTGGTCGCTCATGCCGCCACCCCTGCGAGCGCGCGGTCGATGACGCCCCACATGCGGTCGCCGTCCGGCCCCCACTCGGGAGCGATGATGGTCAGGATGGGCAGGTCGGCCATCCGGGCGACGGTCGCAGGGGCGAGCCCGTGCCACTCGATCTCGCGGCTCGCCAGGCCGCGCGGCGCCCCGAAGCGGGTGAACGGCTTCCCGTCCTGGAGGCTGACGACCTCACCGCCGCGCGGGTCGACGAGCAGCCCTTCGCGGCGGGCGGCCTTGGCAAGCCGGCCCGCGGCCGCCTTGTCGACGGCGACGGCTTCGACGCCGGACCGCTGCGTCCAGCCGGGGGCGTCCTCGCCCGGCTGGGAGGTGACGGTGACGAGACCGGCGCGGCACATCCGCGCCAGGGTCGGCACCAGCGGGCCGCTCTCGGGGTCCGGGCCGCACCGCGGCTCGTAGCCGGGCCGGGACCGGAGGTCGCCCTCCAGCCAGCGGGCCATCAGCGGACCGACCGTCTCGGGGGTCGCGCCCCGCCAGGTGCGGCGGTCGCGGAGGTGCATCCAGGGGATCATGCTGTCTCCTCAGAGGTGGATGTGGCGTGCCTTGACTCGGCCGCCGCGGTGGATGTGGACGGTGGTGCCGCTACCGGGAGAACCGGCGGGGGCGGGCTGGTCGGTCGCCGGGGCGGTTCCGGGGCGGGGCATCCGGAGCGCGAGGATCGCGAGGGCGATCGCCAGCAGCCCGGCCGCTCCGATCCCGGCGACGGCGGTGACGAGCTGCCCAAGGCCCCAGCCGGCCGCGCCGATTCCGACGCCGCCCGCGACGAGTACCTGGGCCCGCGGGTCGATGCCCTGACGGGGGGCCGGCGCCGGGTCGACCGCGGTCGGCGTGTAGTCGAAGAACTCCGGCGGCAGCGACGATCTCGGCACCCCGACGAGCCCTCCGGGGCCGGGCACGTAGACGATCGAGTCGCTCGCCGCAGGGGTCGGCACGACGACGCCCTGACGGGCGGTCTCCGGGCGGTCGGGGCGGTGGATCTGGTAGCTGGGCGTCAGGTGATCCATGGTCATCTCCGGTGGCGGTATGTGGTGGTATGGGAGGCCGGAACCGGCTTCGGGCCGGATGGAACCGCAGGCCAGGGCGGCGGAACCGGGCCGGAACCCGGGGCGCGGGCCGGAACCGAGTTCCTGTCACCGGGGCCGGTTCCGGGCGGTTCCGTGAGAGTTCCGGTCCGCTGACCTGCGGTTCCACAGGGGTTCCGGGGCGTCAGGAGCCGTCTACGTGCTCGCCGACGAGGGCGCGGAGGTCCCGGAGGCGGTAGCCGCGCGGGGTGTCCTTGCGGTACTTCTCCAGCGGCCACGCCTTGCCCTCGGGTGCCAGCGCGTCGGCAATCGCGTCGCGAAGGGCATCGGCGCGGGCGGCCTCGTCGGCGTGCTGAGCAAGGGCCCACCGCGCCGGGTCTTCCCCGGCCAGGGCCTCCGCCAGCTCCTCCCGGGACATGCCCGCCGGGTCCCCCGCGGCCGCGAACAGACGGCGGATCGCGAGGATCAGCGCCGGGACGGTCAACCCGCTTACACCGCGTGCGGCGCGGCGCTGACCGATCGAGAGGATCACGTCCATCGACGTCTCCGACAGCGCGGCGGACTCCGTGTCGATGTCGACGAGGCCAGCTTCGGCACGCTCGGTGCCGCGGCGGATCAGCTCCTCGTCCGGCGCGTAGCAGGCCCGGTACGGGATCGGCTCGGCGTACTGCGCGCCAGCCATGACGTACACCACCGAGGCGTCGTTGAGGGCCTCGCCCATGGCGGGCATGAGGCGGTCGGGGCGCCAGCCCTGAGCCATGGCGCCGCCGCCCATGATCTGCTTGACGTCGTCGGCGTCACACGCGGCCATGACCTGCACCGGCAGCTCCACCACCCAGGTGTTGTCCTTGATCTTCTCGCGGGTAACGCCCTGGCCGGCAATGACGATCGTGACGTCGGACTTGGCGCTGGTGATGGCCAGCTCCGCAAGCATCCCGTCCAGATCCCAGGACGTGGTGCGACCGGTCTCCTCGTCGGTGTAGCCCTTCCGTGACTCCCTGACCAGCGCGGGGAACTCGTCCACGACGATCGTGACGCCGGGCCGCTTCTCGCTCGACTGCCAGTTCTCGCCCATGCCAAGCTGGTCGAACAGTGCGGGTCGGCCCTTGCCGACGTCGAGCGCCCACCGCAGAACGAGGCTCGCGTCCTCCGCGGTGGTGGCGACGGCGTGCATGCCGCGCCGGAGACCGCCGAACCCGGAGCCAGCGGACCCCAGGTCGACACCGATGACGATCTGATCGCGGGTGGCGGTGATCGCGTCCAGCAGCGCCCGCAGCAGCGTCGACTTCCCCGAGCGAGACTTCCCGACGACGTTGATGTTGGTGCGGTGCACCGGCAGGGCCAGCGGACGGGCGGACATGTCCGCGCCGATCAGCGCCCCACCGACCTCGGCGACGCTCAGCGACTTCGGGGCCCTGGCGGGCAGCGGGGGCACCGCGCGCCAGGGGTTCGGGCCCGGCACGCGGATCACGCACCGGTTTCGGGCCGCCATGGACTGCTGCATGAGGATCGATCCGGTACGCACTCCCGGCAGGCAGGCTTCCAGCAGGTCCAGGCCCCTGCTGATCGTCTCGGGCGTCATGCGGGAGAGCACGACGTCGATCTCGAAGCCCCACTCGTGCGGCGCGGCCTGAAGTGAGGTCAGTGCAACCTTCAGGTCCTCGGTCAGCGCGCGGCGGACCATGTCCTCGAAGATCTCCACCGTCATCCCGAGGCGGAACTCCGGCTCCCCGGACGGGGCCGGGGCCGCCTCAACCGCCTCGACGCCCTGGCCCGGGATCGCGGCGCGCTCTTCCCGGTCGGCGAGCTCCCGGCGGCCGGCGACGTAAAGCACTCCCCACAGCGGGGCGAGGACGATGCCGGCGCCGATCGCGCCCCACAGGGCGGCGACTCCCAGCAGCAGTGCCACGTAGGACGTCGCACCGGACGCGCCGAGGATCGTGGCGGGCTCCCGGTGCCGCTCGTACCGCGCCTCGCGCCGGTCGGCACGGAACTGGACGACCAGGGCCTCACCCTCGGTCTCGTCGATCTCGCCGCGGGCCTCCAGGAGGCGGGCCCGGTGGATCTGCCGGGCCCACTCGCCGCCCTGCTGGTAGTCCCAGACCTTCTGCCCGAGCGCGATGAAGCCGATGGCGGAGGTGCGGACCACGGCCCAGGCGGGGAGCGCCCGCTGCCCGAGGCTCCGAGTGGGCCGCTCGACGACAAGCGTCCCGGTCTGGGCGTCTGCCGCACCGGCCTCGGTGGCCTGAACGGCGGCCCGGGCGGCGGCGGGTGCGCCGCGCTTCGCAAGCCGGTCGGTGAGGTCGATGACGTCGGCGGTGGCGGTGGCCTGAGACATGGCAGCACTCCAGGAGGGTCAGAGCTTGCGGGTGAGCTTCGCGACGGGCGGGGCAGCGAGGGCGGCGGCGAGGACGAGGCCGGCGGCGAGGAGGGCGGCCCGCCAGCCGTGCTGCCCGGGGATGAGCAGGAGGCACAGCACGGCGGCGGGGCAGGCGAGGATCAGGGTCGGCGGGGCCCACGCGCGGGCGCTCTTCGCGGCCATCAGGAGGCCGCCTTCTTGGCGGTCTCCGAGGCGGCCTTGCGGGCTCCGGTGGAGTAGGGAGCGGTGTCCCCCTTGCGGCGGACTCCACGGACCGGCGGGCCACCCCTGGCGCCCCTTCCGGTGCCCTGTCGCGGACCCCGGGGGATTTGCGGGACGACCTGCGCGTTCGTGATCTTCACGGGGCGCTCACCGGGGGCCTCCGAGCGGGCCGCCATCACGCGCCGCGCGGCCGCGTTCCGGGTCCGCAGCGTGCCCGCGTCCTCACCCGGCTCGGCGCCCTCGACGTTGACGTGGGCCTGCCGCCACACCTCCTCGGTGACGGCCTCCTGCCCGAGCGCCGCGGCCAGTCGCAGGGCGTGCGCCCACACCTCCGGATACAGCTCGGCGCGCTGCTTCGCGAGGGCTTCGACACGGGCCGCCACCTCGGCGTCGCGGGCGGCCTTCTCGGCAGCGGCCGCCACCTCGGCGGCGGCCTTCTCCGCAGCGGCCCGCTTCGCCGCACGGCGGTCCGCGGCGCGCTGCCGGAGCGTGCGACGACCCTCCTTGCGGGCGATGCGGCCGTGCTCGTGAAGGTCCCACACTCCGGGACCGGCGACCGACGCCAGCGCGGTACCGATCGCGGTCGCGGTGTCGAAGGCGTCCAGCCCGTGCGTGATGTTGATCGCGGCGGCCACGAAGGCGCAGCCCCAGGCGATCAGCCGGTAGTGCCAGTGCGCCCGACCGGCGGTCACCGCGGCGGCGGCACCGATCAGGAGCACCAGCGCGGACACCTCGATCAGTACCGGTGCCAGCGCCAGGTACGGACGCTCCGGCGTGTAGAAGAAGCTGATCTGCAGCGGCAGGGCCACTGCGGCGCACAGGACGTAGAAGGCCATCGCGGTCCGGCGCCACCGGGTGGCGGACTTGCCGACCCGCTGCTCCTGCGCGGCCCCGGCCTCTGCCTCCGCGGCGGCGGCCTTCGCCTCGGCGGCGCGGGCCTTCTCCTCCGCGGCCCGCTTCCGGGCGCGCTCGGCCTGGACCTCCTCGTGGCGGGCCCGCTCCTGCTGGAGCTTCAGCTCGGCCCGGTCATTCGCGATGGCCTGCCGGCGGGCTTCCTCGGCGGCCTTGATCCGCTTGGCCTCGGCCTCGGCCTCAGCGGCCGTGCGGATCGCATCGGCCTCAGCGGCGGCCAGGGCGTAGGCGGCCATGTCGTGCTGCGGCTCGGTCTCGGGCTCAGCGAACGTGGTCACCGCGTGACCTCCTTCTTCGTGCGGGGCGTGGGCCGCCAGGTGGCGGCGAGGGACAGTGCCTGGGTCAGGCACATGGCGGTGACGGTGGCGCCGGCGGTCACCGCGGCGGCGGCGAGGACGGCCAGCGCGCCGACCGCGTAGAGGGTGATGATCAGCAGGTACAGGCAGGCGACGGGGGCGAGCATCAGCGGGTGCACGCCCCGCAGCTGGGCCGCTAAGGCCGCGACCACGGCGGTGGGGTCGGGGCGGGTCATCGGGGCCTCCATCAGGGGGTGTCGAGGTTGTGGGCGGCGGCGTTGACGCGGTCGGCGGCGTCCAGCAGCGCCGGGGCCTGGTGTGGCAGGTAGTCCGCCAGCACCTCCAGGAGGTCCCCGACCATCAGGACGGTCTCCTCCTCCCGTAGGGCGACGAGTGCCTCGCCCGCCCGGCCGCTCGATGCGCAGGCTGCGACCCGGACGAGGGCCTCGGTGAGCTCGGCGACCTCCTCGGCCGGCTGCGGCGAGGTCATGCGGGTGACCAGGCCGGAGGCGAGCCAGGCGGCGCCGAATGCGGCGAACACCGCGACCAACACCTCGCCGGGGCTGCCGTGCAGCGACGCCGTCCCAGCCGTCGGCACCGCGGTCGCGGTGCCGACCGATACGGGCTGCGTCCGCAGCCACGTCAGGACTGAGCCGGGCAGGCGACGGAGCCGGGACGACTCGGGGAAGGCGGGCAGAGCGGGAGTGGTCACGGGGCCCTCCAGGGGCGGTTGGTGGCCGGTCCTCCGCCGCCCGGGGTGACGGGCCCGGGCGGTGGAGGCCGGCGGCGGGGTGGGTCAGTTGCTGACGGTGCAGATGTGGGCGGTACCGGCGGGGCCGTACCAGCCGCATCCGGCGGGGCAGGGCAGGTCGAGCCGGACCGGGCAGCGGGAGGCGTCGCCCCCGCCGCGGCCGATGACCTCGACCTCGGCGCCGTCGATGTCGACGGTCGTGGGGCTCACGCGGCGACCTGCTTGCGCATCGCGGCCCGGACCGCGTCGCGGTCGACACCGTCGGCCGGCGCGATCCACTCCCGGTCGGCGAGAGCCTCGAGGAGGCCCTCGAAGGCCTTGGGGCTGAGCTGGTCGACACCGTCGGGGCCGTAGCCCGCCCAGAGGATCGCCACCGCGATCTCCTGGGCGCCGGCGGCGCTCACTCGGGGTCCACCGGCAGGAGGTCCCAGATCGGCATGCGGTCCGCGGTCGACTCCGGCCGGGGGAGGCCGGCGAGCTCGCACGCTTTGTCGACCGCGTCCCCGGGGGCCTCCCAGTCGTACCCGGCCTCGATCAGCATCTCGGCGGCGATCTGCCGCCGCTCCGCGGTCGTCGGGCGCCCGCTCACGACTCGCCCCCGTACTCCAGGGCGATCCGCCCGGCGGTCACGAACGCCCGCAGGACGTCCGCGTCGGACACGTCGATCCGACGGACGTAGTCGCCGAAGTCCTCACCGGGCTGCCCGAGGTCGGCGACGGCGGCGTCGAGAGCGATCTCCGCCGCGTCCTCCAGCCGCCAGTCGGCCGCCTCGTCGACCTGCATGCGGCCGGTGACGGCCTCGCGGATCGCGTCGAACGGCTCGATACCACCGGCGGGCGGCGGGGTGCGACGGGACCGGATGACGCCCGCCTCGGACAGCAGCCCGTGGGCGGCACCCAGGATGGTGACGATGTCCTCGCCGGGGAGGACCGGCAGGCGCAGGACCTGCGCGAGGATCGGGCCGGTGATCTCGGGCAGCGGCGCCGCCTCGCAGGTGGCGAGGAACTCCCGCTCGGCGGTGGTGGGGGTGAGGGTCCTCATGCCGCCACCGCCAGGTCGCCGATGCGGGTGGCGTTGAGCTCGTCGAAGAGGCTGTCCTCGTCGGGGTTCGCCTGGTCGTAGCGGGTGGCGTCGGCGAGGAGCCGCAGCTCGTCGGCCCAGTCGGTCGCGGTCACGAACTCGGTGACGAGCTCGGCGCGGTAGGTGGCGTTCGCCTCGGCGACCGTCAGCTCCCGCCGCGCCGCCGCACGGGGCGAGGCGGTCGCGGCGTCACCGTCGGACAGCGCGTCCAACAGGTGGAGGGTAGAGTTCTGCGCAGCCATCAGGAGTTCCTTCCAAGAGACCTGGTGGTGAGGGCCGGCCAGCGGTGGAGTCGCTGCGTCCGGCCCGTCTGTATTTGTGGGCGCACCGGTGGAGTCGGCACGGCCCTGCCTGGAGGGTGGAGTCCTCCGGGCGGTGCAGCACCAGCCTACGCAGACGCTGACCCACATTGCAATACGACTCGGCAACTTGGTGAGTGCGACGGAGTGCGCCCCCGGGCTCGTGTCAGATGCAATGTCGTATGGCAACATGGCTTCATGGCCGACGACACCGAGCGGGAGACCACCGCCACGAAGGAGCTCGACAAGCTCACCGCCGCCTTCCACCGGGCGGAGCGCAGCCTCGACAGGGCACGAGATGCCCTGCACGAAGGGATCGTTCGCCACCTCCGCGAGCAGAACGCGAAGCCGTCGGTCGTCAGCCGCCACACGCCCTACGACCGCAACTACGTGCGCGGCCTGGCGAAGGCGGCAGGCGTGCCGCCGGTCCGCGAGCCCCGAGCGCGAGCGGCCGACAAGGGCGAGTGAGTTCGTCATGACCCCACCGTCGGCGCCCCGCGCCGCGGGGCCAATGGGGTGCGTGTTGTCACCCCGCTCCGGCCGGATCTGACAACACCCGGCCCCCTCCAACCGGCCCCGAGCGGGAGCAGGATGACGACATGACGGCCTTCTCCGATCTCCTCCGCCACCACCGCCGGACCGCCGGCTACTCCTACGGCCAGCTCGCGGACCTCACCCACTGGGACCGGTCCCACATCGCGCACCTGGAGGCCGGCCGCCGGGCTCCCAGCCCGGAGTTCGCAGCCGTGGCGGACGCCGCACTCGGGGCCGGCGGCTCTCTCGTCGCCGCGCAGGAGCGGGAGGATGCCGTGCGGCAGGCCGACGCCCGGACCCGCCGCACCCTCGCCGCGTCCCTCGCGGCGTCCCGGGACCTCGCGGCACTCGCCGAGCTGGAGCTGGACGACCTCGCCTCCGGCGCCGCGGAAACCGCCGTCGACTACCTGTCATCGCCGCCCGCGCCGATGCTGCAGCGCGCCCACGCACTGCGGGACGTCGGGCTGGAGCGGCTGCGGGATCACCGGCACGGGCCGGGCGAGCGCGGCGACCTGCTGGTGACCGTCGGCCGCCTGTCCGGCGTACTGGCCTACGCCGCGCTGGACCTCGGAGACGCGGACGCCGCGCACGAGCACGCCTACGCGGCAGGCCGGTGCGCGCAGCTCGCCGGGGACCTGGAGCTGCTGCTGTGGGTCCGCGGCACCCAGTCGCTCATCAGCCGGTTCGCCGGGGACTACGAGGCGGCGCTGGACTTCGTGGAGGACGGCATCGGGCGGGGCGGCCCGGGCGTCCCGGGGACGGGCATGGCGCGGCTGCTGTCGGGTCGGGCGCAGTGCCTCGCGAACCTGGGCGACTCGCCGGGAACGCACGCGACGCTGGACCTGGCGGAGCGCGCGCACGACGCGGCGGTGGTCCCGGATTCGGTGGCCGGGCTCTTCGCCTTCAGCCCGACGAAGCGCGCCTACTACGCCGGGTCCAGTCTCATCTGGCCGGGCGGACAGGGTGACGCCGCGCGGGCTGAGCGGGAGGCCGGCGCAGCGATCACCCAGTGGCAGGCCATGCCCGCCGGGGAGCGATCGCTCGACGACGAGCGGCTCGCCCACGTGTACGTGGCGACCGCCCGGGTCCAGCAGGGCGACGTCGAAGGGGCCACCGCGGCGATGGCGCCGATCCTCACCCTGCCGGAGGACGCGCAGATCTCCTGGATCGGGAAGCGCGCCGCCCGCGTCGGGGCACTTCTCGCCGCGCCGCGATTCCGCGGGGGGACGGCCGCCGACGACCTCCGCGAGGCGATCCGGGCCATCGGCTGACCGGCACGACGAAGGCGCCCCACCCATCCCGGGCGGGGCGCCTTCGTGTCCGTCCTACGCCGCGACACCCCCGGACCGGGGCGCCCGCTGCAGCCCACCGAGCGCGGCCCGCCCGTGCTCCTTCCCGCAGCCCCGGCAGAGCACCCCGCGCGTCGTGGCGTCCGCCGTCAGGACTCCGCCGCAGGGGCACAGCAGTCGCACGACCCGGGGCCCGGGCTCACCGGCGGCGGCGGCGACCTCGCGGTAGGCGTCGCGGATCTCGGCCAGCGCCTCGTCGATCGCGGCGTGCGAACGGCAGGCGGCGTCCAGATGCCAGCGCAGCCACCGGCAGGCGGTGACGACCTGGCCGGCGTGCCCCTCGGGCCACTCGGGCTCGGCGATCTCCCGAGTTTCGGTGCTCAGGGTCTCTGCCCAGTCGCGGACCCAGCCGGTGAGCGCCTGCAGCGCGAGGCTGCCCCGCGCGGTGGCGTCCAGGGCCGCGAGCGAGATCGGCGGGCGCGAACCGAACGCCGCGCCCCGGGACGCTTCCACGTCGCCTCGGCGTGCGGGCCACGACAGGGACAGGTACAGGGCGGGCAGGTCCGCCAGCATCCGGGCGGCGGCGGCCTGGCACACCGAGCACGCGTACCGCGGCAGGTCCGTACCGGGCAGCGGGCGGCGGCAGGTCACGCAGGTGGGGTGGACGGTCTCCACGGGGTCCTCCAGTGCTGTGCTGTGCAGGCGGGGGCGCCGGGCTGGGCGACGCCCCCGAAGGGTGAGGCGTGGGGGTCAGGCGGACGGCTCGTCGAGGGCGGCACGAAGGCGCGCCGCCAGTTCGTCGGCGGTCTCGCTCTCGGGGCGGTTGTCGAGCACGGCGTAGGCGCGGGCAGCCATCCCAGCGAGCAGTTCGGCGTGGTGGCGGTTCCCGCGAGCGACCTTCTCCAGCGCCTCGACGCGGTCGCGTAGCTCGCCTTCGCTCATGGCGGGGACCCCCAGGCAGACCAGGTCAACGACCTCCAGGAAGTGCGGAGCGTGGCCACGGATGCTGCCTCGGCTTTGCTCGAACACAGCCAGCAGGCACGCCCGCTCGCCGTGCATCCGCGCAGCGCACGGCCAGCAGCCGTTCTTGTCGACGTTGCTGCTGCCGCACTTGACGCAGGCGGTCAGGTAACTCACGCGTCCTCCAGGTTGATGAGCCCTCGGGTGATGCCGAGGGCGACGGCGTGGGCCCGGGTGCGGGCTCCGAGGCGGGTGCAGGCGTGGCGGATCGCGTCGTCGACGGTGTCCCGCGCGCGGTAGGTGCGGGCGGCGATCTCCGGGCTCGTCTCGCCCCGTGCGACACCGGTCAGGCACTCCAGCTGGGTGGGCGTCAGCGGCTGCCCCAGCGCGGACGGCGTGCTCACCGCGGGGCCTCGGGGGCCGGGTGGCCGCCGCCGGGCAGGGCGTCGCTGGCGCACGGGTCGGGGCAGCCGATCCGTGCGCAGGTGACGAGCTTCCCGGCGGCAAGGAACAGGGCCTCGGCTCCGCAGGAGGGACACGCTCCCTCGACGCGCTCGCCCTTGCGGCCCTCAGGCGGGCGCTGAGGGCCCGTCACGCCCCCGGATCGCCGAGCCCCCCGGGACGGCCCCGGGGCCGCCAGAGGGCCGCTCAGGCCCCGCGGCGGGGGCGAGGATCGCGCGGGCCATGTCCAGTGCCCGGCCGTCCAGGCTCCTTGTGACGAACCCACCGGCGGCCACGGCGTCGCCGGGCCAGTAGCCGGCGGCCACCCGGCACAGCACGTCCACGTGGTCGGCGGCGCCCTCCAGCCACGCGGCGAGCGGCTCCAGCAGCGCCGGCGCCACCAGGGCGGGCGCGTCCGGCGACACCGGCTGGCGCAGACGGTCGACGGCCAGCCGCAGGAGCGCAGCCTCCGCCGGGGTCAGATCGGTCATCGGGTCCTCCTCAGTGGGGGCCGCCGGTGGGCGGCCCCCGTGGTAGTGGTCGGTCAGGCGGGGGTGCAGGTATCGGGCGTCGGCAGTGGCTCCTGGCCGTCCACCGGCCCCACCGGCGGCGGCATGTGGCCGCCGTGGGACGGGCGGGGCGCCAGGCGGGCCGCGCACACCGGCCCCAGGCCCGCCGCCCGAGACCCAGCCGCACGCAGCGGACGGGCGCAGGCGGCGCACCGCGGGGCCGGCAGCGAGACAGCAGGCGGGGCGGGGAACAGCGGCAGGAGGATCACGAGGCCACCTCCAGCGCCCGCGCCGGGGCGAGGTCCAGCCCCGCCCTGTCCAGCAGCAGCCCGAGCGCCGCCGCCCCCTGCTGCGGGACGACCCCGTTGCCGAGGGCGTGGAGCCGCTGCGTCCGCGACAGGCCGGGGACGTCCGTCACCCAGCCCGCCGGCAGGCCCATCAGCCACTCGACGAACGCCGGGCTCAGGCGGGGCTGTCCGGTGCGTCCGGGCTCAGTGGGAGCGGGAGCTGGCCGGCCGGTGACTCGCTCCCACCGGTGGACGGCGGGGGCGTAAGCGCCCCAGCGGTCGGCCAGAACGCGTCCAGCAAGGTCGACCCGGTGGTGCTCGTGGTCGGCTTCGGTGCTCGCCGTCCCGCCGTCCGGCACCGTGCGGACGGCTCGGTCGTCGGCGTCGGAAGCAGCATCGGCGCCAGCGAGTCGAGCGACGGCCGCCCGGCCGCCCCCGGGCTGGCCGACTGGTTGTTGCCGTAGGGCGTCGCGGTCGGCGTCGGCAGCAGGCGCGGTTCCTGCACCGCCCCGGCGAGCGTCGGATTCCCCCTGGAGTAGGTCGCGGACGCCCGGTCCCCGTCGGCCGCCATCGGCGTCGGCAGCAGGTGCTCCACCTCGTCCGCGAGCGTCGGGCCGTGGCCCCCAGCCCGCCGCTTGTCCGGGTGCTGGCTGCCGCCGTTCACCGCAAGCTGAGCCGTCGGCGTCTTCAGCAGCAGGCCATGCGAGGAGGAAGACCCGCTCCCTGCGGTGCGGGGCGCCGACATCGGACGCACGGACGCTGACCCACTCCGCATCGAGCCCGAGGCTGGCCAGGTCTCCGAGTACGGCTCCGACTGCCCGAAGAGGTCCGGGGATGGACGTCGCCAGAGGCGTGCCGTCGGGTCCCACACCGCGATCGGCTGAGGCTGAGAGGAGGCCGCGGACATTCTCGATCACCACGATCTGGGGTCGGAGGGAGTGGATGGCGTGAGCGAAGGTGGCCCACAGGCCGGAGCGGGTGCCGGGGGCGATCCCGGCTCGGGCGCCAGCGGCTGACACGTCCTGGCAGGGAAAGCCACCGGCGAGGACGTCGACCGGCGGAACGTCGGCCCAGTCCACCGCCGTGATGTCCCCGAGGTTCGGGACGCCGGGCATGCGGTGGGCGAGGATCGCGGACGCCCCGGGGTCGGGGTCGGCCACCCACTCGGTGACGGTCGGGATGCCGCGCTGGGCGAGCGCGGCGGTGACGGCCTCGTCAAGGCCGGCATAGCCGGTGCACAGGCTGCCGAGGCGCAGCGGCGGTGGTGCGGTCACGATCCCCTCCAGGGGTACGGTGTGGTGGGCCCCGGCCCCGGCGGGTCCAGCGCCGGGGACGGGGTTCGTGCGTGGGGCGCTGGTCATGTCATGCAGTAGCCGGAGTCGCAGCCGGCGTCCTCCTCCGCCAGCGGCAGCAGGTCCACCCCGTCAGGGATCGCCTGCGCAAGAGGCCTGCCGAGGCCGGTCAGGTACGCGGGGTCCCGCCCGAGTCGCTCCCGCCGCTCGACGAGCGTCGCCTCCAGCTCGCACGCCAGCCCGAACAGCCGCGGGTGCTCGCGCCGCAGCTCGTGCCACTCCGTGGGCCGCTTCATCGGGCAGAACCAGCACGCCGACTTGGGCGGGACGGGGAGCCCGGCCTTGCGGATGATGCGCTGGCAGTCGGTGCGGCGCAGGCCCAGGTCCAGCAGCGGGTAGGTCGCGACCTCGTGCGGGTTGCGGCGGCGGCTGCTCGCCCGGTGGATCTCGTCCAGGCTGATGCCGATCCCGACGGTCGCCGGATTGTCCTCGGTCGCTCCGCGGCGCGCTGTCTCCGCGGCGATGAGGGCGATCTTGTAGCGGTCGGTGCACTGCCGTGTGCCGGGTCCGCCGCCGGCCATGTGGACCGGGATGGGGATGCTGCGGGACTCAGGCCGCAGCAGGTCGGCCAGCAGGGTGCGGGCTTCCCCTCGGCGGGGTCCGGCCTGGCCGACGCGTTGCAGCTCCACCAGCTCCAGCCCGTGCCGCTCCGCATAGGGGCGGGCGTTCTCGGCGATGTACTGCAGCGTGTCGGGGTGCTCGCTGTCGTCGCCGACATTGGCGAAGACGAAGGTGCGGAAGTCGATCTCGCCCTGTGCGGCGAGGACGAGGAGCGCAGTCGACTGCTGACCGCCTCCGAAGCTGATCACTCTGACGGACATCAAGACCTCCTGAAGGGGGCGGGGTTCGTGCGTGGGGTCACGCCGCGTCCAGCGGCAGGGGCGCGGCGGACAGTCGGCGGGCAGCGGCCTCCGCGTACCGCTCGTCCGCCTCGATACCGATGGCGCGGCGCCCGGACTGCCGGGCCGCGTCGAGCGTGGAACCGGAGCCGGCGAAGACGTCCAGCACGGTCCCGCCCACCGGGCAGCCGTAGGCGATCAGGTGCTCCAGCAGGCCGGTGACGGGCTTCTCGGTGGGGTGGATCGCCGCGCGGTGCATGGACCTCGCGGGGAGCACCGATCGGGCGAGGCGGAGGCCGTCGTCGATGTAGGTGGCGGCGCCGATCTCGCCGGCGTGCGGAGTCCGGGACTGCCGCTGGCTGACGGTCCGGCCCTTGGCGCTGTACTGGGCGGGCAGGCGCGGCACCTCGCGGTGCACCTCCCGCCACGGCCCGCGGTACCAGTGCAGGGCGTGCTCATGGACCCGGCGGAAGCGGTCGGCGGCGAAGCCGCTGCCGTTGTGCTTCTCCCAGACGACGTCGTGGCTCATCTGCCAGCCGGCCGCCTCCAGCTCGCCGGCGCGGGTGAGCCACATCCGCATGCTGCCGAAGCACCACATCGACCTCGCCAGCGGCGTTACCGCGGCGACCCAGCCCACTGGCCACCGGTCCCACGCCAGCGCCGTGTCCCCGTAGGGCGGGTCGGTCAGCACGAGGTCTGCGGTGAGGCCCAGGGCGGGCAGGACCTCCCGGCAGTCGCCCAGGTACAGGGCCACCTGATCGTCGGCGTAGTACGGGGCGGTCATCGGTTCTCCTTCGGGGTGTTCGCGGACAGGCGGCGCTCGCACGCCCGGCAGGTGACGGCGGTGGCGAGCGGCAGGCGGTGGTCGCCGGGCCCGACGTAGTGGGCCTTGCAGGCGATCTCCTCGGCGGCGGTGGCGGCGTGCACCAGCCGGCCGCCGTACAGGCGGATGCGGCGCGGGAAGTCGGTCACCAGATGGCTCCTGTCTCGGAGTGGCCGCTGAACGGGTCAGCGTCGATGGGCTTGTACGGAACCCAGGGCCAGTCGTCGCCGGCCCGGATGAACGGAGGCCAGTCGCGCTCGTCGCGCATCCCGCGCCACGGCAGGACCCGCCGCCCTCGGGCGCCCGGCGCGTTGGCGGCGGACTTCTCGTCCTCCACTGGCCGGAGTCCGAATCCGAACTCGGGCCAGCGCATCCACAGGGAGCTGCCGAGGGGGCGCAGCGAGCGGGGGCCCATCGGTCCGCCGTGCGGCGAGTGGGCTTCCATCAGCACGGCGCAGTTGGCGGTCGCCCGGGCCTCGTCGATGACCGCGCTGACCTTGCGCGCCAACTCCTCGTCGTTGGGGTTGCCGGCGTGCAGCCGGTACACCGGGCCGATGATCAGCACGTCCGGCTTGATGCGCTCCACCCGCCGCATCACCCACGCCCGGTCGGCAGGCCGGGTCAGGTCGACGCCCTCGGGCCGGCAGCGGATGTCGAACTGCCCGCGGCGCATGCCGCGCTTCGCGCGCTCAGCGGAGTTGAGCAGCGGGCGGTACTTCCGACGGCTGGCGGGCTCGCCGTTCTCGCAGTCGAGGACGAGGACTCGCTTCGGCTCGGTGTGCTTGCCGGGGTCCAGGGGGTGCAGCCCGGCGGCGAGGCAGACGGCCATCTGCCGCAGCAGAGTTGACTTGCCGCCGCCTTCGGACGCGGTGAGGATCAGCCGGTCGCCGTGCTCCAGGAGCCCGGGGACGATCCAGTCGTAGGTGTCCTCGTGCTGGATGAAGTCGAGGATGTCCTCGGTCGGGGAGTCCTCGGTCGCGACGCCGCGGTCGCGGATCTCACGGGCGGAGGCGACGGCCCACTCGACGAGGTCGGTGGACTCGCGGTCCTGCTTGAAGCCTGCCTCGACACAGCGGGTGCCGTGCTCGATGATCGAGCGCCGCAGGTACCGGTCCTCGATGATCTCCGCGTAGTACTCGGCGTTCCCCGCGGTCGGGACCGCGTTGGCGAGGCCCTGAATGTAGCCGGCGCCGCCGACTGCCTGGAGCCGGCCGAGGTCGGCGAGGTGCTTGGCGACGGTGATGGGGTCGATCGGCTGCCGGAGGGCGTGCATTCGGCAGATCGCGTAGAAGATCTCGGAGTGCCGGGGGGCGTAGAACGACCGGGGGTCGAGGAAGTCGACGACCTCTCGTGCGGCGCGAGGGGAGATCAAGCAGGCCCCGAGCGTGGCCATCTCGGCTGCCTCGTCGTGGGGCTGGACGCGAGCGATGGCCCCTACGGGGTCCTCGGTCCACGGTGGTGCCTCGGTCATCAGAAGATTCCTCGCTCTTCGGGGCTGATGTAGTGCTGGCCACCCACGGCGCGAAGCCGTGGCCTGTGGTCAGGCGTGCCCTCGGGGGGCTTCGGGGGAAGTTCGGTCCAGCCCGCGACGAAGTAGCGGGCCGAGAAGACCGCGGTGCGAGCGCTCGCGCGGACCGCGTAGCTGACCATCGCGTCGATGCCGACCGTCTCGATGAGGGTGATGACGGGGGCCCAGGCGTCGCCCTTGAAGGGCCAGCTGACGTCGACTCCGCTGGCGCTCATTGCGTGCATCAGCGGGCGGACGGCCTCGGGGTAGCGACCAAGGCTCTCGGGCGGACCGTCCTGCTGGCTAGCTTGCTTAAGCAAGCTAGGTGTCCCGGAATCCGGGACACTGAGAACCGGTTCAGTGTCAGCAGAACCGGGACACTGAGGGGGTTCAGTGTCCGCATTCTCGGGACACTGAGGCTCTCGGTCAGTGTCCCGGAAACCGGGACACTGAGGATTCTCAGTGTCCCGGTTCTGCTGACACTGAGGGCAGGTCAGTGTCCCGGAATCCGGGACACTGAGGAGGGCCCCTTCCGGCGCCAGGCGAGGGATCTTGTACTTCGCCGCGGCGTTCTTCTGGCCCGCAAGAGTGCGCTCCAGGGCCCCCTTGTCGAGAAGCTGCTTGATAACGGCGTAGAGCTGGGAGCGGCTGACCTTGGCGCGCCGCAGGATCTCGGGTGACTCGACGCTGCCCCAGGTGGTGCGCGTCTTCTCGTCGGCGTCCAGCCCGAGCACCGCCAGGAGGAGCTTCTCCCGGTGAGTGAGGGTGGCCGGCGCGTAGTCCAGCACCTCGATGTACAGGCGAGTCCCCACGAGTTCTTCTTCCGGTCGGTCTGGGCAGGGCAGGGCTGGTCACGGCTCAAGGCCGTTGCCGGTCCCTTGCGGTCCTGAGATGAGAATAGCGTTCGCGGTCGCCGTTCGCGACCACTCTTCGCGAAGATGTGGCGCGACCGCCGTTAGCCGTGGCACTATGTGACGCATGGATGACCTGGACGAGCGGATCGAGGCTGCGGCGCAGAAGCGGACCAGCGCTGAGCTGGAGTTCCAATCGGCGGATCGCGAGCTGCGAGAGTTGCTGGTCGCCGGCCGGGCGGCGGGCCTGGGCCCCTCGCACATGGCCAAGCTGACCGGCTTCACCCGCGAGTGGGTCGCGAAGATCGCGCCCGATCCGAAGCAGGCTGCCCGCCAGGCCGCGCTGAAGCGCCGCGTCACCGGCTCGGGTTCCTGACACCTCCCCCTCCTTCCTGGCCCCGCCCGATGGGCGGGGCCGTTGTGCGTCAGGCCGCGGTGGCCGTGGCGGCGGCGCGGCGTCGGGCCCCGGGGAGGAGGCCGGCGCGGACGCCCTGGATGTAGGCGGGCACGCGGCCGGCCTCGTCGCGGGCGGTCTCCTCGGCGCACTCCGCGAGCACGGGGCAGGTGCGGCAGATCGCCGCGGCCCGGTAGTAGTCCGTCTCCGAGAACCACATCTCGGGGTCCGACTGCGCGCAGAGCGCGGCGGTCTGCCAGGGGCCGTCGGCGGCGGTCACGCGGCCTCCTTGTACTGCTGCTGGCGCTGCTGCTCTCGCCAGCCAGGGCCGCGGCGATCGGTGAGGATCTCCCGGACGTAGCTGACGGATCGACCGACCCGGGCGGCGATCTCGTGGGCGGGGACGCCGGCTTCACCTAGGTGCCGGATCTCCTCGGCGCGAAGGGCGGCGACCTCGTGCGTGTTGAGCGGCGTGGCCTCGTCGACCTCGGGCTCGGCGGCGGGGTCGTCGATGTCGTCGCCCCAGGCCAGCGGGCCGTGCCAGCCGCGGTTCTGTGCGATGACGCGGGCTCGCCGCGACGGTCCGGGGCGGAGGGCGAGCTGCCGGTAGAGGGCGGCCGTCGCATCCGCGGTCGGCCGCAGGACGGCGGGCCGACGCTCGTTCAGGATGTTGCTGAGGGCCCCGATCGAGATGCCGAGGTCGGCAGCCAGCTGCTGCGCGGGGTACCCGATGGCCATGAGGGCGCGGACGCGGCGGCAAGTCCCGGCCGCCGACACGTACTTCCCGGCGGCCGGCGGAGTGCCGATCGGAACGGACAAGATGCGGTCGGCCAGCGCCCGGGCGATCGTCGGGTTCCGCCGCACGGCCGTCTCGTAGACGGACTTCGGGGCGACGCCGGACGCCCTGGAGATCGACGCCTGACACCAGCCGGCGGCGAGGAGGGCGGCGACGTGGTCCTGGGCGGGCCCAGCGGGGACCCGGCGGGGAGTGCCGCGCTCGACGTCGAGGCGCCATCGGGACATCCAGCGGTAGTGGCCCTGGGAGCAGGGCTGGCAGCGGCAGCCGCGGAGGTACCGGGCGCGCTCGCCGTGCGGCGGGAGGGGCCGGGTCATGCCGCCACCCCCGCCCCGACCCACTGGCGGCAGGCGCTGCCGCGGGTGGTGGCGCGGCGGCTGGGTGCGTAGCCGGCGGGGAGGATGACCCCGGCGCGGGCGGCGGCACGGAGCTGGGCGCCCCACTGGTGGTGATCGGCCGGTTCGTCGACGAGCTGCTGCTCGACGAGGTCGGCGGCCTGGAACGGGCGGCCCGTCGCGGCGAGGGTGGCTATGGCCTGCTGGCAGCGGGTGGCCCAGTCATCGGGGGTGGCGTCGGCGACGTTGTCGAGCGCGGCGTCGCGGGCGGCCCGTGCGGCGGCGAGGTCGACCGTGCCGTCGGGGGCGTGGATCGGGAGGTGCATCTGCATGGCGGTCTCCTGTCGGGGCCGCCCCTGGGTGGGGCGGCCCGGTCGGGGTCAGGCGGTCGGGGCGGGGTACAGCGGGCCGGGGCAGGGGCAGACGGCGCACGGGCCGCTGTCCCGGTGGAGGCCGAAGTCGTGGCCGCAGCCGGTGCGCTCGCACGCGGGCGGGTCTTCGATCGGGTAGCGGCGCTGGTTGGCGGCGACGATCTTGGGGTCGCGGATCACGGGCTTCTCCTGTCGGTGGGGTTCGGTACGGTGTGGGCACCGCCCCCGGCACTTCGTCTGCCGGGGGCGGCTGTGCTGTCAGCGCCCGTGGCGCCGTTGGCGGGTCTGCCAGCCGCTCCAGGCGGCGGCGGTGAGGATGCTGGCCGCGAGCCACACGGCGGCGGCGGTGAGGACGGCGGTCACGAGACCTTCCACGCGGCGTCGACCTCGGCTTGCCACCGCTTCGCCTGCTCGCAGATGGCCGACTGGTCGCACTCGGCAGCCGCCTTCTCGCAAGGCCCGCACGACTCCCAGCCGCCGACGAGGGCCAGGTGGTGGTTCTGCAGGTTGAGGTTCGCGCTGAGCGCGTCTCGGAGGGTCTGTGCGAGGCGCTTCACCTTCGCGATGTCGGTCATCTGCTCGATCATGTGGACGGCAAGGCCCGGGACCTTGACGCGCTCCTCCATGGAGAGCTGGCTGTCGTCGGTGATGGCGGCGATGGTCTGGTCGGTGGTCATGTCGGTGGTCATGTCCCCTCCTGGGGTGGTTGCTGAGTGGGTGGTCATCGGGTGGCGGCGACGAAGATCGCGTTGACCTCGAGCGCCTGCTGCTCCTCAGCGGCGTTCCAGCCCTCGATGCACAGGAAGCTGACGGGCAGTTCGACGCCGACCTCGTGCCAGGGCTGCTCGGCGGGCTGCCAGCGGTAGAGGCGGCGGGTCTGCCCGCAGTGGCCGCACTTTCCGTCGTGGGCCGTGCCGTGGATGAGCGCGAGCTTCTGCTGCTGCAGCTCCTCTTCGCGGTCGGCGTGGGTCAGGTTGCAGTGGATGCAGGGGCTGGGGCGGAAGAGGGAGTACGGCTGGAGGACGGAGAAGCTGTGCTTGCAGAGCGAGATGGTCATGTCCCCTCCTGGGGGTAGCTGGTTGGGTGCCGCCCCGCCCGTGTGGTGGGCGGGGCGGCGTTCCGGCGGCCGGGGTGCGGTCGCCCGGCGGCCGGAGGCTGGGGTCAGGCGGAGTTGCGGAGCGCGCTGTCGGTGACGGCGCGGACCTGCGCCTCGTACACCTCGCGCGGCGTGGGGAGTTCTTCGGCGGCGCGCATGGCCTCGGCGAAGCGCGCCGCGTTGTCGGCGACCTCGTCGACCGTCACGCCGGGCGTCCGCCTCGGCAGCGCCCCCTGCTCGGGGCCGCGTTCCTGCAGCGTCGTCACCGTCGCGCGGCACTCCTGGTACCGCGCGCCGGCGGCGGCGATGTCCGGGTGGTCCAGCTCAACCGCGGCGTCGTAGCGGGCCTGGAGGGCGGCCAGCTGGCGCTCCAGGTCGACGGCCCGCTCGGATGCCTGCTGGTGCTGGTGGCGGGAGATCCGCAGCGACTCCGTCAGCTCGTCGACCCGCTCCTGCGCCAGCCGGCGGGCGGTCTCCAGGCCGGCGACCTGCTGCTCCAGCTCCCGGCGGCGGGTCACCGGTCCGCTCCGTCCGGGACGATCTCGCCCTCGATGACCTCGCCCGTGTCCTCGTCGACCGGGGGCAGCGGGTCGGCCTCGTCCAGCACCCCGACGGGCACGGAGGCGCCCGGCTCAGCCCGCTCGATCGTCACCGAGTACTTCTCAGCCGAGGTGGGCACCCACTTCCCGAGGCGCCGCGCCGCGGTCTTCAGCCACATCGCTTCCTCGTTGGTGTTCCACGGGCTGTAGGGGCTGCGGACCCCGTCCGACTTGGCCTTGGCGGCGGCGATGTGCTGGCGGTTCAGGACGACAACCTTGCTGGTCGCGCCTCCCTGCATCACGGCGTAGGCGTAGACGCCGACCAGGTCGCCGCGGTCACCGAACCAGTCGGCAGTGTGCTCCGGGCGCTCCATAGCGCCGGGCCGCCAGACGAAGTGATCGGCAGCGCGGACCACTTCGACGACCACCGACTGCGCGGCGCCGGCGTTGTAGATCATCTCGACGATGCCCTGGTAGCCGACGATGCCCTGGACCTCAGGGACGCCCTTCCGCTTGCGGGGGACGAGGTAGAACTGCTCGCTGCCGGGCTCCAGCCCGAGGCGGGCGGCGGTCATGAGGGCCGACATCAGGGTGGCCGGGCTGGCGGTGGCGGCCTCCGCGAGGTCCTTGTCGCGGCGGAGGGCTCCGATGGCGACGCGGACGAAGACGTCGGGCCGCACGTGCTGCGGCATGACCTGTGCGAGGTCGCCCTTGTACTGCTGGACCATGGCGCTGGGTCCGCTGTCCCGCTTGGCGACGGCGGTGCTGATCTGGCTCACGTGGTGCTCGCCTTCTGCTTGCAGGGCTGGAGTGCGTTCTTGGTGGTGCGCTGCGCGATACGGCGGCCGGCGACGGTGGCCCACCGGCCTTCGCCGATGGCGTCCATGACCTCGGCGGACGCCTGCTGCCGGGCGGCATCGGCCTTGCGCTTCGCGGCGCCGGCGGCCTCGTACCGGTCGGCGAGGGCGGCGGGGATCTCCACTTCGACGTCGTCGCGGCTCTCGTGCTGGGCGCGGACGGTGTCGTAGGTGGAGTCGGAGTCGTCGATCGGGGGCCGCTCCCCGGCCTCCACCGTGTCGAGGAAGGCTCGGGCTTCGCGACGGAGGTACTGCGCGTCGTCCGCGTCGTACTCGATGACGAACTCGCGGTAGTCGTGGCCGCCGACGAGGAGCGCGAGGTGGCATACCTGGAGCCCGAGGGTGTCGAGCTGCCACTGGATCTGGCACTGGTAGTAGATGGGGATGCCGTCGGCCCAGGCGTCCCCGGTCGGGCTGGTCTTGACCTCCAGAAGGGCAGTGGGCGGGACCGGGAGGAGGGTGTCGGGCCAGTCGACCGGCTCCTCGTAGACGAGCCGGTCGGGGGTAGCCCGCTGCCAGTCCCGCTCGGAGTGCTGCCACGTCCCGGCCGTCTCCAGCCAGCGGTCCGGAGCCCCTTCCTGCCACTTGGTGGCGACGGCCGACTCCAAGCGGTTGCCCCACTCCATCTGCGGCGACGGCTCGAACGGGGCGGTGGGGAGGCCGGCCTTCTTGTGCCACAGGGTGAACCTGCTCTGCCAGGGGGAGAGGCCGACGACGGCGGCGATCTCCGTGGCGGTGATGCACAGGCCGGACCGGGCCGCCTCCCACTCCGGGGTGCCGGGCACCGGGAACCCGAGGTGGATCGCCGTCGTCACGCCGCACCGCCAGGGGTGCGGGTCCGTCGGCGGCAAATGCGGTCGACCTCGTAGAACGTGACGATCCCGCGTCCGTCGGCGTATGCAATGCTTCGGCCGTCCCGGTCCCAGAGTCGAGCCGCTGCCGCGGTGACTCCTCCCAGCCAGTCGCTGGGGTCGGCCAGGCAGAGGCACGTGCGCAGCTCCTCCGCACCCTGTGCGCACCGCCACATCGGCGGCAGGACGTTGTGCAGCACCCAGTCGCCGTCGGCGAGCGACATCGGCGAGTCAGCGACGGCACTCATCGGGCACCGCCCGTCGGGATCGCCTCGGCCAGCTGCCGCGCCTGGTCGGCGAGCGCTTCCGCGGCGGCGGTGTCACCGGCGTCCGCGGCGGCGGCCGCGCGGAAGAAGAGCTCGCTGATCTCAGCGTGGCGCCGGGCGAGGTCGGCGCGGGTCGGGGCGCTCATCGGGCACCGCCCTCGGGGCCGTCGACGACGTCGAGCAGCATCTTGGTCGCCGCGAGCATGCGGCCCAGGCGCACCGGGAAGTCGCCCTGCTCCGCGTCGGTCTCGGCCCAGGTGGTCCGGGCGAAGGCGACGGTCTCAGCGTCCCGCTCGGACAGCTCGATGCGGCTACGGCGGGCGCGGGGCGGCCGGGCCTCCAGCTCCGCGACGCCCTCGGTGGCGGCGTCCAGCTCGGCGTCGGTCATGAGGCCGTGCGGCAAGTGACCGACGCGAAGGACATCGCGGACGTCTTCGGCGGCCCGCTGGTACGTCCAGGCCCGGGCCCGTCGCCCCGCGGCTACCGGCGACCAGTCGTCGCCGGTGGACCCGAGAGTGGCACTGGCCATCTCATCCCAGCGGCGAGTCAGCTCGGTGAGGGTCGCGACACGTTCCCGGAGCTGCTGCACCTCGACGATCAGTCCCGCAATGCGGAGCTCCCGCTGGCCTGCGAGTACGAGCTGGAGCGCGGCTGCCTCCTCAGCGGCGATCTCGCACGTGCCGTCGTGCACGCCGGCCGGGTCGATCAGCCCGCACCCGGGGCAGTCATTGACTGCGGGGGTGGGCTCGGTGGTCTGTTCGGTAGGCTCGGTCATCGGCCTGCCTCTCTTCCTGTGTGGTGAAGGTGGGTCCGGGGTCGCCGTCGGCGGCCCCTCTGGCCCTGCGGCGGTGTGTGAGAGCCCGCTGCGGGGCCGATCTGCGTCGGGGGTCAGGCGGCGGCGGGGAGGACCGGCTCGCGCTGGGCGCGGAGGACATCGCGGATGTCGGCGCCGCTGAACTGCACGCTGTTGCGACTGCCGCGGCTGTGGACGATCTCCCGGCGGTACGCCTTCTCCTTCAGCGTCCGGGCGGTCCAGGGCAGCCACTTCGCGGCCTGCGCGGGGGTGTAGAGGTGCAGCTCTCCCTCCGGGGCGAAGGGGCTCGGCAGGTCATTCACAGGGGTCTCCTCGAGTGATGTCGGCTGGCGGCACGGCCAGCACCGTTGCGATGCAGCGGAGGGTGTCCGGCTTGGCGCCGGCCTCGTTCCGCTCCAGGCGTGAGAGGTAGCCGCGGTCGTAGCCGGTGGATTCGGCGAGCTGACGGAGGCTGATCTCGCGCATGAGACGTATGGCCCGGATGGCTGTGCCGTTCGGTTTCACGCCTATGACGCTACACACAAGACGCTACGTGACGCAACCGTTTGGGCTACGCCAACGCTACGTAAAGGCTACGCATCAAGATGCGGCCCGAGATCCAGGCAACCTGCTGTCACAGGTCAGACACCGTGCGCCCCGCTGTGCAACCCCAGCGCACCTCACGTGCAGGACAGGTCCCATTTCTGAACTGGTGGGGTTGCATCGCGTTGCGGCATAGTGAGCCCCATGGACACTGAATGGGCGCGCCTAGGCGACCTACTCCGTAGCGCGCGCAAGGCGCAGGGCCTCAGCCAGCCGGCCGTCGCGGAGCGGCTCGGGCTATCCGGGCGCGCGCAGGTGGCGCGGATCGACCGCGGCGACATCAAGGTCGTCTCCGACACCCTGCGGGCCTACGCCCAGCTCGTCGGCTGGACCTCGGGGTCGGTGGAGGCGGTGCTTCGAGGCGGCGAGCCGACGCTGGCCGACGAGAGGAAGGCGCCCTCCGTGGATGTCGGCGACTTGTCCCTCCGGGTCATCGAGGCGCTACGCGAGGGCCCTCTGGTGGACAGCCAGGTGGTCACCCTGCACACCCCCGGCGGTCGGCTGCGCGCCGCGATCGTGGTCCGGGGCGATGAGGACGCCTCGCCCGAGGAACTGCAGGCCGCCCTGGAGGAGTGGCGCGACCGAGAGCGGGCGCTACACGACGACCGAAGCTGACGCTCTGTCCGATCCGCCCGATACCCTGAGCCCAGTACGCACCCTTGTGCGAACTGTGTGCAGAACGCATGCGCCTGTGGTTGCATGTCTGGACCAGTCGAGGGGGCCACACTCATCTGGGCGAAGGGGGGACCCGTGTCCGTCACAAGGGTTCTGCTGGTGGAAGAGTTGCCGCGCGGAGTGCGGTACTGGCACGACCTGGACGAGGGTGTCGTGCGGGTGAGTGCGCAGTGCATCTCCCCCGGGCAGAGGGACATCATCGAGGCGGCGCTGCGGGCGCCGGGGGCGGATCTTGCGTCCGCCCTGGACCAGCTGCTCGCCTGAGCGAGCCCGATCAAGTCGCGCCACCTACTGGACCGGTAGGTGGCGCGACTCATGTGCGAGGAGGCCCCGTGGCCAGCGCGGAGAAGCGGACCGACCGGATCGGCCGTACCTACTACCGGGCCCGGTACATCCGGCCCGACGGCAAGAAGGCCACGGTGAAGGGCTCGGACGGGAAGGCGATTGAGTACCCGACCAAGCTCACCGCGAAGAAGGCCGCGCGAGCCGCACAGGACGCCGCCGACGCGGCAGCGAAGCGCGGCCGGTGGGTCGCCCCGGAAGAGGGGTTGGTGACCCTCTCTGAGTACCTGCACGGCCCGGCCGGAGAGGGTGGGTGGCTCTCCCGTCACGAGCTCGCCGCTTCGACCGAGCAGAACTACCGCAACCACCTCCGGCACGCCGAGCAGAGGTTCGGCGACACGGTGCTCGGCGACATCAGGCCCGAGCAGATCACTGCCTGGGAGAAGCAGAAGAAGAGCGCCGGCTCGCCGGTGTCCGCGGCAACGTATCGGCGGATGCTCCACCTCGTCCTGGAGGACGCGGTGGAGGACGGCATCCTCCAGTCGAACCCTGCGAAGCAGCGCCGGGGGCGGGGGAAGCGGGCTGGCCGCTCCTCCTCTCGCGGTCCGGAGAAGGCGGTCACCGACTCCCTCGGCATCCTGCTACTGGCCGAGCGAGCGGCTCTTCTCTCCGGCCGCGATGACGAGTTCACCGCGGTGATCCTCACCGGGTACACCGGCATGCGGTGGGGCGAGGTGGTTGGGCTGACCCCCAAGTACGCGCGAGCGGGCGAGGTCCGCGTGGAGCAGCAGCTGTACGAGCTGGAGGACGGGACCTGGGAGCAGTGCCCGCCGAAGGACGACTCCTACCGCACCCTCGACGCTCCGCCGTGGCTGACGCGGCTCCTCGCCGAGCAGGTGGCTCGGTCCAGGAGGCAGCCCTGCCAGTGCCACGGAGAGCGGTGGGTGTTCCGCGGCGGCGCGGGAGCCGGCTCCGGTGCCGGGCCGACGATGAAGGAGGTCGCCGCCGTGGCGGGCGTCTCGGTGCAGACCGTCTCGAACGCCCGGCGCCGGCCCGAGAAGGTCCGCGCCGAGACGCTCGCCCGAGTCGAGAAGGCCACGGCGGAGCTGGACGCTGCGGGGCGCGGCGCGGGTCCGGAGGGGTCGACGGACCACTGGCGCCGGTCCGGCTTCGCCACCTGGGTCTTCACCCCGGCGGCGACCGGCTGGTATCCGCCGAAGGCCCCGCAGCCGCGCCGGCCGGTGCCGGTGGACGCTCGGCTCTACCCCGGGCTGCCGGTGCACGGACGGGGAGCGGAGGGGCGCGCGACGGCGAGTTGGCTACCGGTGCAGGAGCGGCTGACCCGGCACGGCCTGCGACACGCGCACCGGACGCTGATGGAGCAGCTCGGGGTGCGGAAGGTGCTGGTCGATCAGCGGATGGGGCACGCCGACAGCTCGGTGTCGGCGCAGTATGCGCACGTCACCGATGACATGCGCGAGTTCCTGCTGAGGGTGCTCACGGAGCAGTGGGAGGAGTCCCTCGCCGCGCGGCGCGCGATGCATCCGCGGTCACCGGTGTCCACGCTGGATCGCCTGCTGGGTCAGTAGCGGGTCAGGCGGGAAGCTGTTGACCCAGGAGCTGACCCAGGAGCCGTGCCCGGGCACGAGAAAGGGCCCTCACCTTCCGGTGAGAGCCCTCCGACCTGCTACTACAGTGTCGGGACGACAGGATTTGAACCTGCGACCCCTTGACCCCCAGTCAAGTGCGCTACCAAGCTGCGCCACGTCCCGTGCTCGTCCCGCCGGTCCCCCGGCGCTCCGTGCACAAAGAACAATACCCC
Organism: Streptomyces lonarensis; assembly: GCF_012033735.1. GTDB lineage: Bacteria > Actinomycetota > Actinomycetes > Streptomycetales > Streptomycetaceae > Streptomyces > Streptomyces lonarensis. The sequence continues at coordinate 19,531 of NZ_JAAVJD010000004.1, read as the reverse complement.
ACTCCGGTGGTGGCCCGCGCACACCCCCGGGGTGGGTCGGCGGCTGGTGGACCGTGGTCCGGGGGCGCGTTCGGGGCGAGCCGTGAGGACTCGCTACTCGGCGACGGTGATGCGGATGCCCACCGTGCCGCGCACCCCGTGGCGGAGGCGGCTGCCGAGCAGGACGAGTGGGCCGGTGAGCCGGTAGCGGCGGGCGATCAGCCGCCGGTAGCGGCGGTTGCCCTCGTCGTCGAGGAGCTCGGCGTGACCGCGGACCTCCGGGCCCGTGGGGCGGCCGCGCACGTCGCAGGGGGCGAGCAGGACGTCGCCGCGGTTGCGGATGCGTTTGACCTTGCCGGAGCCGGCGTTGGTCCAGACACCGAGCGCGTCACCGTCGCGCACCTTCCAGACCGGGGTGGGGACGGTGCGTCCGTCCCGGCGGTAGGTGGTGACCAGCACGTACTTGCCGGCGTCGAGTCGTTCCAGTTCGCCGCTGTGTGAATCCGGGCCGTCGCTCATGCGGCAACCCTACGGCTCGGCGCACCTCCCCGGGAGGGCCGGCGGGACGGGCGGCCGGAGGTGGTCGGAGGAGCGGACGGCGCCGACCGTGTCCGGGGACGGTTCAGCGCAGCACGGTTCCGAGGTCGGGGCCGGTGGGACGGTCGAGCTGGGCGTAGGTGCAGCTCTGCGGGGTGCGGTCCTCCCGCCAGCGGCGGAACTGGGCGGTGTGTCGGAACCGGTCGCCCTGGAGGTGGTCGTAGGCCACCTCGCAGACACGGTCGGGGCGCAGCGGCAACCAGTCGGCGTCCTTCTGGCCGCTCCAGCGGTGGGGGGTGCCGGGCATGCGGTTCTCGGTGTGGGCGTCCGCGTTGCGCCAGTCGGCCCACGGGTGGCCGGCGGGGTCCTCGTCCATCAGCAGCGGCCGTAGTTCGTCCATGAGCTCCGCGCGGCGGCGCATGGGAAACGCTCCGCAGGCGCCGACCTGCTGGAGTCTGCCGCGGTCGTCGTACAGTCCGAGCAGCAGGGAGCCCACGACGGGGCCGCTCTTGTGCAGTCGGATGCCCGCCACGACACAGTCAGCGGTCCGTTCGTGCTTGATCTTGATCATGGTGCGCTCGCCCGGGCGGTAGGGGGCGTCGGGGCGTTTCGCGACGATCCCGTCGAGGCCGGCTCCCTCGAACTCGTCGAACCAGCGCGCCGCCAGCCGGTGGTCGTCGGTGGCGGGCGCGAGGTGCACGGGCGGCGACGCCTCGCCCAGCGCCTCGGCCAGCAGGGCGCGGCGCTCGCGGAAGGGCGCCCCGAGGAGGTCGCTGCGGTCGAGGGCGAGCAGGTCGAACGCCACATAGGCGGCGGGGATCTCCGCCGCCAGCCGCCGTACCCGGGAGTCGGCCGGGTGGATGCGCTCCTGGAGGGCGTCGAAGTCGAGGTGGCCGTCGCGGGCGACGACGATCTCGCCGTCCGTGACGCAGCGGCGCGGCAGGTTGTCGCGCAGGGCGGGGAGGAGTTCGGGGAAGTAGCGGGCGAGGGACTTGCCGGTGCGGCTGCCGATCTCGATCTCGTCGCCGTCGCGGAAGACGAGGGCCCGGTAGCCGTCCCATTTGGCCTCGTAGCTCAGCCCCGGGGGGATGCGGTCGGCTGCGCGGGCGAGCATCGGGAGGACGGGGGGCATCACCGGTAGGTCCATACCGGTTGATTGTGCGCGCGGGGCGGCTGCCCCGCGCGGCGAGGCGCGGTCGTGGGAGCGGGCCCCGCCGAGGGCGGCCTCCCGACACCCGCCTCCCGACACCCGCCGCCGGACATCCGCCCCCGAGGCTGCCCGACGTCGTCCGGAGGCGGCAGGCAGAGGGCGCGCTTACCGTGAGGCCATGGCGCGCTACGGAGATCCGCTGGAGCTGACCGTGGGGGACCGCACGGTGCGGGTGACCAGCCCGGAGAAGCCGTTCTTTCCCGCGCGCGGGTGGACCAAGCGGGACCTGGTGGAGTACTACCTGGCGGTCGGTGACGGCGTCGCGCGGGCGCTGCGGGGGCGTCCCACCACCCTGGAGCGCTTCCCCGACGGGGTGGACGGCGAGTCGTTCTACCAGAAGCGGGCGCCGCGCAACCTGCCCGACTGGATCCCCACCGGGCAGGTGACCTTCCCCAGCGGGCGCACGGCGCACGAGTTCTGCCCGGAGGACGCCGCGGCCGTGCTGTGGGCGGCGAACCTGGGGACGCTGACGTTCCACCCGTGGCCGGTGCGGCGGGAATCCCCCGACCGGCCGGACGAGATGCGGATCGACCTGGACCCGCAGCCCGGCACGGACTTCTCCGACGCCGCCCGGGTGGCGCCGGTGCTGCGGGAGGTGCTGGCGGACTTCGGGTTGACGGGGTGGCCGAAGACGTCCGGCGGGCGCGGGCTGCACGTCTTCGTGCCGATCGCCCCCGAGTGGTCGTTCGTGGAGGTGCGCCGGGCGGTGATCACGCTCGGCCGGGAGCTGGAGCGTCGTGAGCCGGACCGGGTGACGACGTCGTGGTGGAAGGAGGAACGCGGGGAGCGCATCTTCGTGGACTTCAACCAGACGGCGCGCGACCGGACGATGGCGGGGGCTTACTCGGTGCGGCCCCGTTCGCACGCACCGGTCTCGGCCCCGCTGCGGTGGGACGAGGTGCCGCGGGTCGCTCCGGGCGACTTCGACATCATGACGATGCGGGAGCGTTTCGCGTCGGTCGGGGACGTGCACGCGGGGATGGCGGAGGAGCCGGGCCGCTTGGAGCGGGTGCTGGAGCAGGCGGAGCGGGACGCCCGGGACCGCGGGCTCGGGGATCTGCCCTACCCGCCGGACCACCCGAAGATGCCGGGCGAGCCGAAGCGGGTCCAGCCCAGCCGGGCGCGGGACGCCTGACCCGCGCGACTGCCGTCGCGCGAGCGGGTCCCGGTTCGGACGGTGCGCGGTGGAGTCACACTCCGGTTCCGCGCGGCTCCGGGCCGGGGTCAGGCGGCGACCGGTTGGGCCCTGGCGTCGGCGTCGCGGGCCGGTCGCACGCCGTAGAGCAGCGCGTCTATCTCCCGCGCGGCGGCGCGCCCCGCGCGGTTGGCGCCGATGGTGGAGGCGGACGGTCCGTACCCGACGAGGTGCACGCGGGGGTCACGGACGGCGCGGGTGCCGTCCATGCTGATGCCGCCGCCCGGCTCGCGGAGGCGGAGCGGGGCGAGATGGCGTACGGCGGGGCGGAACCCGGTCGCCCAGAGCAGCACGTCCGCGGTCACGGTGCTGCCGTCCGCCCAGGCCACGCCGTCGGGGGTGATCTCGTCGAACATCGGGAACCGGTCCAGCGTGCCGTCCTGCCGGCCGCGGCGCACGGCCTCGTTCATCGGCAGGCCGGTCACGGAGACCACGCTGCGGGGCGGCAGCCCTGCCCGGACGCGGCGGTCGACGAGGGCGACCGCGCGACGCCCCTCCTCCGGATCGAACTCCGTGCTGCGGAACACCGGCGGTCGGCGGGTCACCCAGGTGGTGGAACGGGCGAGAGGCGCGATCTCCAGCAGGTGCTGGACCGCGGAGGTGCCGCCGCCGACCACGACGACGCGGGCGTCGCGCATCTCCTGCGGCCCCCGGTAGTCGGCGGTGTGCAGGTGCCGACCGCGGAAGCGATCGTGGCCGGGTACGTTCGGCCGGAACGGGCTCTCCCAGGTCCCGGTGGCGTTGACGAGGGCACGGGTGCGCCAGACCCCGTGGTCGGTCTCGACCAGCAGACGGCCCGCGCCGTCGTCCCGTACCCGGCGCACGCGAACCGGTCGCCGGACCCGCAGGCCGTAGTGGTCCTCGTAGTCGGCGAAGTACTCGCCGAGGACGGCCGACGACGGCCGGTCGGGGTCGGCGCCGGTCAGTTCCATGCCGGGGAGGGCGTGGATGCCGTGGACCTGTCCGAAGGTGAGCGTGGGCCAGCGGTGCTGCCAGGCACCGCCCGGCGCCGGGGAGCCGTCCAGCACGACGAGCTCGGTGCCGGGGGCGAGTCCGCGTCGGGCGAGGTGGTGGGCGGTGGACAGCCCCGCCTGCCCGGCACCGATCACCACGACCTCGCTGTCGACGACGTTCGCTGTGTCGGTGTCCATGTCCCGCCAACACCCGCGAGCACGGTTGTCTTCCCCGGCCGGGCCACCTCTACGGTGCGGCCCCCGGGCAGGCCGCGGGTCTACTCCGGGCCGTCGGGCCGGCGGGGCTCGGGCAGTGCCGCAGCGGCTCCGACGCCGCCCGGTGGCGCGGTCCCGCGCGGTGGGCCGACAGCCTCCGAACCGGCGCCGTCCGAACCCGCGCGGACCGAACCGCCGCTGTCCGGGGCGGCACGGTCGGGCACCGTCGGACCAGGGCCCGCGCTGCCGTCACCACTGTCGCCCCTCGACTCGGCGGGCCACCGTCGCGTGTCACTCCACTGGCGCAGCCGGTGGCGCCCCGACCGCGCGAGGTGTTCCACCCGGAGCAGCCAGACCGTGGGGAGGAAGATCAGGTCCACCGCGATCATCGCCAGGGAGAAGAACGGCAGGCCCATGAGCACGGCGATGCCGAGGTGCTCCGCGACGATGACGCACAGCATGACGTTCTTGACCCGCCGGTTCAGCAGGCAGAACGGGAAGGCGACCTGCACGGCGACGGTGAGGTACGTCAGCAGCAGCACGATGCCGCTGTTGGAGGTGACGAGGTCGGTGAGCGCCGGCCAGGGCTGGAGGAAGCCGATGTGCATCGACCAGTGGACGGCGGTGCCGTCCTGCCAGGTGCTGCCCTGGATCTTGTACCAACCGGCCGCCGCGTAGACGAGGCAGATCTGCGCCATGAGCAGCAGGACACCGGAGTTGTGGAGCAGGTTGCCCACCCGTTCCGCCGTCTCCCGGGTGGCCGGTGAGGCCGCGAGGCGCAGTCGCGCGGCGATGCCGTGCGCGGCCCAGACGCCGGCGAGCAGCACGGTCCACGCGGGGGTGAGGTTGCCGGTGAGTGCCGCCGCGGTCAGCAGTGCGCCGGTGACGATCCAGACGACGGCGGCGCCCCGGTCCTCGGCTGCACCCTTGCGCGCTGCCTCGCTCCACCGCGTGGCGCCGAGCCTCCGCAGGCGGGCGGCGTCCAGCGACCAGACGTGCGCGCAGCGGGTGAGCACGAGGTAGACGGCGGCGATGCGGAGGATGTTCTCGCCCGCGTTGAGCACGAAGTCGTTGCGGTGCTGGAAGGACATGACGGACAGCGCGAGCAGGACGGTGGTGGCGCGGGTGCGCCAGCCGAGCACCACGCAGACGGCGACGCAGATCGCCGCCAGGTAGCAGAGCTCGAACCACCAGGAGCCGTCCACCCAGGTGAGGACGGTGAACCCGCCGCTGTCGGCGACCGTGCGGCGGGCGGCGTCCTGGGTCCAGGGGGCGTCCGGGCCCCAGATCTGGTGGCGGTTGGGCCATTCGCGGAGCAGGATCGCGAGCCAGATCGCGCCGACGGCGATCCGGACGACGGCCGACTGCCGCGTGGCGTGGGGGCGGCGCGAGGCGCGATCGGTCCAGCCGCCCGTGAAGCCGTCGCCCCCCGGCCCGCCGGGCGGCGGGTGCGAGGCGGCGGAGGCGGGCCGCCGGTCCGCCTGCGGGGCGGCGGCATGAGGTGGCACCCCGGCGCCGGCGCCGGCGAGTGTGCGGTCCGGGCCGACCGCCTCGTCGGGGCTCATCGTCCGACCTCCGGTCCCGCGGGCGGCTCAGGGGCCGCGTCGGACGGTGCGGACGTCTCGCCGACGGGCAGCGACCACCAGCCGTGCTCCGTGACCTCGGGCTCGGCGGCGTGCTGCCCCCCGGCCCACCGGGGCGGGGGAATGGGGGTGGTGACGGTGCGGAACTGGACGGACTCGATCTCGCCCTCGGGCAGGTCGAGGCGGTCCAGCGCGATCCGGGCCGTAGCGGTCCGCAGGTCGTCGGCGCGGGCTCCGGTCACCTGGCCGTCCTGGGCGCCCAGTGCTCTGATGTCGCTCCAGAGTTTGCGCAGTTGGTGGCGGCCCCGGCTGGGCAGCGGCCCCGAACTCAGCTCGGCGAGGTCGGGCGCGGAGACGTCGGTCCAGGGCGTGGTGGTCCGCTCCCCGGCTCCGTCGCGGACGGTGGCTCGGGCGTGCAGTGTGACGTCGCTGGTCGGCAGCTCGGGGGCGAACAGGTTCCAGGCCTGCCGGAACTCGGGGTAGAGATAGCCGCGGATGGCCGGCCCGTGCTCCTGGCGCAGCACGTTCTCGGGCGCGACGTGCAGGAAGGTGGCCCCCATGTGGAGGGTCACGCCGAGGGCCATGGCCCCTGCGGCGGCCATGAGGACGATCCGGTGCGGTCGCGGCAGCGCGGGCGGCTGCGCTGCGGTGGGCGCGTGGGGCTCGGCCGCCTGCGGACGGTCGGCGGTGCGGTCCCCTCCCGTGTGTGCGGGACCGGGGCGTGGCTGCTGCCCGCCGGGCCTGCTCCCCGCTGGACTGTCGTCGGTGGGGCGTTCGGCGCGCCCCTCCCCCGGAGGTGTCCCCATGGCCCGCCCCTCCTACCGCGCCGTCACGCCTCACTGGCGTGCGGTGCGCGGTGTCCCTCCCCGGATGTGGTGGCCGCGGGCGGGGCCGGAGCCGGGCGCGCGGGCAGCTGCGACCCTAGCGCAGCGGAGGCGGCCGGCGGCCGTCCGCGTCACGGCGACGGGCTGTTCTGCGCCACGGGGGGGCAGGCCCGGGACGGTCCGGCCGACGCCGCGTCAGTCCGTGCCGGTGCGGGGCGGCCTGTCGAGGACGCAGTCCCCGCAGAGTCCGCCCCCGGGCACCCGGTAGTACAGGCAGCAGCTGCGCCGCCGGAACGCCCCGGAGTCCTCGGTCCACTCGGGACGCGTCCCGGGGTGGTGCAGCAGCGCCGCGGTGAGGGTGGCGGCCCGCTCGGCCGCGCGGGGCGCGCGGGCCCGCCGCGCCCAGTCGAGCAGTTGGCGGCCGGCGCCGGCCAGGGCGGAGGCCGAGTTGCCGCGCAGCAGTGCGGGCGCGATCGGAGTGGTGGCCCGGAGACTGTGCGCCAGGGGTTCCAGGTGCGCGGTGTGGACGGCCCGGTGGACGGCGGCCGCGGTCGCCGGAGGCAGCGCCACCGAGCCGGTCGGGCGCGGCCGATCGGGCCCGTCCGGGTCCGCCGACAAGGGCCCGGGCGCGGGGGCGGCGGGGAGCGGCTCGGTCGTCCAGAGGTCGTCCGGGGTGCTGCCCTCGGGCAGCCAGTACAGCTGTTCCGGCGTCAGCCGGGGCACCGCCCCCAGGACCGACGCCGACGCGAGGGCGACGGACCACAGCCGGGAGGCGAGCCCCTGGTAGGCGAGCGAGGCGGCCACGCGGCGCTGGTCCGTCCCGAGCCGGGAGGCGATGTGGTCGAGGCGGCGTTCCCAGGGCCGGGTGTCCCCGTCGCGCAGGGCGGCGAGCGGTACGGCGCCCGGCGGGGGCGGTGCCGTGCCGAGGGTGAAGAACGGGCCGACGGCGGACAGCCGGTCCCAGCTCGCGGCCGGATCGGGGGCGGCGGCCGGGTCGGCGGTGGGGGCGGCACCGGCGGGTGGGGCGTCGTCCTCGGCTGCCATGGCCGCACTCTACCGGCGCGCTCCGCCCGGCGGCGTGCCGCGAAACCCCGCGCACGACCCGACCGACCATTCGGTTCAGGCGCTACGCTGGGGCGGCCGCGCCGCCCGACCGCCCCGGCGGCACTCCGCAGGGCCACCACCGCGCCGCGGGTCACACCGCGGCGCGCCGTCACCGGCCGGGCACGGTGGCAGCGGCCAGGGAACCGGACGACCGATCAGACGGAGCAGAGATGACGCAGGGACCGCCCCTCTCCCCCGACAGCGACCGCACCGCGGGCACCACCACCGGGGGCCTCCCCCCGCTCCCGACCGCCCCGCCGCTCCTCGCCGCGGTGATCGGTGGGGGCCGCATGGGCGCGGGCATCGCGCAGGCCTTCGCGACCGCGGGCTCCCGGGTCGTCGTCGTGGAGAGCGACGGCGGCCGGGCCGCGGCGGCCGTGCAGTCGATCGGCGAGAGCCTGCACAGGGCGCACGCTCGCGGCCACCTCACCGAGGCGCCCGCGGGCGTGGCCGACCGGGTCTCGGCCGCCGTCTCGCTGGACGGCCTTCCGGCGGAGACGGAGCTGGTGGTGGAGGCGGTGCCGGAGGACGCGGCGCTCAAGGCCCGGTTGCTCGCCGCGGCGGAACAGGCGGTGGGCCCGGCCGCGGTGCTCGCCTCCAACACGAGTTCGCTGTCGTTGACCGAGCTGGCCACGGTGCTCCAGCGGCCCGAGCGCTTCCTCGGCATGCACTTCTTCAACCCGGTGCCTGCCTCGGCACTGGTGGAGCTGGTCACCACCGGGGCCACCGACCCCCAGGTGGTGCGGGCGGCCCTCGCCTGGACCGCGGCGCTGGGCAAGGAGGACGTCGTCGTCCGGGACTCCCCCGGCTTCGCCTCCAGCCGCCTCGGTGTGGCGCTGGGGCTGGAGGCGATCCGGATGGTGGAGGAGGGCGTGGCGGACCCCGAGGCCATCGACCGGGCGATGACGCTCGGCTACCGGCACCCGATGGGGCCGCTGCGTCTCACCGACCTCGTGGGGCTGGACGTGCGGCTGGCCATCGCCGACCACCTCCACGCCACGCTCGGCGAGCGGTTCGCCCCGCCCCGGCTGCTCCGCGAGAAGGTGGCCCGGGGCGAGTTGGGCCGCAAGAGCGGCCAGGGGTTCCACCGCTGGGAGTGAGCCGCGCGGGTGCGGCGTCCGGCTGCCGGGCGCCGCCCCCGCGACAGACCGCGACGGGGCGTCAGCCGGCCGGGGCGGTGCCGGTCGTCTCGCCGTGGGTGCTGGACGGCGTCCGGCCTGCGGTGTCGGCACCGGCGGCGCCCGCCCCGGGCGCCGGCCCGCCGACGGCGTGCGGCCGCCACCAGGGCGCGGTCGGCAGCTCGGCGGCAGGTTCGAACGATCCGCCGGGCACCGGCACGGCGTAGCGGACACCGGCCGCCTCGGCGGCGGCGACCGTCCGCTCCACGGGCTCGTCCCAGGAGTGCAGAGCCAGGTTGAAGGTTCCCCAGTGGATGGGGAGGAGGACCCCGCCGTCGAGGTCGCGGTGGGCCTGCAGGCCCTCCTCGGGTGTCATGTGGACGTCGGGCCAGTAGTCGCTGTAGGCGCCGATCTGCATCATGGTGGCGTCGAACGGGCCGTGCTCCTCGCCGATGCGGGCGAAGCCGGGGAAGTAGCCGGTGTCACCGCTGTGGAAGACGCGGTGCTCCGGGCCCGCCACCGCCCAGGACGCCCACAGGGTCAGCGCCCGGCGGCGCAGGCCGCGGCCGCAGAAGTGCTGGCCCGGCGTGGCGGTGAGCGTCAGTTCGCCGACGGCGGTGGACTCGTTCCAGTCCAGTTCGGTGATCTGCTCCGCCGGAACGCCCCAGTGCTCCAGGTGCGCGCCGACACCCAGCGGCACGGCGAACCGGGTGCCGCTCGCGGCCAGGGCGCGCACGGTGGGCATGTCGAGGTGGTCGTAGTGGTCGTGGGAGATGACCACGACGTCGACGGCGCCGAGGTCGGCGAGGTCCACCGGCACGGCGTGGACGCGCGCCGGCCCGGCGAAGGAGAACGGCGAGCAGCGGCGCCCCCAGACGGGGTCGAAGAGCACCCGGTGGCCGTCGATCTCCACGAGGACGGTGGCGTGGCCGAGCCAGGTGAGCCGCAGACCGCCGGCGGGCGGCACAGCGGGCAGCGAGCGGTCCAGCGGCAGCCGCCCCGCGGGGCGTCGCCGGCGGCGGTCCTCGCGGCGCAGCATGGCGCGCACCAGCGAGGGGGTCCCGTCACCGCTCGGGGTGGTGGAGATCGTCCGCTCGTTGTGGAACCCGCCCTCGCGGAAGTGGGGTGAGCGCCGCAGCCGCTCCAGGCGCTCCCCCGCGGGCTCGGCCCCGAAGGAGGCCGGGCGCAGTGCCAGGGCGGCGGACCGCAGCCGGGCGAGGGGGGTGGTCCTGGTGGCGGTGGTCACGGTGTCTCCCGGGGCAGGACGGCGAGCAGGTCAAGTATGACGGTGCGGCCGGTGGCGGGCCACCGCTGACGGGCGGCCCTGGGACGGGGCGGTCGGGGGCTCCGGCCCGGTGCCGGGGCCCGTGGTCGCCTACCCGCTGCGGCCCCGGACCCACCGCCCGGTTCCGGACGTACCCGGGAGGGCGAAGCGGGTCCCGGCGGAGCGGCGGGAGAGGTGTCGGTCGGTGCTGCCAGGGCACTTCCGGCCGGGCGCGGCACGGTCGGCGGCGGGCCCTGGCCGGATACCGCCCGGCGCTCCGGGCATTATTCCGGACTTACGGACAACTCGCTTCATCGGGCCATATGCTGAGGGCGCCACAGGGACGTCCCATGCCCCGGAGGACTCGATGACTGCACGCGGACGCCACCGCCGCTACCGCCCCGGCCCCGTTTCCCGGGCCTCTCTGACGGTGACGGCCGGTGGCGCCGGCCTCGCCCTCCCCCTGCTCAGCGCGGCCACGGCCGGCGCGGCGTCCTCGGCCACCTGGGACAAGGTCGCCGAGTGCGAGTCGAGCGAGGACTGGGCGATCAACAGCGGGAACGGCCACTTCGGTGGTCTCCAGTTCCGGCAGAGCACCTGGGAGCAGTTCGGAGGGACGGCCTACGCCGCCCGCGCCGACCTGGCCACCCGCGAGGAGCAGATCGCCGTCGCGGAGAAGGTCCTCGACGGGCAGGGACCGCAGGCATGGCCCACCTGCTCCGAGCGGGCGGGGCTGGCTGCCGATGCTACGGGGGCCGCCCCGCGGCCGGAGCCGGCGCCCGCACCGCAGTCGACCGCGACCGGCGTGCAGGAGCGTGGCGGATCGGCTGCCCGGGGCCAGGGGGCGGCGGCCGCGCTGCACGAGGTCGAGGCGGGTGACAACCTCTCGGAGATCGCCGACACCCATCGCGTTCCCGGTGGCTGGCAGTCGCTGTACGAATTGAACCGTTCGGTCATCGGGAAGAACCCGGACCTGATCCACCCGGGCCAGCGGCTGTCCCTCGCGAATGCCTCGGCCCCGGCCCCTTCGAAGGACGTCGCCGAGCCGGTTCCGACGGAGCGGCAACGCAGCGCGGGCTCGGTGGCCGCCGCAGGCGACAGCGCTGCCGCGGAGGAGCGGGCGGCCGCGCAGGAGAAGGCCGCGGCCGAACAGGCGGAGCGCGAGCGGGCGGAGCAGCGCGAGGCCGAGAAGAAGGCCGCAGCAGAGAAGGCCGCCGCGGACAAGGCTGCCGCGGAGAAGGCGGCAGCCGAAAAGGCCGCAGCAGAGAAGGCGGCGGCGGAGAAGGCCGCCGCGGAGAAGGCGTCCCGGGACGCGGAACGCGCGTCGACCGCGGCCTACACCTCCCCCGTCGCCGGGGGCACGGGCACCTCCTACCGTGCCACCGGCAGTTCGTGGTCCCAGGGCTACCACACCGGGGTGGACTTCCCGGTGGGCATGGGCACCTCGGTGCGGTCGGTGACCAACGGCACAGTGGTCTCCGCCGGTTGGGCCGGTTCCTTCGGCTACGAGGTGATCGTCCGGCACAACGACGGCAGGTTCAGCCAGTACGCGCACCTCTCCGCGATCTCGGTCTCCGCGGGCCAGAAGGTGACCACCGGCCAGCAGGTCGGGCGTGTGGGGTCGACGGGCAACTCCTCCGGCCCGCACCTGCACTTCGAGATCAGGACGGGCCAGGGCTTCGGCAGCGACATCGACCCTGTCGGCTACCTGCGCGGCAACGGCGTGCCGCTCTGAGGGGGAGGACACCCCCGCTGCGCGAGCCGTAGGCGCCCCCTGCCCGCGGCCCGGCCGGCCGAGCCGCGGGCAGGGCGGAGCGGCTGACGCGGTGCTCCCGCTCGCGGTGGCGTGCCGCCCGCCCCAGCCGTGTCCACCGCGAGCTGACGACGGCACGGCTGACAACGGCACGGTTGCCGTCGGCGCGCCCCGGCGAAGCGGAGCCCGGGGGCGCGCTCCCGGCGTCCGCGCGATGCCCGGAACACGGCTGTCACGCGCCTCCGGTCGGCCACTTCCTTCCCACCGCTCCCGTATGGTCAGTACGCTCTGGCAAGCGCCGCCAATTCACTGATGATCAGGAGCTGTTGATGGAGCGACCCGTGTGGGCACCCCAGGGTGTCGACCTGTCGGTGCCGAGTGTCTCCCGCATGTACGACTACTACCTCGGGGGCTCCCACAACTTCGAGGTGGACCGGGCGGCTGCCCGCCGGGCGGTCGACGCGTTCCCGGGTCTGCCGAAGATCATGCAGGCCAACCGGGCGTTCATGCGCCGCACGGTGCGGTTCGCCGTCTCCGAGGGCATCACCCAGTTCCTCGACATCGGGTCGGGGATACCCACCTTCGGCAACGTCCACGAGGTGGCGCAGGCCGCCAGCGACGAGGCCCGGGTGGTCTACGTCGACAACGACCCCGTCGCGGTCGCACACAGCCAGGCCGTCCTCGACGGCGACGAGCGGACGGGCGTCGTGGCCGCGGACTTCCGCTCCCCGCGAGCGGTCCTGGACAGCCCGGAGGCCCGGCGGCTGCTGGACTTCGACCGGCCCGTCGCGCTCATGCTGGTGGCGCTGCTGCACTTCATCGAGGAGTCCGACAAGCCGGCGCAGCTGATCGCCGAGTACCGGGACCGGCTCGCGCCCGGCAGCATGCTGATCCTCAGCCACGCCTCCACCGACGGCGGCCCGCGCACCTCCGAGCAGGGCGACGCCGTGACCGACGTCTACCGCAAGAGCGGGTCGACCTTCGTGATGCGGGGCCGCGCCGAGATCGAGGCTCTCTTCGACGGGTTCGAGCTGGTGGAGCCCGGGGTGGTCCTGCTGCCGAACTGGCGCCCGGACACCCCGGTCGACAAGGAGGACCCGGCGGCGTTCACCGGGCTCGCTGGGGCAGGGCGCAAGGCGTGAACCCCCCGCAGGAGGAGCCTCCGGCAGCCGGCGGGGACACCGGCCGCCGCGGTGACGGGCCGCGGCGGTTCGCCCGCATCTGGTGCCGCGCCGTCTATCCGGAGACCGCGACCTCCATGACGCGCGACGAGTTCGAGGCCCACCTGGTGAGCCTGACCGAACAACTGACGGACGCACTGCACGCCCGGCACTTCTCCCCCGAGGCGGGCCGGCACGTGGGCGAGGCACTGGTGGACGCCCACTGCACGACCGCCGAGGCGCTGCCGCGCATCCTGGGGATCATCGACGCCTACCTGCCGCTGTACTGCGGCGCGGGCAGCGGTCTGGACGCCGAGGAGATCCGGGTGCGCTGCGGCCGGCTCCAGCACGCCATGGCGTCCGGCTACGCCGCCTCGTTGCAGCAGCGAACCCGCAGCGAGCAGGAGGCGCTCTCCCGGGCGACGCTGTCCGCGCAGGCGGCAGTGGCGCGGGCGCTGCACGAGAGCGAGACGCGGTTCCGCGCGGTGTTCGAGGACGCGGCGGTCGGCATCGGCATCGCCGACATGGACGGCCACATCATGGACACCAACCGGGCCATGAACCGGATGCTGGGCATCGCGGAGCACCAGGTGCGGGCGAGCAACATCGCGGACTGGACCCACCCGGACGACGGTCCGGAGGTGTGGCGCATGCAGGCGGAGCTGCGGCGCGGCGAGCGGGACCACTACCAGGTGGAGAAGCCGTACCAGCGCCTGGACGGCACCTCGCTGTGGACCAACCTGACGGTCTCGCTGCTGCGGGACGCGGACTCGCGGCCGCAGTACATGCTGGCCATGGTGGAGGACATCACGGAGCGGCGGCTCCTCAACCTGCGGCTGCGCTACCAGGCGACGCACGACGCGCTCACGGAGCTGCCGAACCGGGCGATGTTCTTCGAGCGGCTGGAGCAGGCGGTCGCGCCCTCCCCCGGCAGGCGCAGGGTGGGGCTGTGCTACCTCGACCTCGACGGATTCAAGGCGGTCAACGACAGCCTCGGGCACGCGGTCGGGGACCGGCTGCTCATCGCCGTGGGTGAGCGGCTCAGCATGTGCGCCGCCGAGCCGGGTCAGCTGATCGCGCGCATCGGCGGCGACGAGTTCGTCGCGCTCTACGTGGACCCGCCGTCGAGGAAGGCGGTGACCGACCTCGCGCAGGCGCTGCTGGACGAACTGGCGACCCCGGTGGAGGTCGACGGCCGCGAGCTGATGGTCCGCGCGAGCATCGGCGTGGTGGAGGGCCCCACCGCGGAGCTGAACGCCAACGAGATCCTGCGCAGCGCCGACATCACGATGTACCGGGCCAAGGCGGACGGGGGGAACCGGTACGCGCTGGCCGACCCGGACTCCGACGCCCGGGCGATCAGCCGGCACCACCTGACGCACCACCTGCCGGCGGCGCTGAAGGGCTCGGAGTTCTTCATCGAGTACCAGCCGCTGATCCGGATGGAGGACGGCTCGCTGGAGGGGGCCGAGGCGCTGGTGCGGTGGAGCCACCCCCGCCACGGGGTGCTGGGGCCGGACCGGTTCATCCCGCTCGCGGAGCACACCGGGCTGATCGTGCCGCTCGGCAGGTGGGTGCTGCGGGAGTCGGTGCGGCAGGCCTGCGAGTGGCAGGTGCAGGGCATCGGCGGGTCGCGGCCGCTGCGGTTGAACGTCAACCTCTCGCCCCGGCAGCTCAACCATCCGGACCTGGTGGACGAGACCGTCGCGGTGCTCGACGAGTTCGGGCTGCCGCCGGGGTCGCTCTGCCTGGAGATCACGGAGTCGGCGATGGTGCGGGCCGACGACCACGAGCTGAAGCCGCTGCGGCAGCTCGCCGACCTCGGCGTGGGCATCGCCCTGGACGACTTCGGCACCGGCTACTCCAACCTGGCCAGCCTGCGACGGCTGCCGGTGAGCACCCTCAAGCTGGACCGATCGTTCAGCGAGGGGCTCCAGCAGCACCCGGCCGACCCGGTCGACATGAAGATCGTCGAGGGGATCGTGTCGCTGGCGCACGCCCTGGAGCTGTCGGTCACGGTGGAGGGCGTGGAGACCTGCAACCAGGCGGAGCGGCTGCGCGAGCTCGGCTGCGACTCGGCGCAGGGCTGGTACTACGCACGTCCCGGACCGCCGGAGCGGCTGCCGGAGGCCGTCTGAGGGCAGGGGCGGGTGCCCCGGCCGCGAACCGACCGTGACCCGGTCGCGGCGGTCGGTGCCGCCGCGTCGCGCCGCCACGAACCGACCGTGACCCGGTCGCGGCGGTCGGTGCCGCCGCGTCGCGCCGCCCGCCCGTCGTCCCGCCCACCCTGCGGATGACGGCGGTGGGCGCCGCCCTCGGATCGTTAGGATGAGGGCGGCGCCGCACCGTCCCGGGAGCCCGGCCGCCCCGCACCCTGCGCGCACCGGCCCGCTCGGCGCGGACGTCACCGCCCGGTACCCCGCGCGCGGGCCCGATCCGTACGCAACTCGAACATTTGGAGCATCCGAGGATGACCCGACACCTCATCACCAGTGCCCTGCCGTACATCAACGGGATCAAGCACCTGGGGAACATGGTCGGCTCGATGCTCCCGGCGGACGTGTACGCCCGCTACCTGCGGCAGCGCGGCCACGAGACGCTCTACATCTGCGCCACCGACGAGCACGGCACCCCCGCCGAGCTGGCCGCCAACGCCGCCGGGCTGCCCGTCGACACGTTCTGCGCCGGCCAGCACGACGCGCAGAAGGCCATCTACGAGGGGTTCGGGCTCCGGTTCGACCACTTCGGCCGGTCGTCCTCCGAACAGAACGTCGAGATCACGCAGCGCATCGCGCGGTCGCTCCACGCCAACGGCTTCATCGAGGAGCGCCCGGTCCGGCAGGTGTACTCGCCCGCCGACGGCCGGTTCCTGCCGGACCGCTACATCGAGGGCACCTGCCCGCACTGCGGCTACGACAAGGCCCGCGGGGACCAGTGCGAGAACTGCACCCGGGTGCTGGACCCGACCGACCTGGTGGAGCCGCGGTCCGCGATCAGCGGCAGCAGCGACCTGGAGGTGCGGGAGACCAAGCACCTCTTCCTGCTGCAGTCGGCCCTCGCCGGCGAGGTGGAGCGCTGGATCGACGAGGTCGGCGAGAGCTGGCCGACCCTCTCCTCCTCCATCGCGCGGAAGTGGCTGACGGAGGGACTGCAGGACCGGTCGATCACGCGCGACCTGGACTGGGGCGTCCCGGTGCCGGCCGACACCTGGCCGGAGCTCGCCGCCGAGGGCAAGGTCTTCTACGTCTGGTTCGACGCGCCGATCGAGTACATCGCCGCCACCAAGGAGTGGGCGGACCAGGCGCCGCAGGACCGCGACTGGCAGTCGTGGTGGTACGGCGACGCCGCCGCGGACGTGCGCTACACCGAGTTCATGGCCAAGGACAACGTGCCGTTCCACACGGTGATGTTCCCGGCGACCCAGCTGGGCACGCGGGAGCCGTGGAAGAAGGTCGACCAGGTCAAGGCGTTCAACTGGCTCACCTACTACGGCGGCAAGTTCTCCACCTCGCAGCGCCGGGGCGTCTTCACCGACGCCGCGCTGGAGATCCTGCCGGCCGACTACTGGCGCTACTTCCTGATGGCCCAGGCGCCGGAGTCGGACGACACCAGCTTCACCTGGGAGGTGTTCGCGGGGACCGTCAACAAGGACCTGGCGGACATCCTCGGCAACTTCGTCAACCGGGTCCTCTCCTTCTCCCGCAAGCGGTTCGGCGACGAGGTCCCGGCCGGCGCCGCCGCGGGCGAGGCGGAGGCCAAGCTGGGCGAGGAGATCGCCGGGCTGCTGGCCGAGTACGAGGAGCACATGGAGGCGCTGCGGTTCCGCAAGGCGGCGCAGGCGCTGCGGGCGCTGTGGAGCGCGGGCAACTCCTACCTGGAGGAGAAGGCTCCCTGGCTGGAGATCAAGACCGACCAGGACGCGGCGGCGCTGACGCTGCGGACCGCGATGAACCTGATCCACCTGTACTCCGTGGTATCGGAGCCGTTCGTGCCCGCCTCCGCCCGCGCCATGCGACAGGCGTTCGACCTCCCCGGCGACAGCGCCTCGTGGGTCTCGCCGGAGCAGGCGCGGGCGCTGGACTCGGTCCCGGCCGGTACCCCGTTCACGGTGCCCCCGGTGCTGTTCGCGAAGATCACCGAGGACGACCTCGACGCCTTCAAGGAGCGGTTCGGCGCCGGCGACGAGTAAGCGGCCGCCGGCGACCTCCGGGTCGTGACGCGACGACGGCCGGCCCGCGGTGGGGACACCGCGGGCCGCCCGTCCGGCTCTCCGCCGGGGACAGCGGGCGCCGCGTCAGCGCCGCCCGCCGGTGAGCTCCGCGGTCAGCTCCCCCGCGAATCCCTTGATCGTCTCCAGTCCGTCCCTGCCCCAGGGGCGCGGCCGGGTGTCGGCCACGCACACCGTGCCCAGCGCCGGCCCCGCCGCCTCCAGCAGCGGGGCGCCCAGGTAGGCGCGGATGCCCATCTCCTCGACCACCGGGTTCCCCGCGAACCGCGGGTAGTCCAGGACGTCCTCCAGCACCAGGGCGGCGCGTCGGACGACGACGTGCGGGCAGTACCCGTGGCCGCGCGGCATGGTCCGGACGGCGGCGTCCCGGGCGGCCGGCGCGGCAGCGGCGCCCGGCGCCCCCTCCCGGGGCCGGTGGAGGCCGGCGAAGAACTGCTGCCGCTCGTCGATGAAGTTGACCATCGCGTACGGGGCCGCCAGCGCGGTCGCCATGCGCCGGGCGAACCCGTCGAAGGCGTCGAGCGGGCCCCGCGTCCCGGGGCCGAGACCGAGCTCCGCGAGGCGGCCGACCCGCGCCGCCGCGTGCGGGTCCTCAGGGGTGAGCAGCAGACGGCTCGTGGGGTCGTACCGTCTCGTCATGGTCACTCCTTGTTTCGATCAGGTGCTTGACGAGGGTGACGAGAACCGAGGTGCCGGACGAGGAGAGCCGCGCGTCGCAGTTGATGACCGGCACGGTGGGCGAGAGGTCGAGCGCCGTCCGGATCTCCTCGGCGCTGTAGCGGTGGCCCTGGTCGAACTCGTTGATGGCCACGACGAAACCGAGGTCGCGCCGCTCGAAGAAGTCGACGGCCGGGAAGCAGTCGGCGAGTCTGCGGGTGTCGGCGACGACGACGGCGCCCAGCGCCCCGGCGCAGAGTTCGTCCCACATGAACCAGAACCGCTCCTGGCCCGGCGTGCCGAACAGGTAGAGCACATGGCGGTCGTTGAGGGTGATGCGGCCGAAGTCCATGGCCACGGTGGTGGTGTGCTTGTCCTCCACCCCCTCCAGGCTGTCGGTGCCGGCGCTCACCTGGGTCAGCAGCTCCTCCGTGGAGAGCGGCTCGATCTCACTGACGGCGCCGACCAGGGTCGTCTTGCCGGCGCCGAAGCCGCCGGCCACCAGGATCTTGAGCGGTGTGGGAAAGGGGCGCGGTGGGGCGTCAGAGCCGCGTACGGAGTCCATGCAGGACCGCCTCCAGCAGATGTCGGTCGGGGTCGACGTCGGGGTCGGGCGGTGCGGACACGGTGACCGCACCGCAATCGACCAGGTCGGACAGGAGCACCTTGGTCACCGTCGCGGGCAGCCGCACGTGGGCGGCGATCTCGGCGACCGGGGTCGCGTCCCGGCACAGCAGCAGCACCTGGCTGTGGTCGGGGTCGAGGTAGCCGTGGGTGCCGCGGCCGGTGGCGCGCACCAGGGTGAGCAGGTCGAAGTCGGAGGTCGGCCTGGTCCGGCCGCCGCAGACGGTGTACGGGCGGATCAGCCGGCCGGCCTCGTCGTCGAGCAGCACCGGTTCCGGCGCGCGCGCCGCCGCCCTCACTGCCCGGCCGACCGGCGGTCCGGGGTCATCAGCGACGGGCGGGCGCTCTTGACGAGCATCGCCATCTCGTAGCCGAGGACCGCCGCGTCGGCCTCGCGGCCCGCCAGGACCGCGAGCACCGCGCCGTGGCCCGCGGTGGCGACGAACAGGAGGGTGGAGTCGAGTTCGACCACGACCTGCCGGACCTCACCGCCGTCGCCGAAGCGCACCCCGGCGCTGCGAGCGAGCGAGTACAGGCCGGAGGCGAGCGCGGCCAGGTGGTCCGCGGCGTCGCTGTCCAGTCCGTCGGCGGCCTTCACCAGACCGTCGCTGGAGAGCAGAACCGCGCTGTCGGCGTGGGGGACCCGCTGCAGCAGGCCGGTCAGCAGCCAGGAGAGGTCCGCTGGCCGGCCGTTGGGGCCGTCGGTCACCATCGTCGCCACTGTCTCCTTCGTCTCCTCGTGTGGGCTGGTCGTCGGTCCGGGTGGCAGGGGCCGCGAGCGCGGCGGTCGGTACCCGGTGCGGGGGTGGGGGTTCGGGTGCTCACGCGTCGGGTTCGGCGAGGCTGATGCCCCGGCGGAAGGCCGCCATCAGCCCCGGGTCGTGCACCGCGATCTCGCCGCCGCTGGTGAAGGCGGGGGGATCGGTGCGCAGTTCGGGGACGAGGTGCTGCTGGGCGCTGCGCCGCGGAAGGTCGGGGCGGTCGGGAACCGCGGAGGTGCGGTGGCTGCCCAGCCCGACGGCCGTGCCACCGGCACCCGGGAGCGGCGTGGGTGCGCTGAGCCGGCCGGTGACGGGCGGCGGGGGCGCGGGCGCCGACCCCGGCCGGTGCAGGGCCGGTTCCGGCG
>NZ_JAAVJD010000049.1 GCF_012033735.1 Streptomyces lonarensis | reverse complement strand
GGCGGGCTGGTGCGCGCCGTCGACCGGCTGATGCGGCACGCCGACCGCCGTCGGGTGCTGGGCGCGCGCGCCAACGCGGACACCGCCGGCGACGCCCGCCGCGCCGCCCGCTTCGGGGCGGAGGGCGTCGGCCTCTGCCGCACGGAGCACATGTTCCTCGGCGAGCGGCGGCGCCTGGTGGAACGGCTGGTCCTGGCGGGGAGGGAGCAGGAGCGCGAGGAGGTGCTGGCCGAGCTGTTGCCCCTGCAACGGGCGGACTTCACCGAGCTGCTGGCCGCCATGGACGGTCGCCCCGTCACCGTCCGGCTGCTGGACCCGCCGCTCCACGAGTTCCTCCCCGACCTCACCGAACTCTCGGTGCGGGTCGCGCTGAGCGGGAACGGGAACGGGAACGGGAGCGGGAGCGACAGCGAGGCCGGGGGCCGGGGGGAGGGCGGGGACGGCCGCGACGGGCGGCTGCTGCGCGCGGTGCGGCGGCTGCACGAGCAGAACCCGATGCTGGGGCTGCGCGGGGTCCGCCTCGGGCTGGTCGTGCCCGGGCTGTTCGCGATGCAGGTCCGGGCCGTCGCCGAGGCCGCGGCGGACCGCCGTGCCGCCGGGGGCGACCCCCGGCCGGAGATCATGGTGCCGCTGGTGGCCGCCGTGCGGGAGCTGGAGATCGTGCGGGAGGAGGCGGAGCGGGTCGTCGCCGACGTCGCCGCCCATCGCGGCCCGGTCCCGACGGTGCCGGTGGGCACCATGATCGAGCTGCCGCGCGCGGCGCTGACCGCCGGGGAGATCGCGGGCGCCGCCGACTTCTTCTCCTTCGGCACCAACGACCTGACGCAGACCGTCTGGGGGTTCTCCCGGGACGACGTGGAGGGCAGCTTCTTCGCCGGCTACCTGGAGCGCGGCGTCTTCCCGGCCTCGCCGTTCGAAACGATCGACGCCGCCGGGGTCGGCACCCTGGTGCGCACCGCCGCCCGCACCGGGCGGGCCACCTCCCCGGACCTCGGGCTGGGGGTG
Organism: Streptomyces lonarensis; assembly: GCF_012033735.1. Lineage (GTDB taxonomy): Bacteria > Actinomycetota > Actinomycetes > Streptomycetales > Streptomycetaceae > Streptomyces > Streptomyces lonarensis. The sequence continues at coordinate 26,894 of NZ_JAAVJD010000049.1, read as the reverse complement.
TGCGGGGAGCACGGCGGCGATCCGGCGTCGGTGCGGTTCTTCCACGAGGCCGGCCTGGACCACGTCTCCTGCTCGCCGTTCCGGGTGCCGGTGGCCCGGCTGGAGGCGGGACGGGCAGCGGTCGGCGGGCGCTGACGGCGGTCTGACCGCGGGCGACAGCTGCAGGTCCGCTCAGCGCAGGTGGCGTGTCTGGCGCGCCATGAGGGCGCTGACCGCGTCGATGCTGTCGCCCTGGCCGTAGTCGTCGGCGATGCGGTTGGGGCGGGTGAACCCGCAGGAGGTGCAGCGGTGCACCACCGCCAGTCCCTTGCCGCGCGGCTGGTCGACCCGCTCGGGCCGCATCAGGCCCCGGCACTCGCTGGCACGGTCGCCGGGGTGCTCGTCCACGTGCTTGGACCACAGGCAGTGGGGGCAGTGGTTGCGGTAGCTGCCGTTCCGCAGCGGTGTCACCGGCCGGGAGCAGTTCTCGCAGGTGAAGCCCTGGTTCTGGGCGGCTCGGCGGTCGATGGCGGTGGCTCCCGTCCAAAGGGGCCGGCCCGCCGGAGCGGCCCGGCCGGTCAGATGCGGTCGAAGGGCGCAGCGTACCGGAACCCGCCGCGGAGCCGCGGGGTCCAGGCGGCCAGCGGACGCACCTGGAAGTAGTCGCCCCACGCCGGCTCGGGCGGGTCGATCCGGTACTCGGTCGCCGCCCGGAAGCCGAACCTGCCGTAGTAGCGGGGGCTGCCCAGCAGCGCCACCAGCGGCTCGCCGCGTGCCTCGGCCGCACCGAGCACCGCGTGGACCAGGGCCTGGCCGATGCCGCGGCGCTGGTGGGCGGGGTGCACGCTCAGTGGCCCCAGCCCCACCGCCGGCGCGCCGTCGACGGTGCCGCGCGTGCACACCACGTGCCCGCTGACCTGTCCGCCGTCGGTGACGGCCACCAGGGACAGCTCGGGAATCCAGCCGCGGTCGTCGCGCAGCCGGGCCAGGAGCGTGGTCTCGACGGGCTCGGGATTCTCCGGCGAGGTGAACGCCGCCGTCGTCACGTGCTGGACGGACGGGATGTCGGAGGGGATCTCGCGTCGGATGAGCATCGGCACATTCTGCGACGCACACCCCGCCCCGACAATGGGGTTTCACGGCGTGTCGCGAGGCCGGGGGCGGGTGCGGCCGCGGCGCCCGCGGGGTGGTCCGGTCGGCGGGGCGGCACGGCCGCGCCGCCCCGCCGACCGGACCGGGCGGGTCAGTCCGCGCTGACCTCGACGGGGCAGACGAGCGCCCGGTCGTACCCGACGCGGCGCTCCTCACCGGTCAGGACCAGCGGGAGGGTGTGCCGCACATCCGAGCTGGAGGCCGCCAACCGCAGTTCCAGCGCGCCGGGTTCGACGATCCGCTCCGTCGCGCCCAGCGGGTAGGACGCCAGGTCGGGGTGGAACCGGAAGCGGACCTCGGCGCTCTCGCCCGTCCCCAGCGGCACCCGCGCGTAGCCGACCAGCCGGACCACCGGCCGCACCGTGCGGGCCACCGGGTCGTGCAGGTACAGCTGCACCACCTCGGTACCGGCGCGGTCGCCCGTGTTGCGGACGCGCAGCCGCACCTCGACGGCGCTCCCCGTGTCGGTCTCCGAGGCGGACAGCGACGCGTCGTCCCAGGAGAACGTGGTGTAGGAGAGACCGTGGCCGAACGGGTACAGCGGCGAGGGGTCCAGGGAGCTGGCGCCGCCGGCCTGGCCGAGCGGTGCGGCGAGGTAGCCGTAGGGCTGGCCGCCGCGGTGCCGCGGCACGCCCACCGGCAGTCGCCCGGAGGGGTTGACCCGCCCGGAGAGCACACCGGCGACCGCCGCGCCGCCCTCCTGGCCGGGGAAGAATGCCTGCACCACGGCGGCCAGCCGGTCGGCCCACCGGCCCAGGGCGTAGGGCCGCCCACCGAGCACGATCAGCACCACGGGAATGCCGGGCCCCTCGGTCGCGGCGAGCGCCGCGTCGATGATCTCGCCCTGGCCCTCCGGGAGTTCGAGCTCCGCGACGTCGCACCCCTCGCCGGAGGTGCCGCGGCCGAAGAGCCCGGAGCGGTCGCCGACCACCACCAGGGCGAGGTCGGAGCCCGAGACGGTGGCGAAGACCGCCTCCGTCCCGGCGCCGGGCCGGGTGTCGGCACCGGGCAGGTCGACGGAGGTGGTGGGGGAGTCCGCCGAGTCGCTGGGAGCGTCGGAGATCGGGCCGCCGCCCGCCGCGGCGACCGCCGTGGAGTGCACGAACCGGCTGCCGGGCAGCTCCCGGCAGAGCGACTGCAGCAGCGTCGGCACCTCGACGCCGAGCGGCAGCCCCGGATGCTCGGTGCCGACGTGGCGGGGGAAGGTGTAGCAGCCGAGCATCGCCGCCGGGTCGTCCGCCAGCGGGCCGAGCACGGCGACCTGCCGGTGCCGTCCGAGCGGGAGGACGTTGTCGCGCGCGGCCAGCAGCACCACCGACTCCTCGGCGAGCCGGCGGGCGACGTCGCGCAGCTCGGGCGGGTCGAGGTCGACGCCCGGCGACGGTTCGGGGCCGTCCGCGACCCCGGCCTCCCCGTGGCCGGCGGTCGCGTCGCCCTCGTCGCTGCCACCGCCGCCGGCGGGGTCCCGCCGCAGGGCGGGCGGCTCGGGCGACCAGTCGGGGTCGAGCAGACCCAGCTCGGCCTTCTGCGTCAGGACCCGCAGCGCCGCGCGGTCCACCAGCTCCTCGGCGACCTCACCGGAGCCGACCAGTTCCGCCAGGGCGTCGCCGTAGCAGCGCACGGCCGGGAGCTCGATGTCGACGCCGGCCGCCAGCGCCAGTGCGCCGGCCCGGCCGGGGGAGTCGGCGACGCCGTGGGACAGCTCCAGGAACGACACCCCGAAGTAGTCCGCCACCACGGTGCCGGTGAACCCCCACTCCTCGCGCAGCAGTTGCGTCAGGAGACCGTGGTGGGCGGCGGCCGGCACGCCGTCCAGGTCGTTGTAGGCGTGCATCACCGACCGGGCGCCGCCCTCGCGCAGCGCGGTCTCGAACGGCGGGAGGTAGACCTCCGCCAGCTCCCGGGGGCCGACCGCCACCGGCGCGTGGTTGCGGGCACCCCGCGACCCCGAGTACCCGGCGAAGTGCTTCAGCGTGGCCACGATGCCCGCCGACTCCAGCCCCCGCACGTAGGCGGCGCCGATGGTCCCCACCAGGTAGGGGTCCTCGCCGATGGTCTCCTCGGTCCGGCCCCACCGCGGGTCGCGGGTCACGTCCAGCACCGGGGCCAGCCCCTGGTGGATGCCGACCGAGCGCAGCGAGGCGCCCACCAGCGCGGCGGCCTCCTCGACCAGCTCCGGGTCGAACGCGGCGCCCCAGGCGAGCGGGGTCGGCAGGATGGTGGCGCCCCACGCGGTGAAACCGGTGAGGCACTCCTCGTGGGCCATGGCCGGGATGCCGAACCGGTTGGCCTCCCGGATGCGGCGCTGCGCGTCCCGCAGCGCCGCGGTGCCCTCGTCCGCCGTGACGGGCCGGGTACCGAACGGGCGGGTGAGCTGGCCCAGTCCGTGGCGGAGCAGGCCCTGGTCGTCGATCTCCTGCGCCAGCCGGCGCTGGGAGGGCGCCACCTCCTGCCCGTCGGCGCCGGTCGCGGAACCGGGCCAGATCGAGGCGAGCTGCCCGAGCCGCTCCTGGAGCGTCATGCGCTCCAGCAGGTCGGCGGCGCGTTCGGCGGGGGAGAGGGAGGTGTCCTGCCAGGGGTCGGTCATGTGGCTCCTTCGGGGTCCGTGTGTCACTGACCGCGGGTCATCGTCCGCCTACCCCCATCAGACCGTTCACCAGTTGGCGCCGGGCCAGGAGATAGGCGGCGAAGATGGGGACGACGGACAGCACGACGGCGGCGAGGAGCGCGGGTACGTCGACCCGGAACTCGCCCACGTAGTCGTACAGTCCGAGGGTGAGGACCCGGGTGTCCCGGGACTGGGTGAGGAGGAACGGGAAGAGGAACCCGTTCCACGCCTGGAGTGCGGAGAAGACCCCGACGGTGGCGATGCCCGCGCGGGACATGGGGACCGTCAGGTTCAGCAGCGTCCGCAGCGGGCCGGCGCCGTCCAGGGCCATCGACTCGTAGGTCTCCTCGTCGATGTCCCGCATGGTGCCGACCAGGATCAGCACCCCGACGGGCAGCGCGAACGCCGCCGTCGGGAGGATCACCGCGGCCAGCGTGTCGTAGAAGTTCAGCTCGGTGATGATCAGGTAGACGGGGATGATGACGGCCTGGGAGGGGATGGCCAGACCCAGCAGGAAGAGCTGGAACACCCGGCGGGAGGCGGCGTTGCGGGTCCGCACCACCGAGTAGGCGACCGTCACCGCGAGCACCACCACCAGCGCCGCGCAGGCCGCCGTCACCACCACGGTGTTGAGGAGGTAGGTCAGGAAGTCACCGGCCAGCACCCGGCGGTAGCTCTCCACGGAGGGCGAGGTCGGCAGGGCGAGGGCGCCGCGTTCGAGGTAGTCCTCCCGGGTGCGGAGCGTCGCCGACACCAGGATGTACAGCGGGATCAGGACGATCGCCAGCCAGAGCGCGGCCCCGGCACCGGCCGGGATGTTGGCGCGTCGCCACAGCGGTCGGTGCCGGCTCGGCGTCGGGGCCGTGGCGGGGGGCACAGTCTTCACATCCCCTCCCGGGTCGATCGCATGCGGCCGAAGCCGGTGAGGCGGACCATCAGCAGGGAGACGCCGGTTGCGACGACCACCAGGGAGGTGGCGACGGCGCTGGCGTAGCCCAGGTCGAAGGCGCGGAATCCCGTCTCGTACATCAGGTACGGCACGATCGTGGTGGCGGACCCGGGCCCGCCGCCGGTCAGGATCAGCACCGTCTCGAAGTAGGTGAGCGATCCGACCACCATCAGCACCGACGAGGTCACCACCGTGTTCCGCAGCTGCGGCAGGGTCACGGCGAAGAACTGCCGCACGGTGCCGGCCCCGTCGATCGAGGCGGCGTCGTACAGCGACCGGGGGATCTGCCGGGCGCCGCCCTGGTAGAGCAGGGCGTGGAACGGGATGAACTGCCAGGCGGCGACGAACGCGACGGCCAGCAGGGCGCCGCGCGGCGAGCCCAGCACGTTGGCGTCACCCAGCTCCAGCCACCGTGCCACGTCCGCGGCCAGACCGAAGTGGGGGTCGAGGATCGACCGCCACACCAGGGCCAGCGCCACCGAGGAGGCGAGCAGCGGGAGGAAGAACAGCGCGGACAGCACGGCGCGGGAGCGCTGGTGCCCGGCGGACCAGACGCCGAGCAGCAGCGCCACCGGGGTCTGGAAAGCCCAGCTCAACAGTGTGAGCAGCAGGCTCAGTCGGAGCGCCCGGTGCATGGCGGGGTCCGACCGGAGCCGGGTCCAGTTCTCGACACCGGTCCAGGTCGGCGCGGAGAGCCCGTCCCAGCTGGTGAAGGAGAGCCACGCGACGAGCACCATGGGGGCGGCGGCGAAGAGGCCGAAGAACAGCAGGCCGGGAACGGCCCACAGCACGCCGGGGCGGCCGGTGTCCCGCGCCCGCCGCCGCCCGGCCACGGGGGCGGGCGACGACGGGCGCGGGGACTCGGCCCGCCGGGCGGAGGCGGGTATCGGGGGCGGGGCGGACACTTAGGAGACGCCCCGCAGGGTGTCGGCGAACTCCTGCGCGGTGAGGCCGCCGCTGAAAAGGTCGTCGACGGCGTTCATCATCTCCGTCGCGGCGCGGTTGGGCAGCGCCTGGTCCCAGGACTGCGTGAACGCCGAGGCCTCGGTGATGAGGTCGTACTGGAACCGGGCGAACTCCGGGTCCGGGTGGTCGTCGAGCCGGTCGTCCACGCCGACGGTGCCGGGGATGTCGCCGTTGGCCACCAGCGCCGAGAGGTACGTGTCGTCGGTGGTGTGCTTGAGGAACTCCAGTGCGGCGTCGAGCCGTTCGCCCTCCAGCTCCGAGTTGACCGACCAGTAGTTGTTGGGGTTGCCCACGATGGTGGACGCCTCGCCCGCGCCGTCGGTGAACACCGGGAAGGTGCCGTACCCCAGCCGCTCCCGGGCGAACTCCTCGGCGTTCGCCAGCTGGCTGCCGTACTCCCAGCTGCCCATGAGGTGCATGGCCGCCCTGCCCTGGGCGAAGTAGGTGGAGACGCCGTCGTTGGTGTAGGCGTTGGAGAGGAAGGTCGAGCCGAAGGCGCCGTCCTCGATCAGGTCGAGCGCGGTCTGTGCGCCGGCCACCACGGCCGGGTCGCCCCACGCCTCGGTGTCGCCGCTCTCGATCTGCTGCCACACCTCCGCGCCGCCGATCCGGTCCAGCAGGTACTCCAGCCACATCAGCGAGGTCCAGGCGTCGGCGCCGCCGAGCGCCACCGGGGTGACGCCCTCCTCCTGGAAGAGCTCGATCAGCTCCTCCATCTCCTCCCAGGTGGTGGGGGGTTCGGCGCCGACCTGCTCGAACAGCTCGGTGTTGTGGAAGAGGATCACGGGCTGCACGCCGCGCATCGGCACCCCGTAGACGCCGCCGTCGATCTCGGCCGCGGCGAGGACCGTGGGGACGAAGGCGTCCCGCAGCTCGTCCGTCTCGGCGAGGGTGTCGGTGAGGTCGACCAGCATGTCCTGCTGGACGAAGTCGCTGATGGAGCCGCTGCCCCAGTTGAAGAAGATGTCCGGCGCGTTGGGCGTGCCCATCGCGGTGCGCATCCGCTCCTGGTAGTTGGCGCCCGGTATCTCCACCAGTTCGAGCTGGACGTCGGAGTTCTCGTTGAAGCGTTCCACGGCCTCGGCCTGGATGTGCGTCGAGGCGTCCTGGTAGGTCCACACCTCCAGGGTCTGGGCACGGGAGGGGCCGCCGCTGCCGCAGGCGGCGAGGGTGCCGGCCAGCAGGACGGCGCCGGCGAGCGTGGCCGCCGGGGTTCGCAGCCGCGGGTGGAGGTCGAATGGCATCGCAGGGCACCTTCCGGAAGTTCGCCGATAATTCTCGGTGCTGGTGCGGAAGAAACGTAGGGCCGGGCGGCGGGGGCGTCAACGGGTCGGACCGGGCTATCTGACGGCGCGTCGGGTCGCCGCTGGTGGGGCGGTCGGGCGACTTCGGCGGAAGCCGGGGCGCCGGGCGGGCTGTCGGTTCCCGGGGGCGTTGGCGCGGGCACGCTCAGGGCCCCGCCGGCCTCGGGTGGGCGAGGCGGGCGGGGTGGGACGGCAGGAGCGGTCGGCGCGGCCGGGCGGTCGGTGGGGCCGGTGCGGTCGGGGTCGTGGCGGCTCCGGGGCGCGTGGCTCCGCGGCGGGGCGATGGGCCGGCGGTCGGGCGGCTCTCGGTCGGTCGTCCGTCGGGCGGTTTCCGGTCGGGGTGGGTGTCGGTCGGTGTCGGTCAGGCGCCCGGCGGGGTGGAGCCGCCGGGTGGCGCGGTGCTGGCCCGGATCACCAGCTCGGTGGCCAGCTCCAGTCGCGGCGAGTCGGGTGCCTCGCCGCGCGCCTGGCCCAGGACGGTACGGGCGGCCATCTTGCCCATCTCCGCCAGCGGTTGGCGCACCGTCGTCAGCGGCGGCGACGCCCAGCGCATCTCGGGCAGGTCGTCGAAGCCGACGACGCTCATGTCCTGCGGAACGCGCAGCCCGCGCTGGCGCAGCGCCTCGATGGCACCCAGCGCCATCTGGTCGCTGGAGGCGAAGACCGCGGTCGGCCGCTCCGCCAGCTCCAGCAGCCGGTTGCAGCCCGAGAACCCCGACGCGTGGTAGAAGTCGCCCGGGACCGTCAGCTCCTCGCTGACCGGCACCCCGGCGGCGGCCAGCGCCGCCCGGTGCCCGTCCATCCGGGCCCGGCTGCACAGCAGTCGGGGCGGGCCGGCGATGAACCCGATGCGCCGGTGCCCCTGGTGCAGCAGGTGCTCGGTGGCGGCCAGTCCGCCCGCCCAGTTGGTGGCGCCGATCGTCGGGGCGTCCAGCGCGGGCGAGCCCGCCGGGTCGACCGCCACGATGGGCACGCCGAGCCGGTGCAACTCGTCGTGGAGCAGCGGCTCCAGCACGGAGGTCACCAGGATCACGCCGTCCGAGGTGCGGGCGCGCAGGTTCCGCATCCACTGGCGGGCGGGGCCGGCGCGGTCGTGGATCGCCGAGACGACCACCCCCACGCCCCCCTCGTGCGCGACCTCCTCGACCCCGCGGATGATCTCCACCGCCCAGGGGCTGTCGAGGTCGTTGAAGACCAGGTCGAGCAGGGCGGCGCGGTCGCCGCCGCCGCTGCCGGTGCGGCGGCGGTAGCCGTGCCGCCGCAGCAGCTCCTCCACCCGGGCCCGGGTCTGGGGGGCCACGTCGGAGCGGCCGTTGACGACCCGGGAGACGGTGGGAACCGAGACACCCGCCTCCCGCGCGATGGCGGTGATGGTCACCCGGCCGCCGTCGCGGCCCCCGGTCCCGGTCGCGTCGATGTCGCTGGTCACGCCTCTCCCACCCGTCCGCCACTCGCTTCGGTGATCGCATTCTCCCCCGGCCCGGCTTGTGGCCGGAAGAGTCGCCCTCGCGCTCCGGAAGTCTTTCAACTCTATTCCGGAAGTCTTGACGGACACCAGGGTGCCCTCTAGACGGAGAGGCAACACCTCCGCGGTCCGGGCTCGTTCGCCGCACCGCCGCACCGCCGCACCGCCGCACCGCCGCACCGCCGCACCGCCGCACCGCCGCACCGCCGCACCGCCGCACCGCACCCCCACACGGACCACGAGCCGCGGACGCACGCCCGTCCGCGGAGACGAAAGGGGAACCGCCATGCGCCCGGCACGCAGAGCCGCCGTCGCCATCGCCGCCGGCACGCTCCTCACCGGCCTCGCCGTCCACGGCACGGCCACCGCCACCGCCCCCGTCACCGAGGAGGCCGCCCGGACCCTCAGCGTCACCGCCCCCGCGCAGGCGGACACCCTCCGGGAGGCCGCCGCCGAGCAGGGGAGGTTCATCGGCACCGCCCTGAACGACGCCCTGCTCGGCAACTCCGCCTACACCGCCATCGCCGGGGGCGAGTTCAGCTCGGTGACGGCGGAGAACGCCATGAAGTGGGGCTCGCTGGAGTCGACGCGCGGCCAGTACAACTGGGCCGGCGCGGACCGGCTGGTGGAGTTCGCCGCCGCCAACGACCAGCAGGTCTACGGCCACACCCTCGTCTGGCACAGCCAACTGCCGGGCTGGGTGGAGAACGGCGGCTTCGCCCCCGCCGAGCTGCGGGAGATCGTCGACAACCACATCGCGACGGTCGCGGGTCGCTACGCCGGCAGCATCGACCGCTGGGACGTGGTCAACGAGGCGTTCAACGAGAACGGCACCTTCCGCGACACCGTCTTCCTGCGGGCCTTCGGCGAGCGGTACATCGCGGACGCGTTCCACGCAGCCCACGCCGCGGACCCCGGGGCGAAGCTGTTCATCAACGACTACAACACGGACGGGATCAACGCGAAGAGCGACGCCATGTACCGGCTCGTCTCCTCGCTGCTCGCCGACGGCGTCCCCGTCCACGGCGTCGGGTTCCAGTCGCACATGATCCTCGGCCAGATGCCCGCGTCCTACCGCGCCAACCTCCAGCGGTTCTCGGATCTGGGGCTGGAGGTCGCCGTCACCGAGCTGGACATCCGGATGAACACCCCCGCGGACCCCACGCGGCTCGACCGGCAGGCCGACCAGTACCGGCAGGTCGTCGACGACTGCCTGGCGGTGAGCGGCTGCTCCGGGGTGACCGTCTGGGGGATCAGCGACCGGGACTCCTGGATTCCCGGGGTCTTCCCGGGTGAGGGCGCGGCCAACCTGTACGACGACGACTACCGGCCCAAGCCCGCCTACTGGGCGGTGCTGGACGCGTTCGGCGGCGCCCCCGGCCCCGACCCGACCGACCCCGACCCGACCGACCCCGACCCGACCGACCCGGACCCGACGGACCCGACCGACCCCGGTACGCCGGCGGGGTGCACCGCGTCCTACCGCGTCCTGAACTCCTGGGGCGGCGGCTCCGTGGTCGAGGTCTCCGTCACCACGACCACCGCGCTCAGCGGCTGGCAGGCCCGGTTCACGCTGCCGTCCGGGGCCCGCGTCACCAACGGCTGGAACGCGGTCTTCGCCACCGGCGGCGGTGCCGTGACCGCCTCCCACGTCGCCCACAACCGGGTCGTCCCGGCGGGCGGCACCGTCACCTTCGGCTTCCAGGCCGACACCGGCGCCCACGCCGCCCCCGCCGTCGCGCTCAACGGTGCGGAGTGCGCGCGGAGCTGACCCCCGACCGCCGGCCCGTACCACCCCCGCGGGTCGGCAGCGCCCCGCCCCCGGCCCCGCCCGGCCGGGGGCGGGGCGTCACTCCTCGTCCCACGCCCCGGTGGCCGCCGTCCGCCGCGCGTACTCCGAGAAGTCCCGCGGCGGGCGGCCCACCGCCCGCTCCACGCCGTCGGCCGGGGTGGAGCACGACCCGTCCAGCGTCTCGCGCAGGGTGACCATCGCGGCCGTCGCCTCCGCCCGCCCGGCGCCCCGGGCGACCATCTCGGCCAGGTAGGCCGAACGCGACATCGGGCGGTAGCGCACCTCGCGGCCCGCCGCCCAGCCGATCTCCGCGACCGCCTCCCGGAACGTCAGCGCCCGCGGCCCGGTCAGCGTGTACACCTGCCCGGCGTGGCCGGGGGCGGTCAGCGCCGCCACCGCGACGTCGGCCACGTCGGCCAGGTCCACGAACGGCTCGGCCACCTCGCCCGCGGGCAGCGACACCGTGCCGCGGAGCACCTCGGGCAGCAGGAAGTCCTCCGAGAAGTTCTGGGCGAACCAGCAGCCCCGCAGCATCGTCCAGGAGGTGTCGGTGCCGCGCAGTCCCTCGATCACCGCCTCCTCCGCCCGTGCGGCGCTGCTCATGCCGCGCCCGGAGAGCAGCACCAGCCGCTCCGCGCCCGCCGCCGCGGCCGCCCGCGCCAGCGCGCCCAGCCGCTCCGGCGCGGCCGGATCGCTCAGGTCCGGGGCGTACGCCGCGTACACGGCCCGCACCCCGGCCAGCGTCGCCGGCCAGCCGGCGGGCTCCTGCCAGTCGAAGGGCGCCGTCACGGCCGCCCGGGAGCCGACCCGCACCCGCGCCCGCATCGCGCGCAGCCGTCCGGCGACCCGCCGTCCGGTCTTCCCCGTGCCCCCCAGCACCAGCACGTCGGGGCCCGCCTCCGCCGCCCCGTCCCGCCCCGCCGCCCCGCCGCCGGGACCGAGCAGGGCGCAGTCCGTGAGATGACCTCCCCGGCGGCGCCCCGGCCCCCCACCCGCTGCGGCCCCGTTGTCCGCATCGTTGTCCATGGGGAAAGTCAACCCTGTCCGCCGCCCGCTGCCGTGCACCCGCGCCGACCTCCGGGACGCCGGCGCGTCGAGCCGCCGGTGGCACGAGACCATCTGCGCTCCTCAGGGCGGCAGTTGGGGGCCGTACCGCCGTCCCGCGTCAGTCGGACGGCCATGCGGTGCCACACGAAAGGACGACGGACGCCACCGTTGTCGCCGCGGCCCGCGGCGACCGGTCCGTCGGCGCCGCTGCCCCGAGGTGCGGGAGTGCCCTCACCGCGGGCAGCCGGTCTCCGGGTCGTGGTCCCGCCCCTCGCCCGGCGAGCCGATGAGAAAGGAGCACCGCGGCTGTGCGGAGAGGTCCCGGATGTCCTCCAGGGTCAGCACCGCCAGGCTCCGGTTGTCCCCGATACGGCCGTCGGTGAAGTCGATCTCCCCGGTCGCCCCTTGGAAGTCGGCGTCCCGCAGGTGCTGCGCCACCGCGGCGCGGTGCGGCGGGCCGGCCGGCTCACCCTCCACCGGGGGCCGGTGCAGCCGGCCGACGGCGCTGACCAGCATGCCGGCCGCGTCGTAGGCCACCCCGCTGCGCTCGGCCGGCCAGGGCATCCGGTCCTCCTCGCAGCCCGCCGCCGTCCGCTCCGCGTGGAGCCTGGAGAACCCGGCGCAGAACGCGTTCAGCGGCGTGCCGCCCGGGGAGCCGGCGGGCACCCCGCCGTCCCGGCACTCCTGCCCGGCGAGGGTCACCAGGGCCCCGAGCCCCACGTAGGAGACGGCGACCCGGGCCAGCGCGGCCTCCTCGCCACGGTCGGGCTGTGCCACGAACCGGGAGACGGAGTCACTGGCCACGATCCGGGGCAGCTGGTCGGTGCCTCCCGCGCAGCCGCTGGCCACCTGCCGCAGGTAGTCCCCGAAGTCGGCCTCCCGGCCCACGTAGAAGACCATCTCGTCCGACCGGTCCGCCTCGGAGCACAGCTTCGGTAGGTCGTGGGGCCCGCGCTCCCACCCCTCGTGCAGCACCTCGATGCCCCGTTGCTCCGCTCTCGTCTCCGTCTCCCGCACCAGGGTCGCCACATAGCCGTCCCGCGTGTCGACCGGCGGGTGGTGGAGGATGAGCCGCTCGGCGCCCTCGTGCTCGGCGTACCGCGTCACGAGCTCCGCCTGGAGCTGGTTGCTCGGGACCATCTGGAAGTACAGCGCGGAGCGTTCGGCCAACCCCGTGCCGGTCAGCGTCGTGCCGATCACCGGCACCCCGGCGTCGCCGAGGGTGGTGATCGCCCGTTCGGTCTGTTCGACGGTGCGGTCCATGCCGGTGACGGCCACCACCGTCGGGTCGGACTCGGCGAGCGGGGCGAGCATCTCCCGCGCCACCATGGCGGCGTGGCCCATGCTGTCGCCGCCGTTGGCGACCACCACCCGCAGCAGCGGCTCCCCCTCGGAGGGGATGTTCTGCTGCCGCTGGCGCAGGACCAGCCCCTCCAGCTCCTCGGCCGAGGCGTGGTCGGTGTCCGCTCTCGCCGTCTCGTTGGTGAGCCCCACGAAGTGCACCACCGTCAGGAACGCGCGGTCGGGCTGCTGCGCGTGCTGCCGCTTCGCCGTCTCGTTCTGCGCGAAGACCGCCCGCTGCGCCGCGCGCAACCGCTCGTCCTTCCCGAAGATCTGGATCGCGCTGTCGCTGTACCCGACGCACTGGGTGGTGCCGCCGGTGCCCAGCTCGACGACCCGGACGGACACCCCGTCGTGGGATCTCGCCCCGAACCAGGAGCACCCGGCCGACCACGCCTGCTGCACCTGCCAGGCCGGCACGGCCAGCGCCACCAGCAGGACCAGGCTGAGGACGGTCTCGGCGACCCCGCGCCGCGCGGGCGGGAACGGCCGCCGCGCCCTCAGGCCGGTCAGCGGCTTCGCGGGGCGGCGGGGCGGTGCCGGCGGGGCGGCGGTGACCGCGGGCCTCTCCGCGGCGGTCCTGGCCGCATCCTGCTGGCGCCCGGACCGGCCGGAGCGCCGCCGGGGGACGGGCTGCGGTACCGGCGGGGCCGGGGGAGGGGTGGCGCCCAGCCAGAGGTAACGCGCGTAGCGGTCGAAGCGCTGACGCCGCAGCGGCAGGTTCTCCCGCCAGGCGCGCAGCGCCAGTTCGGCGGCTGCCGGGGGGTGGTGGGCGGGGGGCAGCGGCTCGGGCCACTGTGCACCGGCGGCGACCACCAGCAGCGGGTCGTGCTCGCCGGTCTCGTTGCGCACGTCGTTGATGAGCTGGAGCAGCTCCCAACCGCCGTTCGCCTCGGTGACGTTGTCCAGCAGCAGTGTCACGTAGGCGGTGCGCCGCACGCCGGCGCGGCGGGGTAACACCCGCCGGTGGCGCCGACGGTAGGCGGCCCGCAGGTCCTCCAGGAAGGCGTGGACCAGCAGCCGCTTGACCTGCGACTCGTCCTCCCGTTCCCGGTGGGGGAGGGTCAGCCGCTCGGCGAACCCCTGGATGTCGCGGGAGTGCGCGGGCACCACGTAGGGCTGCCGCATCAGCCAGCGTGCCTGCCGCCGTACCCCGGTGACGCGCATGCCGAACGCGCCGGCGAGGGTCAGCACCAGCCACAGGAGCGTACGGGCGGGGAGCGTGGGGACGTCCTCCACCACCGGGGCGACGCCGGAGCGGTCGTCGGCGGTGCGCGGGCCCCGGCCGCTGTAGCGGCGCAGGAGTTCGGTCATCCTCCGGCGGCGGTTCCCGCCGGGCTCCCGGTCGAGCCGCTGGGTGGTCAGCCACTCCACGAGCCGGAAGCGGTCGAAGGTGGGCTGGTGGTAGGGGCCGAAGGCGTCCAGTTCGAGCTTCTCGCGCGCGGCGGTCAGCAGCGGCAGCGGCGGGAGCGTCTCGCCGGCGCTCCCGACGGCGGTGGAGACGGCCTGGGCGTCGACGCGGGCGAACGCCAGATGCCGGGTGGTCTTGAACCGCTCCGCGAACGGCACGAGCACGTCCCGCCGGCCGGCTCCCACCACGCAGATCAGCGGCAGGGGGCGGTCGCCGCGCGTGGTGGGCCCCCCGCCGCGCTCCTTGCCGGTCAGTGCGGGGCGCTCGACCAGCTCCGCGATGACCGACTCCAGTTCCTCGTCCCCCGTAAAGCCTGCGGAGTCCATCGGCATGGCACCTGAGCGTAGTGGCGCATCCGGGATTCCGGTGCGGAACGGAGCGATATCCGGGCTGCACCCGGCGCCCTCGGCGAACCGGTGGTGCGCCGGGGGCGGCCGGGGCTCCGGCGCCCTGCGAGGTCGGGTCGGCAGGCACTGCCGGAAGGCTGCCACCGCGCCGCACCGCGCCGTGCCGCCTCGGCCCGCACCGCCTCGGCGCTGGCGGTGGTCTCGTGCGGCGCGCCCGCCCGGCCGGGGCCGGGCCGCCCCCGGTCAGACGGCGGTGACCGCCGTCAGCAGCACCGCGGCGTGGCCGTCCGCGCGCAGGCCGTGCTTGGTGCGCGGCAGCTCGGTCACCACCCCCGTGGTCAGCTCCCGCTCGTCCCCGCCCTCGGTGAGCCGCACCGTGCCGCGCAGCACGTGGAGGCTGGCCGCCGGCGGGCTGTCGTGCTCACCCAGCTCGGTGCCGTCCCGCAGCGCGATCACCGACTGCCGCAGCGGGCCGTCGTGGAGGAACAGGTGGGCGCTGCGGCCGTGCTCGGCGGTCAGCGCGCGGCGCAGGTGCTCGTCGACGAGCGCGTTGATGTCTTCCATGGCCGCTCCCGGGGTAAGCGCCTGACGGCGCGCCGTTCCTCCATGGTGACCGGCCCCGGCCCACCCGCAACCGAGCGCGGTGCGGGCCGGACCGGCGGCGGGGCGCCGCACCGTGCGCGTGTCCGCGCGCGCGGATCGACGACGACCTGTGCGGTGAACGCACGGAAGGCGGCATCGATGACCTGGACGGCCGACCCGGCGAACGCGGCACCCGCCCCGGAGGTGCTGGCGGTGACCACCACCACCGACGACCCGGAGCGTGCCGCCGAGCTGGCCGGACGCGCGGTGGAACTGCGGCTGGCCGCCTGCGCACAGGTGGGCTCGCCGATCACCTCCTTCTACCGGTGGCAGGGCGAGACCCACCGCGACCAGGAGTGGCCGGTGGTCTTCAAGACCCCCGCGGCTCGGTACCGGGAACTGGAGACCTACCTGCGGGAGGCGCACACCTACGACGAGCCGCAGATCACCGCGGTCTCCGTCACCCGGGGCAGCCCCGGCTACCTGGAGTGGGTCGCCACCGAGACGGCCGGGCACGACGAGGAGCCCTGACCACAGATGTCCGTGGTGGTGAGGAGACACAGCGCAACAGCGTGTTCGGCGCCACTGGTTCTCTCCGCGGTCCTCTCCGCAGGCCCACAGGCGGCGAACCGTTCCCGTGCGAGGCTCGCTCCCTCGTCGAGCGGGCCGTCGCTCCGGGCTGACGCGCTCGGACCGGTCGCCTCGGCGAGCACGGCCCCGTCATGGCGCGGCGGACCATCGGTGCTCGATCTCGTCCCCTGCTGTCGTAGCCGATGAGACGTGGCATACCGGCACCTCCGCTCTGCTCTCGTGGGCGAAGGCGGCGAGTTCACCCTTCCGGGCGCAGACCGCTCGACGTAGGGGGTGGCCGTGTCGGCGGCGATCAGCAGGCCGCCGGCACGCGGAGAGCCGTGCCCCTGTACCGCCGGTTGCGCGCGGTGGCTACGGCAGAGGCGGCGGTGTCGCCGTCGCGGCCCATCGACACCCCTCCGGTGTCCGTGCATGCGGCACCCCGGTACTCGCCGCGCTCGATCACACCACCTTCGGTGGCGCCCTCACCGTGACCACGGCACCGGAGATCGCCGCCATCGCCGGGCACGACAGCGCGTACTCCTGGGACCCGCACCACGATCAGGGAGCCAGGCACCGGCAGCGTGCTGTGTCACGCGGGGTGTGCGCCTCTGAGGAACTGGTCGACCGCCGAGTCGACGAGACCGTCGAGCAGTTCCGGTTCGATGATGTCGCCGTTCACCAGGGTGGCGATGCCCTGCATCGTGGCGAACAGCAGCATGCCCACGTGTTCGGGGTCGCCGTCCGCGAGTTCGCCGGCCTCCTGCCCCTGGGCGATCAGCTGATGCAGCAGCGCGAGCGATCCAGCGGCGGCCTCGATCATGCGCTCGACGCCGTCTCGATGCTTACGCCTGAACATCAGCTCGAGCAGGGCGGCGTCCTCGATGGCGAAGCGGATGTAGGCGGCCACCGTGGCCTTCAGTCGTGATGCGAGGTCATCCTCCGCTTCGGAGAGCGCTGAGCGGAGGCGGCGCTCCAGGCGCTCGAAGCCTGCCACCGCCAGTGCGTCGAGCAGTGCCTGGCGGTCCTTGAAGTGGCGGCGAGGGGCGGCGTGGCTCACTCCTGCCTCTCTGGCCAGCTCACGCAGGGAGAGTTGGTCGGCGCCCCGCCGGCGCAGGGCGGACTCTGCGGCGGCAAGAAGCGTCTGACGCAACCGTCCGTGATGGTAGGGGCTCTGATCTCCTTCGGGCACGGCGCCAGTCTAGGCGATGTTGTCGTTGACAACCTAGTAGTCGCTGCATACATTGTTGCCCATGACTACTTTCTCCGTCGCCGGCGTGCCTGCCCTGACCGGGCGAGTTGCCGTCGTCACCGGCGCGAACAGCGGTCTGGGCCGGGTCACCGCGAGTGTTCTGGCAGCCGCAGGTGCACGTGTCGTGGTGGCGGTGCGGGACACCGCCAAGGGTGCTGAGGCCGTGAAGTCACTCCCCGGGCATTTCATCGTTCGCCGCCTGGACCTGGCGGATCTGGCCTCGATCCGTGCGTTCGTCAAGGGCTTCGACGAGTCGATCGACCTGCTGATCAACAACGCCGGTGTGATGATTCCGCCGATGAGTCGCACCGCGGACGGGTTCGAGCTGCAATTCGGAACCAACCACCTCGGGCATTTCGCCCTGACGAACCTGCTCCTGCCGCAGATCACCGGACGCGTGGTCACGGTTTCCTCCAACGGCCACAGGCTCGGTGCCATCGACTTCGAGGACCTCAACTGGGAGCGCCGCTCCTACCGGGCAATGAGGGCGTACGGGCAGTCCAAGCTCGCCAACCTGCTCTTCACTGCCGAACTGCAGCGCCGGCTCACCGCAACCGAGTCACCCGTGCTGGCCACCGCTGCGCACCCCGGGGCGGCTGCGACCAATCTGTTCCGTCCCTCGGGCGAGCGGCCTCGGCTCGAGGCGTTGCAGCGGAGAGCCGTTCGCCTGATCGCGCAGAGCGACGAGAAGGGTGCGCTACCCACCCTGTACGCGGCAGTCGCGGATGTCCCCGGCAACGGCTTCGCGGGCCCAGGCGGATTGCTGGGCCGCGGCGCGCCGACGTTGGTCGGCCGGTCGCGGCGGGCACGCGACGCCGAGTCCGCACGTCGGTTGTGGACTGCTTCCGAACAGCTCACCGGCGTCACCTTCCCCCAGTGCTCGGGCGAGTCCCAGGGGCGGGCGGTCGGCCGGGATCGGACCGTTCGGGACGCGTAGCAGTGCACGGCGCGGGCCTTGTGACCGTCGGGTGTCGGAGCTCGACGAGCGCGAGGTGGCCCGTGCCTGCCGCTGTATCCGCTCGGAGCCCCTCCGGTGCTGGTGGAACCGGGCCCCCCTGGGCGTCGGCCGGCGTCGCTGAGCTGCGGCACCGCCGCCGTACTCGGCAGGATCGCCTGCCCGCCGCGCCCCTTGCCCTCCGTGTCCCCCGGCGCCGCCGGCCCGCTCGATGGTGGTGCTGCCCGCCGGGCGTCTCCTTGCCCTTCGGGTGCCGGTCATCGAACGCTTGCGGGCCGCTTCCGCCATGCTCGGCAGGTCCGGTGGGCCGGATGTGACACCTGCGCAACACCTGTGCAACCTGCACCTCACAGGCTGAGCTCATGACAGACCTCCCCGCCGCCCGCGGCGCTCAGCTTTCGCCGCCGGCCCTCGTCGCCGTCGTGCCGGGTGGGTCCGCGCCCGGCGTGCGCGAGGCGGTCGCGGCCCTGCTGCGGCGGGTCCGCGCGCTGCGCCCCGGCCCGGCAGTGGAGGCGGTGGCGCTGGCGGAGTGCGACGCGCGCCTCTCCCCGGTGCTGGAGAGGCACCGGCGGAGCGGCGCGGTGGTGCTGCCGCTGGTGTTCACCCGGGGCCCGGAGGCCAGGCACGAGGTTCCCGCCGCGCTGGCCCGCTCGGGCCGTGACGTCCTGCTCGCCGCGGGCCTGGGACCGCACCCGCTGCTGGCGGACGCCCTCGCCGGGCGGTTGGCGGAGACCGCCGGTGGCGCCGACGCCACGGCCGTGGTGCTGGCGGCGCCGGGTTCCGCGGACCCGGAGTGCCTGGCGGGCACGCGGTACACCGCGGACCTCCTCTCGGCCCGGCTCGGCGGCGTTCCGGTGCTCCCGGGCACGACCGGCCCCGGCGGCGCCCCGGGCACCCTTGGCACCGGCGGCACCGGCGGCACCGGCGGGGTCGGCGAGGCGGTGGCGCGGCTGCGCGGCCTCGGCCACGCCCACATCGCCGTCGCCGCCTGCTTCCTGGCGCCCGATCCGGCGCTCACCGCCCTGGCGGCGGACCCGCGGCTCGCCGTCGCCGCACCGCTGGGCGCGCACGCCGCGCTGGCGCGACTGGTGCTGCACCGCTACGACCAGGCGACGGGACGGCGGCCCGAGCCCGCGCGCCCGGGCGCGGCACTCCGTGGTCCGTCCCGGGCCGCGCCCGCCTCGGCGGTGTCGGCAGCGCAGCCGGGGGAGCCGCGGCGCTCGCCGCGGCCGCACGCCGATCCCGCGCGGCGCCACGCCTTCCGCGCCACCCGTCGCCCCTCGGCGGCGGCCTACCCGGCCCCCGCACCGGCCGGACGGCGCTGACCGCGCGGGCGCGCCGGGCCGCGCCGGGGCCCGTCGGTCCCGCCCGCGGGGCGGTCCGGCGCGGGGGCGCCGCCGAGGGCGGGCTACTGTCGGAGCCATGCGAGACCTTCCCGCCGGTTACAGCCCTGCCGACATCGAGCGCTGGGACCCGGAGCCGGACAAACGGCCCGGGCGCACCGCCTTCCAGCGCGACCGTGCCCGGGTGCTGCACTCCGCGGCGCTGCGGCGGCTGGCGGGCAAGACCCAGGTGGTCACCCCGGACCAGCCGGAGGCGCAGCACGCCTGGGACGCGAGTCCGCGGACCCGGCTGACGCACTCGCTGGAGTGCGCGCAGATCGGCCGCGAGCTGGGCGCCGTCTTCGGCTGCGACCCGGACCTGGTGGAGACCGCCTGTCTCGCCCACGACCTCGGCCACCCGCCCTTCGGCCACAACGGCGAGGGTGCGCTTGCCGAACTCGCCGAGCCCTGCGGCGGGTTCGAGGGCAACGCCCAGTCGCTGCGGTTGCTGACCCGGCTGGAGCCCAAGCGGTTCCGCGGCGGGGACGAGAGAGCCCCGGCCGGTCTGAACCTGACCCGGGCGGCGCTGGACGCGGCGACCAAGTACCCCTGGCCGCGCGGCGTGCACCCCGAGGAGCCGGCGGCACGCAAGTTCGGCGTCTACCCGGACGACCTGCCGGTCTTCCGGTGGCTCCGGGAGGGCGCGCCCTCGGGCGGCAGGACCTTCGAGGCGCAGGTGATGGACTGGGCCGACGACGTGGCGTACTCGGTGCACGACGTCGAGGACGGTCTGCACGCGGGGCACCTCGACCCCAACGTGCTGCTGGCGGAGCCGGAGCGGCAGGGCGTCTTCGCCGTCGCCGCGTCCCGCTACGCGCCGCCCGGGACCGAGCCCGCCGAACTGGCCGCCGCGCTGGACCGGTTGCTGGAGCAGGAGTGGTGGCCGCACGGCTACGACGGGACGGCCCCGGCCCAGGTGCGGCTGAAGAACGCCACGAGCCAGCTGATCGGGCGGTTCTGCCTGGCCGCGGAGGCCGCGACGCGCGCCCGGTTCGGCAACGGCGCCCTCACCCGCTACGGGGCCGAGCTGATCGTGCCGCGGGAGACGCGGCTGGAGTGCGACGTGCTCAAGGCGGTCGCCGACGCGTACGTGATGCAGCGCCCCGACCAGGAGCGGATGCGCGGGTGGCAGCGCGAGCTGCTGGCGGAGCTGGGGGAGGCGCTGGTGCGCCGGGCGCCCGACGGACTGGACCCGCAGTACCGGGCGTTGTACGCGGCGGCCACCGACGACCGGGAGCGGTTGCGGGTGATCGTGGACCAGATGGCCGCGCTCACCGACGCCTCGGCACGTTCGCTCCACGCCCGGCTCACCGGACGCTGAACGCAGCCCGGCGGACGGCTCGGCAGGGGCGCCGGGAGGGCCCGTCGGTCGAGGCGGGCTGGCGGTGCCGGAAGGGTGCCGCCGCCCGGCCCGGTGGTGGCGTCAGCCGGCGGGCACCGGTCCGCTGCCGCTCGCCTCGCCGTCACCGGGCTCGGCGCTCTCGCCGTCCGGCGCCGCGCCGCCGCCGGAGGCGACGCGGGTCTCCACACCCTGCCGCCGCAGCGCCTCGCGCGCGGCGCGCGAGAGGCCGGAGTCGGTGACCACCGAGTCGAACCGGTCGAGTCCGGCGACGCGGTACATGCCGAACGTCCCGTACTTGGCGCTGCCGGTGAGCAGCACCGAGCGGGAGGCGCTGGCCATCGCGGCCTGCTTCACCTCGACCTTGGCCGGGGAGGGCGTGGTCACCCCGTGCTGGAGGTCCCAGGAGCTGGTGGAGATGTAGGCGATGTCGAGCGCGAGGTGGCCGAGGGTCTGCGCCGCGAGCCGGCCCACCGTGGAGCGGTTGGCGTGCTCTATGCGGCCGCCGGTGTGGATGACCTCGACGTCCGGGTTGCCCATCAGCGCGTTGGCGGTGGTGAAGTCGTTGGTGACCACGGTCATGCCCTGGTGGCGGACGAGGTGCGGCACCAGCGCCTGGCAGGTCGTCCCGGCGTCGAGGTAGACGGTGGTGTCGTCCTGGAGGAGCCCGGCGGCGAGCGCCGCGATGGCGAGCTTCGCCGGCTGGTCCATGGTCGACTTGTCCACGAAGCTCGGTTCGTGGTGGAGCTGTCCGGCGATGCGGACGCCGCCGGGCACGGAGACGGCGCGTCCCTGCCGCTCCAGCGCGGCGATGTCGCGGCGGACCGTCATGTGGGAGACGCCCAGCATCTCGGTGAGCTGGTGCACGCTCAGCACCTCGTGCCCACGTAGCAGCCTGATCAGCAACTCCCGCCGCTGGTCGGGGATCAGCGGGGTCTCGGGGGTCTCCTCCGACGACACGTTCACGCCTCCTTGCGTCCGAATGTCCCGGCGAACCGGTGGCGCGCCGCCCGCGCGGCGCCGTTCCGGTCCGCGACACCGTACGACGGGCGGTCGTGCCGTCCGTCACCCGGTGGGCGGGGCGGTGCCCCGTCGCGGTGGGCGCCGGCCGCGGGCACCGGGCGGGAGGGATGGTCCCCGCTCCCGCCCGGCCCCCGCGGCCGGCGCCCACCGTTTGCTGCTCCTGCTGTGTCGCTGTGCTGCCGTGTTGCTGTCCGGCCCCCGCCGGCGGAGTCGCACCGCCGACGGGGACCGGGGCTTCTCAGATGAGGCCGAACCCGTGCAGCGCGTAGACGATCACGAACCCGGTGGTGCCGGAGATCGCGGACGCCAGACCGATGGACCTGATCCCCTGGCCCACGGTCATGTTGGACAGCGTCGTGGTCACCCAGAAGCCCGAGGAGTTGGCGTGCTTCATGATCTGGGCGCCGGTGCCGCAGGCGAGGAAGAGCGCCAGGCCGGAGAGCCCGAGGCTGTCGGCCAGGGGCTCCATGATGGCCGCGGCGGTCATGACCCCGAGGATGTTGGAGCCGGTGATCGTTCCGATGGCGGCGGCCACGAGGAACGGCACGATGATGGGGGACAGGCCCCAGTCGCGGATCAT
The DNA here is from genome assembly GCF_012033735.1 of Streptomyces lonarensis. Classification (GTDB taxonomy): domain Bacteria; phylum Actinomycetota; class Actinomycetes; order Streptomycetales; family Streptomycetaceae; genus Streptomyces; species Streptomyces lonarensis. Next base: position 4,850 of record NZ_JAAVJD010000049.1, on the reverse strand, counting down.
GTCGGCGACCGAGTTGGCCACCTCGGTGTCGCGGACGATGGTCGCCAGCGCGCCGCCGACACCGGTGAGCGCGAGCGGCATCGCCGCGAGGCGGAGCCCGGACTCGAACAGGTCGTTGAGCGTCTCCTTCTGGCCCCAGCGGCGGCCGAACAGCGGCAGCGCCACGAGACAGCCGATGAAGAGCGCGACCACGGGCTGGCCGAGGAAGGCGATGGTCTTGCCGACGCCGTTCTCCGCGCCGACCATGTCGACGACGTAGGAGTTCAGCATGATCAGGACGACCGGCAGGAACACCGGGACCAGCGACATGCCCAGCGGGGGCTTCGGCCGGTCCTCGATCTCGGGGGCGTCCCCGATGGCACCCCCGCCGGCGGCGGCACCGACGAACTCGGGCTTCGGGTCGACGTGCGTCTTGATGGTGAGCAGGTACAGCACGGCCATGACGATCGAGGGGACGGCGACCAGGGAGCCCCAGAGCATGGCCTCGCCGAGGTCCACGCCGAGCAGCGACGAGGCGGCGAGCGGCCCCGGGCCGGGCGGCACGAGAGAGGTCATGACGTAGGCGCCGATGTAGAGGATCGGGCCGAGCTTCATCATGGAGATCTTGGTCTGGAAGGCCACCATGGAGACCACGGGGATCAGCATGATCACGGTGGTGTCGGCGATCAGCGGGATGCCGATCACGGTCGACGCCAGCGCGACGGCCCAGGGGACCTTCTTGCCGGAGAACACCGTCAACGCGGCTTCCGTGATCCGGTGGGCCGCTCCGCTGAGTTCCAGCATCTTGCCGAGGACGCAGCCGAAGATGATCAGCAGGCCGACGCTGGCCAGGGTGTTGCCGAAGCCCTGCGTGACCAGTTCGAGGGTTCGCTCGCCTCCCATGCCCAGCGCCATGCCGAGCGAGACGACGATGATGAACAGCGTGGCGACGGGGTGGACCTTGAACTTGGCGATCAGCAGCACGAGTATCGCGATCGCCACGCCGAACGCGATGAGCGTGTAGGCGTCGGACATAGGGAACCTCTTCGTTTCCTTGGCCGCGTCAGCCGCGGCGGTCCTCGGGGCGAGGAACAGGGGTCGGGGGCGTGGGGCGGGTGGAGCGTGGGGGTGAGGTGGGCTAAGGCGGTCAGGCCCCGTCACCACCGCGCGGCAGGGCCAGCCCGGCACGCCAGGCGGCGAGCAGTTCGGCGTCGTGCCCGGTGAGGTGGCCGACGGTCAGCAGTTCGCCGGCGGGGACGTCGGTCGCGAGGACGGCGTGCGCCGCCAGGTAGAGCGGCGCGGCGTCGGCCGGAGCGTCGTCGGTGGCCAGCAGGACGGGGGCGACGCCCTCGACCTCGTGGTGGTGGCCGCCCATCGTCAGGACCGTCCCGGCGGGCAGGTCGCGCGTGGTGCGGCCGCCGAGGACCACGTGCTGCCGCGGCGAGGGGGAGCCGGCGGGCACCCCGCGCAGCACCGCGTCGAGCAGCGTGGTGGGGGTCTCCACACCCATCAGGTGGTACGGCAGGTACAGGCAGGCGTAGCGCCCGTCGCGGCTGACGACGTGTCCCTTCTGGGCCAGCGTCTGCCAGGTGACGGGGTCGTGGGTGCGGACGACGGCGAAGACACCGCCGGCGAAGCTGGCCTCCTCGGGCAGCCGCAGCACCGAGAAGACGTCCACCACGCCCTCGCGGGTGGAGACGCCGCCGTGCTCCCGCAGCGCGTAGACGTCGGCCAGCTCGGCGACGCGCGCCACCGGGTAGTGCATGGCCTCGACGTCGGAGGTGAAGCCGGTGGAGGTGGCGACGACGGCCATCTCGCAGTAGTCGGCGGCGGCGCTGCGCTTGAGCGGCGCGACCGCCTCGGCGCGGGCGGCCAGGGTGGCGCGGACGTCCTCGCCGAGCTTGAGCAGCCCGCCGAGGGCGGGGGCGTCGATCGTCTCGCCGAGCTGGGTGACGGTGGCGGTCTCCGGGTCGTAGACCAGGTCGTACTCGCCGGACTTGCCGATCGCCACGATCTCCAGCCCGAGGCCGCGGGCCCAGTCGAACCACTGGATGAGGTTGGCGGGCTGGTCGCCGGTGGCGGTGGTGTACACCACGCCGTGCTCGGCGGCGATCGACGCCAGCTCCACGCCGGAGACCGAGTCGACCTCCTTGCTCACCATGGCGACGTGCCGGCCGCCGGTCAGCGCGGTGCGGGCGGCGCGGTAGCCGACCGCGGGGCTGCCGGTCGCCTCGACCAGGATGTCGAACCCGCCGGCGGCGAGCAGCGCGCTGTCGGCGACGACGGCGGTGCGTCCCGCGGCTACCGCGGCGGCGAGCGCCTCGGTGTCACCGACGGTGACGAGCTCGTCGGCGGGGAAGCCGAGGTCGGCGGCGAGGGCGTGCACACCGTCGGTGTCGAGGTCGCACAGCACGGACGCGCGCAGGTTCGGCATCCGTCGCGTCTGCGCGAGCAGCGTGCGGGCGAACCCACCGCAGGCGCCGGTCAGCGCGTAGGTGACAGTGCGGTCAACCGGCTGCGCGCCGGCCTGCTGGGCGTTCATCGCGTGCCCTCCTGGAGCTGGGCGGGTGACCCGGATGTTTCCCGCCTCTGGAGCGGGAACGTAACGTCAATTAACATGAGCGTCAACTGTAGTAACATAAATTCACAGATCGGCTCGGCTGGGAGGCGCGCCGATCATCTGGGTACGTAGAATCCGCGTAACGGACGGTGACGACGAATGGTGGCAGGCATGGTCAGATGGGGCGGCGTGGCCGACGACTTCACCGGGGCCACCGACCTCGCCACCAACTGGGTGGCGCGCGGGCTGCGCACCAGCGTCACGCTGGGCGTTCCCACCGACGAACAGCTCGACGGGCTGCGGGAGATGGACGCCGTCGTCGTGGCGCTGAAGTCCCGCACCGCCCCCGTCGCCGCCGCCGTCGACGAGTCGGTGGCGGCGCTGCGCGCCCTGCGGCGGCTCGGCGCGGAGCGGTTCTACGACAAGTACTGCTCGACGTTCGACTCCACCCCCGAGGGCAACATCGGCCCGATCGCCGACGCCCTCATGGCGGAGCTGGACACCGACATCGCCGTCGTCGTCCCCTCGTTCCCCGCCACCGGCCGCACCGTCTACCAGGGGCACCTCTTCGTCGGCCGGCAGCTGCTCAGCGACAGCTCGATGCGGCACCACCCGCTCACCCCGATGACCCGCTCCGACGTCGTGGAGCTGCTCGCCCCGCAGACCGGCCACGCCGTGCGCTCCGTGCCGCTGGCCACCGTCCGCGCCGGCGCCGACGCGCTGCGCGCGGCGCTGGCGGAGCACCGCCGGGCGGGCTCGCGCACCTACGTCGTGGTGGACGCGCTGGACGAGGCCGACCTCGCGGTCATCGCGGAGGCCACCGCCGACCACCCGCTGGTCACCGGCGGCTCCGGCCTCGCGCTGGGCCTGCCCGCCGCCCCCGGCGGCCCCGCCACCACCGCGATGCCCGTCGCCGAGGGCCACCGCGCCGTGCTGGCCGGCAGCGCGTCCTCCGCGACCCGCGGCCAGATCGCCGACGCCCGCGGCAAGCTCCCCACCCACAAGCTGGACCTGGCGGCCCTGCGCGCCGACCTCCCCGCCGAGGTCGCCCGCATCACCGCCTGGGCCGGCGAGCACTGGGCGGCGAAGCCCGGCACCCCGGTCCTGGTGTACGCCGTGGACTCCCTCGACGACATCGAGTCCGCCCCGCCCGCGGGCGGCCGCCCCGCCGGCGAGCTGGTCGAGGAGGCGCTGGCCGGCTGCGCCACCGCCTTCGCCGCCGCCGGTGCCCGGCAGTTCCTCGTCGCCGGCGGCGAGACCTCCGGCAGCGTCGTCCAGGCGCTGGACATCGCCCGCCTGGAGCTCGGCCCCCGACTCGCCCCGGGCGTCTCCTGGGCCCACGGCACCGCCGCCGACGGCCACGGCTACAACCTGGCGTTGAAGTCCGGCAACTTCGGCCGCCCCGACATCTTCACCGCCGGCTGGCAGGAACTCCGGTGACCACCCCCGGCCCGGGCCCCGCCGCCCGCCGGAACCCCGCCCCCACCCGCCGCGTCCGCGCGCACCGCCGCCCGACCGCGACCGACCCGCCGCCCGGCGGCCACCACCCAAGGAGCCCTCACATGAGCGACCCACGCACCGACCTCGTCGAGGCCGGACGTGCGCTGACAGCCGCCGGGCTCAGCCCGGGCTCCTCGGGCAACCTCAGCGTCCGCGTCGGGAACCGGCTCTACGTCACCCCCACCGGCACCCGGCTCGACGACCTCACCGAGGACGGCCTCGCCGTCCTCGACGCCGACGCCCCGGTCGCCACCCCGCTGGCCGCCGCCCACCTCTCCGGGCCCCGGCCGTCGAAGGAGTTCCCGCTCCACCTCGCGCTCTACCACCGCGACCCCGGCGCCACCGCCGTCGTGCACCTCCACAGCGCGCACGCCGCCGCCTACTCCTGCCTGCCGGCGTGGTCCGAGCGCAGCGCCGTCCCGCCGCTGACGCCCTACTTCGTCATGCGCGTCGGCCAGACCCCGCTCGTCCCCTACGCCGCACCCGGCGACGTCCCGCAGGCCGAAGGTCTCGGCGAGCTGGACTTCCCGTTCCGCGCCGTGCTCCTCCAGAACCACGGCCCGGTCACCAGCGGCCCCGACATGGCCGCCGCCGTGGACGCCGCCGTGGAACTGGAGGAGACCAGCCGGCTGCTGCTGCTCCTCGGCGGCCGCGACCCCCGGCTGCTCACCGCCGCGGAGGCCGGCCACCTCGCGGAGCGCTACGGCAGCCACTGGGACGCCCACCCCGGCGCCGTCGCCGTCCCCGCCCCGGCCCCCTCCTGACGCGCACCCGCTGCCCTTCCCGGCCGGCGCCCATCGGGCTGCCGGCC
>NZ_JAAVJD010000048.1 GCF_012033735.1 Streptomyces lonarensis | reverse complement strand
GCCTTCGGCGCGCCCGGGCCGAGGCGGTCCCCGCGGCCGGCCGCGGGGAACGCCTCGGCCCGGGCGCGCCGAAGGCGCTCCGCGACCTCGGCGGCGTCCCCGTGCTGGTCCACGCCGTGCGGGCGATGTGCCAGGCCGAGGAGGTCTCCCTGGTGGTGGTCGTCGCGCCGCCGGAGAGCCCGGACGCGGTGCGCGCCATGCTGGCCGCCGCGCCCCTGCCCGTCGCTGTCGAGGTCGTCGTGGTGCCCGGCGGGGCCAACCGCCAGGCCTCCGTGCGGCTCGGTCTCGCCGCCCTGCCCGAGGAGGTGGACGTGGTGCTCGTCCACGACGCGGCGCGCGCCCTCGTCCCCGCCGCGACGGTCGACAGCGTCGTCGCCGCCGTCCGCGCCGGGGCCCCGGCCGTGGTCCCCGCGCTGCCGGTGACCGACACGGTCAAGCGCGTCGCCCGCGACGCGGACCGCCCTGCCGGCACGCCCGAGCCGGTGGTGGACACCGTGGACCGCGCCGACCTCCGCGCCGTCCAGACCCCGCAGGGGTTCCACCGGGCGGTGCTGGCCGCGGCCCACGCCGGCCGGGCGGGCGCCGGCGGTGAGGGCGCCACCGACTGCGCGGGGATGGTGGAGCAGCTCGGCCACCCCGTCGTGCTGGTGCCGGGCCACGAGGAAGCCTTCAAGATCACCCGACCGCTGGACCTCGTTCTCGCCGAGGCCGTACTCGCCCGCAGGGAGACCACCGCACCATGAGTGACCCAGTCCGGAACACCGCCGACGACGGCAGGGCGGGCGGGGACCGGTTCCCCGAGCTCTCGTCCCCGCCGCCCGCACCCATCCCCGGTCTGCCCCTGGTCGGGGTGGGCACCGACGTCCACGCCTTCGAGCAGGGCCGCGAGCTGTGGTGCGCCGGCCTCCGGTGGGACGGGCCCGAGGTGGGCGGCTGGGGGCTGGCGGGCCACTCCGACGGTGACGTCGCCGCCCACGCCTCGTGCGACGCGCTGTTCTCCGCCGCCGGACTCGGGGACCTGGGCGCGCACTTCGGCACCGCGCGCCCGGAGTGGTCCGGTGCCTCGGGGGTGACCCTGCTCGCCGAGGCCGCGCGCATCGTCCGCGCCGAGGGGTTCCACATCGGCAACATCGCCGTGCAGGTCATCGGCGTGCGGCCCAAGGTCGGCAAGCGCCGGGTCGAGGCCCAGCAGGCGCTCTCCCGGGCGGCCGGCGCCCCGGTCTCCGTCTCGGGCACCACCACCGACGGCCTGGGGCTGACCGGCAGGGGCGAGGGGCTGGCGGCGATCGCCACCGCGCTGCTGGTGCGTTGACCGGATCGCACGCCGCCCCGCCCCGGGGCGGCGCGCCGACGGCCGTCCGTCCGCGCGGGGGAGGGGCCCGCGAGTACGCTGACGCTCCCGGCCCCGGGGCGCGGCAGCGGCGGCCCCGCCGGCCCGGCCCGGCACCACCGACGAGGTGCTCCCCTTCCGACAAGGACGGTCCATCGTGGCAGCGCAGCTCTCCGAGAAGCTCAAGGAAACCCTCGACTCCAAGATGTTCGTGACGATCGCCACCGTGCAGCCCGACGGCAGCCCGCAGCTGTCACCCGTCTGGGTGACGCACGCCGACGGCGACGTGTTGATCTCCACGACCGAGGACCGCCGCAAGACCCGCAACCTCCAGCGTGATCCGCGGGTCACCGTGATGGTCAACCCGGCGGAGTCGCCCTACACCTACGCCGAGATCCGCGGCACGGCCGAGCTGGTGCCGGACCCGGAGGGCCGGCTCATCGACGAGCTGTCGCTGAAGTACACCGGCCGCCGGTACGCCGAGTTCAACTCTTCCGCCGGCCAGGACGCCCCCCGCGTCATCGTCCGGATCACCCCGCAGAAGATCGTGGGCCAGGGCCTGAGCTGACCCCGGCCGTCGGTCCGGCGGCCGGGGTCCCCGGCCGCCGGCCGCCGCCCGGGAACGAGGTGCACGAGCCGGGCGGTCTTCCTACTACCCTGGTTGCGTGACCCTTCGCCTGTACGACACCAGCGCCCGGCAGATCCGCGACTTCACCCCGCTCGTCCCCGGGTGCGTCTCGATCTACCTGTGCGGCGCCACGGTGCAGGCCGCCCCGCACATCGGGCACATCCGGTCCGGGCTCAACTTCGACATCCTGCGCCGCTGGCTGACGTACCGCGGGTACGACGTGACCTTCGTCCGCAACGTCACCGACATCGACGACAAGATCATCGCCAAGAGCGCCGAGCAGGGGCGCCCCTGGTGGGCCATCGGCTTCGAGAACGAGCGGGCGTTCGACCACGCCTACACCTCGCTCGGCTGCCTGCCGCCCACCTACGAGCCGCGCGCCACCGGCCACGTCCCCGAGATGATCGCGATGATGGACGCGCTGATCGAGCGGGGCCACGCCTACGCCGCCGACGGCAATGTCTACTTCGACGTGCGCTCGTTCCCCGGCTACCTGGAGCTGTCCAACCAGGACCTCGACGACCTGCGGCAGCCCTCGGGCGAGGGCGAGACCGGCAAGCGCGACCCCCGGGACTTCGCGCTGTGGAAGTCAGCCCGCCCGGGCGAGCCCGCCTGGGACACCCCGTGGGGGCCCGGCCGGCCCGGCTGGCACCTGGAGTGCTCGGCGATGGCCCACAAGTACCTCGGCGCCGCCTTCGACATCCACGGCGGCGGGCTGGACCTCGTCTTCCCGCACCACGAGAACGAGATCGCCCAGGCCAAGGCGTACGGCGACGACTTCGCCGCCTACTGGCTGCACAACGCCTGGGTGACGATGAGCGGCGAGAAGATGAGCAAGTCGCTCGGCAACTCGGTGCTCGTCTCGGAGATGCTCAACCACTGGCGCCCGCTGGTGCTGCGGTACTACCTCGGCACGCCGCACTACCGCTCCACCATCGAGTACAGCGAGGAGGCGCTCACCGAGGCCGAGCACGCGCTCGCCCGCGTCGAGGGCTTCCTGCAGCGCGCCGCCGAGCAGGTCGGTCCCGTCGCCCCCGCCGCCGAACCGCCCGCCGAGTTCGCCGCGGCGATGGACGACGACCTCTCCGTGCCCCAGGCGATGGCGGTGGTGCACACCACCGTCCGGCAGGGCAACGCCGCGCTCGACGAGGGCGACAAGGAGTCCGTGGCCGCGCTGGCCGGTCAGGTCCGCGCCATGCTGGGCGTCCTCGGCATGGACCCGATGGACGAGCGGTGGGCCGGCGCGACCGGCGGCCGGGCCGAGCAGCTCCACACGGCGGTCGACAGCCTGGTCCACCTCGTCCTCGACCAGCGCCAGGCGGCGCGGGAACGCAAGGACTACGGCACCGCCGACGCCATTCGCGACCGACTGAAGGACGCCGGCCTGGTCATCGAGGACACCCCGACCGGGCCCCGCTGGGAGCTGGGGCAGCGCCCGTGAACCCCTCCCCGACCGTGCCGGGCCCCGCAGCCGGGCCCGGCACGGGACGACGGACCTCCGCACGTCGTCCGCGCGCATCCGGCGCGCGCGACGCGATACGCACGACCCTCCGAAGGACCAGGTAACCCTCATGGCAGGCAACAGCCAGCGCCGCAACCGCCGCACCTCCAACAAGAAGGGCGCGACCACCGGCACCGGCGGGAACCGCCGCAGGTCGCTGGAGGGCAAGGGCCCGACCCCGCCGGCCGAGATGCGCAAGGGCCATGCCAAGCAGCGCGCCGCCCAGGCCAAGGCCCGCAAGGCCGTGGGCCGCCCGGTGCGCCGCCCGGGCGCGAAGTCCTCCTCCGAGCTCGTCGTCGGCCGCAACCCCGTGGTCGAGGCGCTCCGCGAGGGCGTGCCCGCCAACGCGCTGTACGTCCAGCAGTTCGTCGACAGCGACGACCGGGTCCGCGAGGCGGTCCAGCTGGCGACCGAGGGCGGCCTGCGGCTGGTGGAGGCGCCCAAGCCGGAGCTGGACCGGATGACCAACCACCTCAACCACCAGGGGCTCGTCCTCCAGATCCCGCCGTACGACTACGCGCACCCCGACGACCTCTCCGCCGCGGCCTCCGAGGCCGGCGAGGACGCCCTGATCGTGGCGCTGGACGGCGTCACCGACCCGCGGAACCTCGGCGCCGTGGTGCGTTCCGTCTCCGCGTTCGGCGGCCACGGCGTGGTCGTGCCGGAGCGCCGCGCCGCCGGCATGACCGCCTCCGCGTGGAAGACCTCCGCCGGCACCGCCGCCCGCACCCCGGTGGCGCGCGCCACCAACCTCACGCGGACCCTGCAGGCGTACCAGAAGGAAGGCATCCAGGTCGTCGGTCTGGACGCCGAGGGCGGCGTGGAGCTGAGCGAGGTGGCGGCGCTGGAAGGGCCGGTCGTCGTCGTGGTCGGCAGCGAGGGCAAGGGCCTGTCGCGGCTGGTCGGCGAGACCTGTGACGTGCTGGTCCGGATCGACATGCCGGGCGGCGCCGAGTCGCTGAACGCGGGCGTCGCGGCCGGCGTGGTGCTGTACGAGGCGGCGCGCCGGCGCCGCTGACCGCGCCGACGTCGCCCACCGACGCCCGGCCCCGCCCGACGGTCACCTGTCGGGCGCGGCCGGGCGTCGGCGTCCCGGAGGGCGGCCGTTCCGAGGCCCGCGGCGCGGTGCCGCTGCGAGGTGCCGAGGTGGCTCCCGGTGGCCGGAAACCGATGCCCATCACCCGTGCGGTCGAAGGCCGTTCGCCCCAGGCGCCCGAATGGTAGGTTGCGCAATGGACTTGGTGCGCAACGGCGGGTGGAACGACCGCCGGAGGCCTCGTTACCGGGACGTGCTTCTTTCGTTACTCCGGGACGGGCAACGTATTCGGCCGGGCGCCCGTCCTACCCAGAGCACCTTTCACTCGATCTCTCGGGGGTTGCATCCATGCGCTCGGCGCACATACGAGGTTCGCTGGTCGCGGCGGTCTCCGCAGCACTGCTGCTGACCGCCTGCGGTTCCGGCGGCCCGGAGGCCGCGGACGACGCCAAGCCGGTCGCCAACGAGGCCAGTGAGGCTCCCGCCGAGGAGGAGCCCGAGGACGAGGAGCCGGAGGAGGACGAGGAGCCCGAGGAGGAGCCCGACGAGGTCCTCCTCAAGGCGGGCGACGAGTCCGACCAGGTCCGTGAACTGCAGGCCCGCCTCGGCCAGACCGGGGTCTTCGAGGCCCGGCCCACCGGCTTCTACGGTGACACCACCACCGGCGCCGTCGCCGCCTTCCAGGAGGCGAACGAGGCGCTGGAGGTCTCCGGCACCGTCCACGAGTCCACCTGGGAGCTGCTGCTCCAGAAGACCCAGGAGCCCACGCAGGAGCAGCTGTTCCCGCGCGAGCAGGTCATGGGCTACGGCGACAACAACGACCAGGTGCGCGAGCTACAGGCGCGGCTGGTGCAGTTGGACCACTTCGAGGACAACCCCACCGGTTACTACGGCAACGTCACCAAGGTGTCGGTGGAGTCCTACCAGCGGGCCGCCGGCCTGGAGGTCTCCGGGATCGTCTACGACGACACCTGGGCCGCGCTGAAGGCCGCCACCAAGCAGCCGGCGCGGGACGAGATGTTCGTCCCCGTCGAGGTGCCCGAGGTGGAGAAGGAGACCCCGGCGGGTCTGGACGACCGCTGCATGACGGGCCGCGCGCTCTGCATCTCCAAGACCACCAACACCCTCTCCTGGGTCATCGACGGCGACGTCCGGATGACGCTGGACGTGCGGTTCGGTGCCGAGGGCTACGAGACGCGCGAGGGCGAGTTCACGGTCTACTGGAAGAGCCGCGACCACCACTCCACGATCTACGACTCCCCGATGCCGTTCGCGCTGTTCTTCGACGGCGGCCAGGCGGTGCACTACTCGGAGAACTTCCTCCAGAACGGCTACGAGGGCGGCTCCTACGGGTGCGTCAACGTCCGCGACCGGGAAGCGATCGAGTCGCTGTTCGACCAGGTCAACGAGGGCGACAAGCTCATCGTCCACTGGTGAGCCGGCGCTGCGCCCCGAGCGGCGCGGCAGAGCGTCGACCGAGACGCCCGTCCCCGACCAGGGGGCGGGCGTCCCGCGTTCGCGGCGACACCGCGACACCGCACCGCAGCCCGCAGCCCGGCCGGGTGTCACCGCGGCGCACACCGAACCGCCCGTCAGGGGGGCGCTCGTCGCACGGCACCGGCGTGCAGCGCACGCCCGAGGGGGAGTGAGGCGGCGTGCGACGACATGCGGCGATGCGCCTGTTGACGGGTCGCCGTCAGTTTCTGGCGCCCAGGCAGTGTCCTAAGCGGCGGTCACTCGGTTAGTGGAGTGTGGACACACGAACACCCCGCGCCGCCTCTGGGGGAGACCGGAGCGGCTTCACCGGTGATGCAAGCGAGCTGACCATGGTCAAGGTGCCGTGCGATCCCGCCCAGATCATCGTCAATCACGCCAGCTTCCGGGTGGAGTTCGCCGCCCCGTCCCCGCCCGCCGGCAGCGGCCCCCGGCTGGAGGGCGCGCCGATGGGCTCCATCGCGATCCGCCGGTCGCCCGCCGCGGCCCGGACTCGGCGTCCCGTCGTGTGGACCGGCCAGGCCGCTCCCGGCGACGCCGGCGCCGGCGGCCTGCTGCAGGCGGTACGGCAGGCCGGCGAGCAGGGCGGGGTCGCGACGCAGCTCCTGCCGCGTGTCACCGACACCGCGACCTTGCCGAAGCTGCCCTCCGTCGTGGGGCCCCGCGGCCCCGAGCCCGGCGAGGGCGGCCGCCTCACCCGCGACCCCCGCGAGGCGTTCGACTCCTTCGGACCCGACCCCGACGACCCGCACCCGCCGTCCGGGCACGCGGACGGCCCCGGCCGCCGCCCCGGCGGCAAGGCCGACGCCCGCCAGGGGTACTACCCCGGCCGCAACATGAGCCTGGGCATCGTGCTGCTGCCGCTGCGGCTGCTGCTCGGCTTCATCACCATCACCGCCGGCTTCGCCAAGCTCACCGACCCCGTCTACTTCGACGGCGGCGAGCGCGGCTCCATGGTCACCTGGCTCTCCGCCCTGGAGCCGTGGGCGCTGGCCGGCCCGCTCCACGACTGGGCGCTCGCCCACCCGGTGGGGGCCGGTCTGACGGTCGCCTTCGTCCAGATCATCGTGGGCGTCCTCACCATCGCCGGTCTCTGGCAGCGGTTCGCCGCCGTCATCGGCGCACTGCTGTCGCTGGCGCTGCTGGTGACCGTCAGCTGGGGGTCGGGGCCCGCCTACGACGCACCGGACATCATCCTGCTCGCCGCCTGGTCTCCCATGATCATCGCCGGTGCGCCCGTCTACTCGCTGGACGCCCGGCTCTCGGGGGAGGCGTGGCGGACCCTCGGGCCGCGCGTCGCCGTCAACGACCTGCGCCGCCGGGTCCTGCGCCGCGGCGGTCTGCTGGCGATGCTGCTGCTCGGCACCACCCTGCTGATCGGTTCGCTGCTCGGCAGTGCCGTCCGGTCGGCCGAGCTCAACCCGGTCACCCGGCCGGGCGAGCTCCCGCGCAACAGTCAGCAGGGCATCACCCTCCCCGGTGAGGAGGCCGACGAGGAGGGGGCGCCGGAGGAGAACGCCACCGAGGCCCCCGCGGCCGGCGGCGCCCCCGGCGAGGAGACCGCCCCCGGCGAGCAGCCGGCCGGCGGCGCCGAGTCGCCGCAGGAGGAGGCGGCGGAGGACACCGCTGGTCCCGCCACCGAGCAGACCGTGCCCGACAGCGGCAGCAACCCGGGGGCCACCCCCGAGGAGCAGCCCGCCCCGCCGGCGCAGCAGCCCGCGCCCGGCCAGGAGGCACCGGCCCCGCCGCCCCCCGCGGACGACAGCACCGGTGGCGGTGGCGGCGGCACCGGCGGCGAGGAGCAGGCGCCCCCGGAGGACCCGGGAGCCCCGGACGAGGGAGGTGGTGGGAGCAGTCTCGGCCGTATCGGTGGACTGCTCGGTTAGGTGGCCTCCTCGGCGAGTGAGACACCTGCGCACCACCCTCCACTGCCGCCCACCACCGGCCGGCTGCGGAGCTGAGGATGAACGGGAGAGCCCGGTGACACCGTCGCGGTGTCACCGGGCTCTCCCGTTCTCGCGCCCAACCGCCGAGCGGTGGGAGCGCGCACGTGCCCCGGGTGCCGGCCCCGGCCGGGGACCGGCACCCGAACCACGGCGTGGTGGGACGCCGCGGGCCGACCGGCGGCTCCCGCAGCATCAGGCGTCAGCGTCAGGCGTCAGGCGGTGGTGCGTCGGGCGCCGGGCTCGGCATCAACTGCCCGTCGGCGGCGGATGGCCGGGGCGCCCGTCGCCTGCGGGCGTCAGTCGTCCTCGTCCTCGTCGTCACCGCCGTGGCCACCGGGTCCGCCGTGGTGCGAGGACTCGCAGAAGACGGTGACCGTGCTCCCCGCCTCCGCGGGGGCACCTCCCGCCGGGTTGCTGTAGCTGGCGCGGGAGCGGGGCCGCATGCAGGAGTGGTCCAGCTCCGGCATGAAGCCGGCCTCCATGAGCGCGCCCGTCGCCTCCATCGAGCGGGAACCCGCCACGTCGGGAACCGGGGTGGCGGTGACCTGGGCCGGTCCCGTGGAGACGGTGATCGTCACCGGGCTGCCGGGGGCGACCGCGGCGCCGGGCGCCGGCTCCTGGCCGATGACGACACCCGGGGGAGCCCCGTCCTCGGAGTTCACCTCGGCCACGGCCAGGCCGCGGTTCGCCAGCTCCTGCCGGGCGTCCGCCACGGACCGGCCGTTGAGGTCGGGCACGCTGACGGTCTCGGCGGCGGAGGAGCCGGTGTCCTGGCTCTGCTCGCCGCCGCCCCCGCCGCTCTGGGGGGCGGTCGCCACCGTCACGGTGACCTCGGAACCGGCCTCGGCCTCCTCGCCGCCCTCGGGGCTCTGCGCCAGCACGGTCCCGGCCGCAGCCTCGGACGACTCACGCGTCTCGCGGACCGGCTCCAGGCCGGCCTCACGCAGCGCCGCCATGGCGGCGTCCTCCTGTTCGCCGGTGACGTCGGGAACCTCGACGGCCCCCTCGATCTCCCCGGTGCCGTCGGAGGGGAAGAGGGTGACGGTCGACCCCTCGGTCACCTGCGAACCCACCTCGGGGTCGGTGGCGCAGACCACCTTCTCCGGCTTGCCGCAGGAGCGCGCGGTGCCGGTCTTCGGGGTCAGCCCGTCCTGCCGTACCGCTTCCGCCGCCTCGCTGATCGAGGAGCCGGAGTAGTCCCGCAGCGCGAAGGTCTCCTCGTCGCCGCCGCCGAACAGCGAGCTGAAGGCGACGATGCACACCACCACCAGGGCGACGCCGGCCGCGACCAGCAGGCCGCGCTTGCGGCGGTCGCCCCCCGCGGAACGCGCCGCACGCTGCTCGGCGCGGCCGCCGCCCCCGCCCTGCGTGGGCGGGGCGACGGGATGGCCGACGGCGGTGACCCGCTGCGTGGCGGTACCGGGCACCGGCGCGTAGCCGAGCACCGCCTCGATGTCGAGGCGCATCTCGTCCGCGGTCTGGTAGCGCTCCTCGCGCCCCTTGGCGAGGGAGACCATGACGACGTCGTCGATTCCCGACGCGATGCCGTGCGCCCGGCTGCTCGGCAGGTCGGGCTCGGCCGTCACATGCTGGTAGGCCACCGCGACCGCGGACTCACCGTCGAACGGCGGCCGACCGGTGAGGAGTTCGTATAGCAGGCAGCCGGAGGAGTAGAGGTCCGACCGGGCGTCGACCTTCTCGCCCCGGGCCTGCTCCGGCGACAGGTAGTGGGCGGTGCCGATCACGGTCGCGGTGGCGGTCATCGTCATCCCGCCCGCGCCCATGGCGCGCGCGATGCCGAAGTCCATGACCTTGACCTGGCCCTCGGTGGTGAGCATCACGTTGGCGGGCTTGATGTCCCGGTGCACGATGCCGTGTTCGTGCGAGTAGGCCAGGGCGCGCAGGACGCCCGCGCAGATCCGCAGCGCCTCCTCCGGCATCATCGGGCCGCGCTCCAACAGGTCCGCCAGGGTCGCGCCCTCGACGTACTCCATGACGATGTAGGGGACGACGACCCCGTTGATCTCGCCCTCGCCGGTGTCGTAGACGGCGGCGATGGCGGGGTGGTTGAGCGAGGCGACCGCCTGCGCCTCGCGCTGGAACCGCTGTTGGAAGACGGTGTCCTGGGCGTGGTCCGACAGCAGCGTCTTCACCGCGACGGTCCGGCCGAGCCGGCGGTCGTGCGCGAGATGGACCTGTGCCATGCCGCCACGGCCGAGCTGTCTGACCAGCTCGTACCGGTCGGCGAGGAGCGTCGGCGCGTTCATGTTCGTGTCTCCCCCAAAGAGACTCACCACCGCGCCCCCGCCCGGTGTCCACTTTCCGCCCACACCCTAGCGGCTCCCAAGTGGGCCCCCGAACAGACGCGTTGCGCTTCGAACGGTGCCGGGCGGGCCCGGGGTTTACGGTGGGGGGAACGCCTTCGCGGTGTGCGTACACTTGCGCGGCGCGCGGGGCGGATGGAAGGTGCACGGGTGTGACGACCGACACGGGCGGGACCGGTCAGGGGCCGTCGGCCGCGGGAGCGCTGCGGCTGGAACGGCTGCGTGCGGACCACGCCGACGCGGTGCTCGCGTTCGAGCGGGAGAACCGCGCCTGGTTCTCGCGACTGGTGCCCGACCGGGGCGACGCCTACTTCGCGGAGTTCGCGGCGCGGCACGCCCGGCTGCTCCGGGACCAGGACGCCGGCAGCGACCACTTCCACGTGCTGCTCGACACCGGCGGAGCGGTGGTGGGGCGGTTCAACCTCGTCGATGTGGCCGACGGCCGGGCCGAGTTGGGGTTCCGGGTCGCCGAACGGGTGGCGGGTCGCGGTGTCGCGACCCACGGGGTGCGGCGCGTCTGCCGGGCGGCGCGCGAGGAGTACGGGCTGACGGGCGTGCGGGCCGCGGCGGCCCTGCGCAACACCGGCTCCCGGCGGGTGCTGGAGCGCACCGGGTTCACCGCCGTCGGCGAGGTCGTCCTCGGCGGGGAGGCCGGTACCGCCTACCTGCTGGAACCGCTGCCGGCGGCGCTGCCCGAGCCCTGATCACGGCCGCCGGGCGTGGGGCCGGCGGCGCTGCGCGCACCCGCCCGGCGCCCCTGCGTCCCGCGGGTCAGTGCCCGTTGAGTTCCCGGGCGGCCTCGCTGAGGTCCTTCGCGGTGTCGATCGCCCGCCAGTACGTGCGCTGCGGCAACGGGAAGCCCGCGAGCAGTCGTTGGCGCGCCAGCCGCGGGAAGGTGTTGCGCTCGTGGTCGCCCCGGTCGGGGAGGAGCGAGGTGAACGCGGGGGAGAAGACGTACACGCCCGCGTTGATCTGGAACGAGACCGGCGGCGCCTCGATGAAGTCGGTGACGTTCCCGATCTCGTCGGTCGCGACCGCGCCCCACGGCAGCCGGGGCCGGGCCAGCGCCAGCGTCGCCATCGCCTCGCGCTCGGCGTGGAAGTCCGCCATCTCCCGCAGCGAGAACCGGGTCCAGATGTCGCCGTTGGTGGCGTAGTACGCCTCGTCCTGGCGGGGCAGTGCCGCCGCGGCGTACTTGAGGCCGCCACCCCGGCCCAGGGGCTCCGTCTCCACCACGGTCGTGGCGCGCAGCGGGAGTTCCGTTTCCTGCAACCACTCCTGGAGCACCTCGGCGAGGTGCCCGCAGGAGATCACCACGTCGGTGACACCCTCGGCGGCGAGCCAGGCCAGCTGGTGCCCGATGATCGGGGTGCCCGTGCCGGGGATCTCCACCATCGGCTTGGGACGGTCGTCGGTGTACGGGCGGAGGCGCGAGCCCTGGCCGCCCGCCAGGACCACGGCCTGTGTGGGGTGCGGAAGGTCGGTCATGATCCGCAGCGTACGGGATCGCCCGGCCCGCTATGCGGACCGGGCGATCAGGGAGGTTCCGGGCCGGGTGCTCCGGCTCCCGCTCAGACGGTGCCGGCGACTCCCGAGGCGAAGGAGGTGTCGCAGACCGGCCGTGCGTGCTCCTGCGCCAGGACGGCGCTGCCGTACTTCTCGACGGCGGCCTGACCGAGGGCGCGGGCGATCTCCATGCAGTGGACGGCGAGCGCCGGGTCGAGTTCCACCTCGCGCTGGAGGCTGGTCAGCGCGGTGCTGGGGTCGGAGGCGTGCAGCTCGTCGATGAGGGAGCCGAGGAGTTCGTCCTCCGCGGGGAGCGGCTCGGCGGCCGGCTCGACCTGCTGCGGTGCGCGCTCCGAGCCGGCGTTGACCACCGTGCTGTCGACCGGGGGCTCGGCCCACGGCACGTTGGCGACGGCGAGTGTCCCGGAGAGCACCAGGACGACCGGGAGGACAAGGGCAAGAGAGCGGCCGATGCGGCGGGCTGCCTGGTTCACTGGTGTCTTCCTCGCGTGTGTGGTTGCGGTCGGTTGCAGTGGCCTGGGGGACGACTGCGATCGTAGCGAGGTGTAGCGACGTGGCGACATCTTGTCACTCTCAAGGGCGATGTCGGGACACAAGTTCGCCGGTTCGGGTCGGTGGACCGGCCCGGTGGGCTCGGGTTCACCGGAACCGTTCCAGTGGCCCCCACGCGTCGGCGCGCAGGGAGAGGCCCGGACGCCGGCATCGGCAGGTACCGACGACGACGCGGGCCGTACTCTCGCTCCCGGCGAGAATACGGCCCGCGATGGTCCGTGCCCCTACGTGACGGGCGGGAACCGCCCGCCGAACGTCAGTCGGAGAGGCGCTGGCCGGAGCCGGTGGCGAAGACGTGGGTCTCGCCGGCGCGCGGGACGACGTGCAGCACGGCGCCCTTCTCCGGGATCTGGCGGCCGCCGACGCGGACGACGAGGTCCTTGGTCTCGCCGTTGACCTCGGCGGTGCCGTAGATGTAGCCGTCGGCGCCGAGCTCCTCGACGACGTTGACGGTGACGGCGAGGCCGGCGGCGTCGGTCGGGTCGTCCTTCGCGAGGTGGGTGCCGTTGTTCTCGACGATGTCGAAGTGCTCCGGGCGGCAGCCGACGACCACGTGGGTGTCGCCCTGGTTGGCGGCCTCGGTCAGCGCGGCGCGCTCGATCGGCACGACGCTGTTGCCGAACTTCACACCGCCGTCGGTGATCGGCACCTCGACCAGGTTCATCGCCGGGGAGCCGATGAAGCCCGCGACGAAGAGGTTGGCCGGCTTGTCGTACATGTTGCGCGGGGTGTCGACCTGCTGGAGCAGACCGCCCTTGAGGACCGCGACGCGGTCGCCCATCGTCATGGCCTCGACCTGGTCGTGGGTGACGTAGACGGTGGTGACGCCCAGGCGGCGCTGGAGGCCCGCGATCTGCGTACGGGTCTGGACGCGGAGCTTGGCGTCCAGGTTCGACAGCGGCTCGTCCATGAGGAACACCTGGGGCTCACGCACGATGGCGCGGCCCATCGCCACACGCTGGCGCTGACCGCCGGAGAGCGCCTTCGGCTTGCGGTCCAGGTACTCGGTGAGGTCGAGGATCTTGGC
Organism: Streptomyces lonarensis; assembly: GCF_012033735.1. Lineage (GTDB taxonomy): Bacteria > Actinomycetota > Actinomycetes > Streptomycetales > Streptomycetaceae > Streptomyces > Streptomyces lonarensis. Next base: position 15,227 of record NZ_JAAVJD010000048.1, on the reverse strand, counting down.
GGCTTCCTCGACCTTGGTGCGGATGTCCGTCTTGTTGACGCCGGCGATCTTGAGCGCGAAGCCCATGTTCTGCGCGACGGTCATGTGCGGGTAGAGCGCGTAGTTCTGGAACACCATGGCGATGTCCCGGTCCTTCGGCGGCAGGTGGGTGACGTCGCGGTCGCCGATGCGGATCGCGCCGCCGTTGACGTCCTCCAGGCCCGCGAGCATGCGGAGCGAGGTGGACTTGCCGCAACCGGAGGGGCCGACGAGGACGAGGAACTCGCCGTCCGCGATGTCGATCTCGAGCTGGTCGACGGCGGGCTTCTCCGTGCCGGGGTAGACCCGGGTGGCCTTGTCGAACGTAACCGTAGCCATGGCTTTGTACTCCCTCACCGGCAGGAACGTGCCGGACGATCCGAGTGGGGTCGAGCGTCCGGGGGCCCGGACCTCCGCAACCTAACCCGAACGAGTGTCCCGTGTCACCAGTCGCGACGCGGAGTTTCCCGTGGTCGTCGCGGTGCGCGGTGTGGTCGCCCGGGGCGTTCGGCGCCGCCGGGTCCGGCCGGGCCCGGCGATGCGGGCGCGCTACGGCGCCGCTACCGAGGTGGGACGGTGCGCGGCACACGATGGAACCGGTGCGACCGCCGACGCCGGACGGCGGAGCCCCGGGCGGTGCCCGGGGCGTCGCACCACCGGGCGGGAGCACACGCCCCGTCCACGACCGGAGGGGCGGTCGGCGCCGCCCGCGAGGGGGAACATGCACTTTCGACTGCTCGGGCCCGTCGAGATCCGGACCGGGGAGCGGTGGCAGCCGGTCGCCGCGACCAAGCAGCGCCACCTGTTGGCCGTGCTGCTCGTCAACCGCTGCCGGACGGTGCCCGTCACGGTCCTGATCGAGGAGCTGTGGCCGGTCGAGCCGCCGGCCACGGCGCGCGCACTGGTCCGCAACTACGTCATGCGGCTGCGGCGGCTGGTCGGCGACGACGACGGTTCCGTCATCGTCTACCGGGCGCCCGGCTACTGCCTCGACCTGCCGCCCGGGCGGATGGACGCCGAACTGTTCCGCGCGGGGCTCGCCGCGGGGCGGCGGGCCCTGGGGGAGGGTGACGCCGCCACCGCCGCCGTCCGGCTCCGGGAGGCGCTGGCGCTGTGGCGCGGCAACGCGCTGGCCGACCTCCCGGGGGAGGGGATGGTCGGCGTCGCCCGGCGGGAGCTCGCCGCCCACCGGGAGGCTGGGGACGACCTGCTGATGGACGCCCGGTTGGCCACCGAACCAGCTGCGGTGATACCCGAATTGCGGATGCTCGCGGCGGACTCGGCGCGGGAGTACCGCTGGGGCCAGCTGATGCGGGCGCTCTGGCTGTCCGGGGCCCGCGCGGAGGCGCTGGGCTGCTACGGACGGCTTCGCGCCACGATGGCCCAGCGGTACGGCGCCGAGCCCGGCCCGTACCTGCGGGAGCTGCACGACCGGATTCGCGCGGGGGACCGGGGGAGGCTGACCTCCGGCGTGCGGTGAGCCGGGGGTGGGCCGGGGGCGGGCAGCCGGTGCGGCGCTCGCCCCCGGCGCACCGACCGCGGCGGCGCGCCGGGGGCGGGGCGGTCCCGGTCGGCTCCCGTCGTGGTCGGGCTGGTTCCGGTCGGTTCCGATCGGTTCCGGTTGGTTCGGGTCGGTTCCGGTCCGGGGAGCGGGGCCGCTCGGCCCTACCCGAACGGGGGCCGGTGCGACCCGGGCCGCCTTCGGTACACTGCTCGGGTCACGCCGCCTTAGCTCAGCTGGTCAGAGCAGCTGTCTTGTAAACAGCAGGTCGTCGGTTCGAATCCGACAGGCGGCTCGGAGGTCACCGTCGGCGTGGCCGGTGGCGGAGCGCCCCATCCGGAGGTCCGGGTGGGGCGCTCCGTGGTTTCCGGCGGCCGTTCCGGTCGCAGTCGATGCCGCGGCGTGCGGTGGGGGCGCTGTGATGCCGACTCCAACCGACTTCCCCTTGCTGCCCGGCCGGTGACGTGGTGTCGGGTTTCCATCGGTGGCCGTGGGGCGTCCCGGGGTCGGTCCACCGAGCGTCGGCGCCCTGCGGTGGCGATGCGTTCCGCGGCGCTCACCAGGCGCTCTGTGATCGCTTGCTTCCGGGGTGTTGCACATTGTCCGCACCGGGTGACAGTCTGAGCGAGTTGAGGCGTCTGTTTCTGGTGTGAGTGTGACCGGTGGTCGTTGTCCGTCCGGGGTCGCGCTGCTGGTCCGGGCGGTGAGCGGTGGATCGCGCGGCCATCGCCGCGACCACGCAGGAGCTACGACCGATCACTTTCGGTCGGGGTCGCGGCTGTAAAATCGACGTGGCCATGCCAAGCTGTACGGGTTCCAAATACACGATGAGCAAAATGAGTTGATCGTAGTGATGGATGGACCCCGCACATCCGAGGCGCCCGAGCCGTCCAGCCGCGGCAAGGCACACACCATGGTGACGATCCGTCATCAGCGCCCCGTTGCGGCCCGGCAGGCCGCACCGACCGCCCGACCGTCGTGGACGACGACGGACGGACCGGTCCCCGACAGCACCCGCGTAAGACGCGGCTTCCACCGCCCTCTGCTGGCACCGTTGGCGTCGGCCGCGGCCGTGTCGGCCGTCCTCGTGCTCACCGCCTGCGGCAGTGAGGGCGAGGAGGCCTCGGCCGCCGCTGCTCCAGGAGTCACGGCGGAGACCCTCGCCAACGACCTCGCCTCGGTGACCGAGATGCCCAACCCGCGTGACACCACGCACAGTTGCAGCAGCGAGGACATTGGTGACCACGCCTGTGAGCAGATGATCACCACCGACACCCTCTCCGTCTACCAGCTGCCCGGCTCCGACTCCGCCGAGCACTGGGCGGACACCCTGGGCCAGACCCACACCGTCGCCGTCGTGGGTCCGTTCCTGCTGAAGTGGCAGTACACGCCGGCCCCCGACGACTTCGACGCCGTGGTGGACCGGGCCGAGGAGGCCGTCGGCTGAGGCGCCCGGCGCCCGCGCCGCCGCCGGCCCACGGGCCGGCAGTCCGCGCGGCCGCCCTCCGGGCCGCCGGCGTCGCCCGCGATGTCCGGCCGCACGCGCGACCAGGCCGCTCCGCCGGACCCTCACGGCGAGCGGCCCGTTCGGCGTGCCCACCGCCCCGTCGCCCCGTCGGCTCCGTGCCTGCCCCGCCCGGTCGCCGCTTCCCGGCGCTGTCACGGCCCCGCCGGGCGGCTACCCCTCGCACGGTCGTGCTGCCCCTCGCGCCGGAGCCGCCCGGTGAAGCCGCTGCCGCGCCAATGATGGCCGGCTGTTACATCGCCGCCGGGCGATCGCCGGGGTAGGTGCCTAGCGTGGGAACCACGGACCGCGGGCCCCTCGCGGCGCCCACGCGAACCGGACGGCAGCGCACGGTGGACACACGGAGGTACGGCATGAACCGCATCGGACACCCCGGCATCACCCGCCCCGGCGCGAGCCGCCGCCGAAGTGCCGCGGGAGCGACTCGACTTCTGTTCGGCGGCCGACGCGCCCGCCCCGTGGTCGCCCTGCTCGGCGCGGTGGTGCTCGCCCTCTCCACCTCCGGCTGCGGCGGGGACGACGCCGACACCGCCGACACCGGCGTCTCCGCGGACGCCACCGCGGAGAACACCGACCCCACCACCGCCGGCGGCGAGGACACCGAGGACGGCGGCCGGGGCGACGCCGGGACCACCGCCCCCGAGGAGGGCGAGGAGCCGACCCCCGGCAGCGCCGGTGGCACCGCCCCGGAGGACACGACCCGGCCGTACGTCGTCAACTTCTACGGCGAGGAGAACGCCGACGGCGCCGCGGAACGGGAGCCCGCCAACCTGGTGCTGAGCGAGCATTCCTCCCTCCAGGACGTCGAGTGGAGCGAGTGGAACGGCGACCGCGCGGTCGGCACCGGGCGGCTGAGCGGCATGTGGTGCCTGCCGGACTGTGCGGACCAGCCGTTCGACGCGACGGTCACCCTCTCCGAGCCCACCGACGTGGACGGCGACCTCTACTTCGCCGCCTTCGACCTGGAGGCACCCGCCGCCGAGGAGTACCGGGCGGACGACCTCGACGGCGAGCGCCCGCTCCAGCTGCCCTGACCGCCGCCGACCGGCGGGACGGACGGGAGCGCGGTATGGCGCGGAACGGGTGGGCCGGCCGGCGCCGGCCCGCCGCCACGGCGGTGTCGCTGGCGGTGGCGGCGCTCGCCCTGGCCGGGGGGAGCGGATGCGCGGCGGACCCCGGACCGCATGTCGAGGGCCCCGCCCCCGCGGTCGACCGCGACTCCCGCCCGCTGTACGTCAGTGACGCGGCGGGCGAACCGCTCCAGCGGCCCGAGCGCTTCGCCGTGACCGAGTTCACCTCGCTCACCGGCCTCCGGTGGGAGTCGTGGGGCGAGTCCAGCGCCCGGGCCACCGGCCGGGTCGCCGGCACCTGGTGCCTGCCGGAGTGCGAGGGCGGCTACGCCGCGACCGTCGAGCTGTCCGCCCCCGCCGTACGGGAGCGGGTCGCGTACTACACGCGGGTCACCGTCGACGCCGAGGGGCTGCCGCCCGGTCACGCCGCCGAACTGGCCGGGCTGCGGCTGTACGCACCCTTCCGCTGACCGCTGACCGCTGACCGCTGACCACTGACCGGTGCCTGCCCCGGCGCGCGCTGCCGCGCCGGGGGTGTGACGGCCGGCCGCGTGCCCGGCGCCGTTCGCCCGCCCCGCGCCCCACCTCCCGCAAGCCCGACCCGGCCCCCCACCCTGCCGAGGAGCCCCGTGAGCCACTCGCCCCCGCCCTCCGCCGACCCCGCCCCCGAGGTGCTGCTGGTCGAGGACGACGCCGTGCTCCGCGAGGCGACCGGCATGGCGCTGGAACGCCACGGCTTCCGGGTCCGGACCGCCGCCGACGGCCTGACCGGGCTGGCGATGTTCCGCTCCCACCCACCCGACGTCGCCGTCCTCGACGTGATGCTGCCCGAACTCGACGGCGTCAGCCTCGTCCGGCGCATCCGCGAGACCAGCGGGGTACCGGCGCTGATGATCTCCGCCCGCACCGACCCCATCGATGTCGTCCAGGGTCTGGAGGCGGGCGCCGACGACTACCTCACCAAGCCCTACGACACCGCCGTGCTGGTCGCCCGGATGCGTGCCGCGCTGCGCCGCGCCGGCCCGGCGGCGGGCGGCCCCGCGGCCGAGGGCCCGGTCGAGCAGCCGGAACCGCAACGGCTGCTGCGGGCCGGTGATCTCACCGTCGACGCGCGCTCGTTGGAGGTACGGCGCGGCGAACGCCTGCTGGAACTGACCCCGACCGAGCTGAAACTGGTGCTGGAGTTCGCCGCGGAACCCGGCGTCGTCCTCAGTCGCTCCACCCTGCTGGAGCGGGTCTGGGACTACAACTGGGGCGGCGACAGCCGGGTGGTCGACGTCCATGTGCAACGGCTGCGTGCCAAGGTCGGGCACGAGCGCATCGAGACCGTCCGCGGTTTCGGCTACAAGCTGAGGCCGTGACCGGCCGTGGGTGCGACCGCCCGGGCGACCGGCCCCGCGGGGGAGCGGCGGCCGCCGCACGCCTCGGCCGGCGCCGCGCGCGACGGCGCGTGCGATCCGCCCGGGGCCCGACAGAGGGCGGCCCCCGCCGGCGGCTCACCGCCCGGGCGCGACCCCCGCGACCCCCGGGCCGCCGCCCGGTACGTCCGGCCGGGTCTCCTCGGCCTGCGGGGCAAGCTCGCGCTGAGCGTCGCCGCCGTGGGCGCCCTGGTGGCGGCCGTCATCGGGGTGCTGGTGCACGACCAGACCTCGGCCACCCAGCTCGACACCGCCCGCCGCGACCTGGACGCCGGTCTGCTCGCCGCCGTCGCCGACTACGAGCGGATGATCGACGGCGGGGTGCTGGTCAACCCGCCGGACCTGCCGGACGCCCTCCGCGACGCCATCGAGACCCAGCCGGTGCGCGCCACCTTCCTCGACCGCGCGGGTGAGGACCCGGTCCTCTGGGCGGCGCTGCGCGAACGCCCCGCCGCGGCCCCGCCCGCCGACGGCGTGACGACGAGCGGCGGCGGCTCCGCCGAGGGCCCGGCCACCGTGCTGGCGGTCCGGCAGAGCTACCTGCCGCAGACCGAGGCGCTGGGTGCGCTGAACCGGACGCTGTGGGGCGCGGGACTGATCGCCACCGGCCTCGGCAGCCTGCTGGGGCTGCTGCTGGCCACCGTCGGCGGCCGGCGCATCGCCGGATCGGCGCGCACCGCGCAGCGCATCGCCCAGGGCGACCTGGCGGCACGCGTCCGGCCGCGCGGCCGCGACGAGATCGCCCGCATGGCGGCGGCCGTCAACACCATGGCCGACGCCCTCCAGGTCCGACTGGAGGCGGAACGGCGCATCACGGCCGACATCGCCCACGAACTGCGCACGCCCGTGGCCGGGTTGGTGACCGCGGCGGAGCTGCTGCCGCCCGGCCGTCCCACCGAACTGGTCCGGGACCGCGCCCGCACCCTGCGGCGCCTGGTCGAGGACGTGTTGGAGGTGGCGCGGCTCGACACCGCTGGGGTCGAACAGGCCGAGTTCGAGTGCTGCCGCACCAGCGGACTGGCCCGCCAGGCGGTCGCCGCCTGCGCCGACCAACTACCCGAAGCGGCGGGCGGAGAGGCGATCACCCTGACCGTGGTGGCGGACGCGGAGGTCCGCACCGACCCCCGCCGGGTTGCCCGGGTGCTGGCCAACCTGCTCTCCAACGCGCTGCGCCACGGGGGAGTGCCGGTGGAGCTGGAGGTCGACGGGACGGTGCTGCGCGTCCGCGACCACGGCCCGGGGTTCCCCGCCGAACTCCTCGCCCAGGGGCCGCAGCGGTTCCGCACCGCCGCCCGCGAACGAGGGCGGGGCACCGGGCTGGGGCTGACCATCGTCGCCGGGCAGGCACGGCTGCTGGGCGCCCGCGTCCACCGCGCCAACCCCGCCACGGGCGGGGCCGTCACCGAGCTGAGGCTGCCCGACGGCAGCGACTGTGCCCGTCCGAACGCCGCCTCCGGACCGGACGCCCCGCCCGGCGGGGTGGCGGCGGCCGGCCGGCCGGGCCGGGTGCCCCGCCCGGCCACGGGACCGCCGCCCGGAGTCGCCCCGCCGCGCCCCTGACCCGCGCCGCGCCCGGTGAACGGCGGGGCGGTGTCGGTGGCGTGGGCCAGACTGACGGCATGGAACCGCCCTCCGCACCCCGGCCCGACCGCCCGACCCGCAGCGCCGGCGGGAGCCCCGCGGTGCGCCCGCCGCGTCCGCCGGTCTACGAGACGCCCGTGCTGCGTCCCGGGGACCGCTACGACCTGGAACCGGGCGCCGACTGCGACGGGGTGGAGTTCGACGGCACCGACCTCGCCGGCGGGTCCGGTCGGGGCGCGACCCTGTTGGGGTGCGTGCTGCGCGGCTGCCGGCTCGACGAGACGGACCTGCGCCGCGCCCGGCTGGTCGACTCCCTGCTGACCGGGGTGCGGGGCGTCGGGACGGCGCTGTCGGAGGCGACGCTCCGCGACACCGAGCTGCTCGACGCGAGGCTGGGCGGGGTGCAACTGAGCGCCGCTCGGCTGGACCGCGTCCGCATCCGCGGCGGGAAGATCGACTACCTCAACCTGCGGCAGGCGCGACTGACCGATGTCGCCTTCGAGGACTGCGTGCTGGTCGAGCCGGACTTCTCCGGCGGCCGCCTGGAACGCGTCTCGTTCACCGGCTGCGAGCTGCGGGGCGCCGACCTCGCCGGGACCACGCTGCGCGATGTCGATCTGCGGGGCGCGACCCGGCTGGAGATCGGCCGGGGCGTCGCCGAACTGGCCGGGGCGGTGGTGAGCGCCGCGCAGCTGCTGGAGCTCGCTCCCGCGCTCGCGGCGGCCACCGGGCTGCGCGTCCTGCCCTGACCGCCGCGGGCCCCTTACCGGCGTCCCGCCGCCGGCCGTCCGCTCTCCGCGGCTGCCCCGACCGGGGCGTCAGACCCGGGGGAAGCGGGCGAGCAGATCCCAGATCGCCGGGTTGTGGTCGAGATCGTCGTGCATGTCGGTGAGGTCGGCCACGAGGTCGTGCAGGAAGTCCCGCGCCTCGCGCCGCAGTTCGGAGTGGGGGACCGACAGCGTCGGCCCTTCCTCGCGGTCCCAGTCGGCACGGACGGCGACATGGCCAAACCGGCGCTCGAACCGCAGCAGTTCGGTGGACTCGGTGAAGTCGAGCTCGGCGCGCTGCGGGCGGGCGGCCCGGCTGCCCATCGGGTCGCGGTCCAGCCGCTCGGCGATGTCGCACAGCGCCCAGGCGAAGTCCAGGACGGGCACCCAGCCCCAGGAGGTGGCGAGTTCCTCGTCGGTCCCGGTGTCGGCGAGGTAGACGTCGCCGCAGAAGAGGTCGTGGCGCAGCGACCGCACGTCGGCGGTGCGGTACTCCGTCTGGGGCGGGTCCGGGAAGCGACGGGAGAGCGCGTAGCCGATGTCGAGCACCGGCCCATGGTGTCACGCTCCCCGTCGCCGCCCGCCCGGCAGCGGGCCCCCTCGGGCGACGGGCCGGAACACGGACGCCGGCCGCGCCCCGGTGCGGGGGCGTCGGCCGGCGTGGGGTGCGCGAGGCGGTGGCGGCTCAGACGTTGACGCTGTAGTCCTGCGCGATGCCGCGCAGGCCCGAGGCGTAGCCCTGACCGACCGCGCGGAACTTCCACTCCGCGCCGCTGCGGTACAGCTCGCCGAAGACCATGGCGGTCTCGGTCGAGGCGTCCTCGGTGAGGTCGTAGCGGGCGATCTCGGTACCGCCGGTCTGGTTCACGACGCGGATGTACGCGTTGCGGACCTGGCCGAAGCTCTGGCCGCGGGCGTCGGCGTCGTGGATCGAGACGGGGAAGACGACCTTGTCGATCTCCGGGCCGAGGCCGTCCAGGAAGACCTTGATCTCCTCGTCGTCGCCCTCGCCCTCGCCGGTGGTGTTGTCACCGGCGTGCTGGATCGCCTGGTCGGGGGAGATGAGGTTGTTGTAGAAGACGAAGTGACCGTCGGAGACGACCTTGCCGGCGGCGTCCACGGCGATGGCGGAGGCGTCGAGGTCGAAGTCCGCACCGGTGGTGGTGCGCGTGTCCCAGCCGAGACCGATGGTCACGGCGGTCAGGCCCGGGGCCTCCTTGCTCAGCGAGACGTTGCCGCCCTTGGTGAGGCTCACAACCATTAGTAGATCCCCTTGGTCGTTATCTGGCGTTGCGTTGCGTTGCGGGGGCACGGAGCGTGTCCGGACCCGACGTTACCGTTTCTTTGCCAACGGCTCGTGGTCCCGGCTGGTTCCCGACCCCCACGTGCCACCTGCGGGCGGTACGCGGTGTGACGGCCGGTCCGTGCGGGCGCCCCGCTGCCGCCCGTCGTCAAACGGGGTGCGGGGGAGCGCCCCCGAGGGGGATCATTGCCCTCATGCCCGGGCCCTATGTCATCGCAGCGGCACCCGTGGACGGCTCCGGCCGCACGGGCGCTCCGCTGTACCTGCCCGAGGCCGAGCTGAGCTGGCGGTTCTCGCGGTCATCCGGGCCCGGCGGCCAGCACGTCAACACCAGCGACAGCCGGGTGGAGCTGAGTCTCGACCTCGCCGCGACGGCCGCGCTGCCGGAGGAGCTGCGGGAGCGGGCGCTGCAGCGGCTCGCCGGGCGGCTGCGCGGCGGGGTCCTCACCGTCCGCGTCTCGACCTTCCGTTCGCAGTGGCGCAACCGGGAGGAGGCGGCGCGCCGGATGGCCGCGCTGCTGGCCGACGCCGTCGCGCCGCCGCCGCGCGCCCGGCGCAGCCGCAGGGTGTCGCGGGGGTCCAACGAGCGCCGGTTGCGGCAGAAGAAGGCCCGGGGGGACGTCAAGCGCGGTCGCGCCGGCGACGGTTGGGACTGACCGGTCGTCCTGCCGGCCCGTCCGTTCCCCGCCCTGCGCCCGTCGTGCGGACCGTCCGCCCGCGGACGGCGGGGTCTCAGCCGAGGGTGCCGTAGCGGCCGCGGGAGTACAGCAGCGGACCGTCGGCGGTCGCGGGCAGCCGGGTCGCCAGGACGCGGCCGATGTGGAGGGTGTGGTCGCCGGCGACCACCCGCTGCTCGGTGCGGCACTCCACCGAGGCGAGGGCGCCGTGCGGCAGCGGGGCGCCGGTGTGCTCGCCCACGTCGTGGGGCGTCTCGCGGAATATCAGCCGGTCGCTGAGGCGGCCCTTCATCGCGAACCGGCCGGCCAGCGCGTGCTGCCCCTCGGCCAGGAGCGAGGCCGCCCACAGCTCCTGCCGGTCCAGGATGTCGGCCATGCGCGAACCGGTGCGCACGCTGACGAGGACCAGCGGCGGGTCCAGGGAGACGGAGAGGAACGAGGTGGCGGTCATGCCCGCGCCGGCCCCGGCGGGGTCCTCCTCCTCGTCGTGCGCGGTGACCAGCACCACCCCGCCGGCCAGGCGGGTCATCGCGGCACGGAACTCGTCCTGACTCACCCCTCCAGCATGGACGCACTGGGGCTGCGCCGTCGGCACCGGCGCGGCGATGGTCGCCGCCCCCGGTGTCCGGGCGCTGTCGGCTCCGGTGGTATTCCTGGGTCTTTCCGCGCTACTGAACACAGGAGAGAACGTAACCGCCGTGGGCGCGCCCACGCATCGGGCGGTGGGACCAGTGGGGCGCCCGTGGACCTACGTCGCGCGACCGAGCCCTGGCGTGGTGTGACATGGATCACAGCAGCAAAGTTCTGGTTGACCCTGTGTACCTAGCGCACAGCTCGCTGTGATTCAGTGGCCTGTGTATCTGCATGTGCATTCGGCTGGGGGTGTGAATGGGAACGGAGACCGAGCCGTACGTCCGCCTGGCATCGCTGCGGGAACTGCACGACGCCGTGGCTCGTCTCAACACCGCGCGCTCCATGGCCGCCACCCTCCAGACGATCGTGGACGGCGTGGTCGAGGCGGTCGACTTCGAGCTCGCCGCCGTCAACCTCGTCCGCCCCGACGGTGACCTGCTGGTCGCCGCCGTCGCCGGCGACACCGAGGTCGAGACCAACCTCGCCGGCCGCACCGGTTCCCGCGAGTCCTGGCAGCGCCGGCTCGGCATGGGGGAGCGCTGGGGCGAACTCTGCTTCATCCCCTACACCGAGTCCTGGGCCCTGGACGACGACGTCCCCACCTGGACCAGCACCGGCCCCGCCCCTCGCTACCCCGACGAGTGGCACCCGATGGACCTGCTCTACGCGCCCATGACCACCGCCGACGGCGAACTCCTCGGTGTCCTCTCCGTCGACCGCCCCAGCAACGGCCGCCGCCCCGGCCCCTGGATACGCGAGGCGCTCCAGCTCTACGCCTCCCAGGCCGCCATCGCGATATCCAACGCCCGGCTGCGCGGCAACATGCAGCGGGCGCTGCAACGGCTGGAACGCGAGCAGCAGGCGCTGCGCGCCAGCGAGGAGAGCTTCCGCCAGGCGTTCGAGTACGCCCCCAGCGGCATGGCCATCGCCGAGGTCGGCGGCGAGGAGCACGGCCTCCTCCTCCGCGTCAACGACGCCCTCTGCCGACTGCTGGGCCGCCCCATGACGCTGCTGCGGCGCTGCGCCTTCGCCGACCTCGTCCACCCCGAGGACATCGGCGTCCTGCTGCGGACCTCCGCCGAGGGCGGGCGCGCCGAACTCCGACTCAGCCGCCGCGACGGCTCCTACGTCTGGGTCTCCCTCCGCAACTCCGTCGTCGCCGACACCACCGACGGCCCGCGCTTCCTCCTCACCCACGTCGAGGACATCGAGGAGCGCAAGCGCCACGAGCTCCAGCTCCGCCACCGCGCCAGCCACGACTCGCTCACCGGCCTCCCCAACAGCGCCGAACTCCGCCAGCGGCTCGGCAGCCGCATCTGCGACCGGCCGGGCGACGGCCCGCCGCTGCGCGCCACCGACGCCTTCACCGGGCTCGGCACCCCGGCGCCGCCGCCGTACGACCACCACGAGCACCTGATGCCGCCGGACGCCCCCGGCAGCGACGGCAAGGGGCTCGCGGTGCTCTTCTGCGACCTGGACGGCTTCAAGTCGATCAACGACCGCCACGGCCACGGCTACGGCGACGCCGCACTCCAGGAGGTCGCCCGGCGCCTGCTGCGGGCGGTGCGCGACGACGACACCGTCGCCCGGCTCGGCGGTGACGAGTTCGTCGTCCTCGCCGACGGGCTCGGAGCCGCCGAGGCGTCCGACCTCGCGGTCCGGCTGCGGCAGGCGATCATCCCGCCGATGCGGGTGGAGGACCGCGTGCTGCGGGTCGGCGCCAGCTTCGGCATCGGCTGGGCGGCCTGCGGCACCACCACCGAGCAGATCCTGGAGTCGGCCGACCAGCGCATGTACCTGGAGAAGCGTTCCCGCCCCCACCACCGGCGGCGAGCGGGCTGAGCCGCCGGTCAGGGCCGGGTGTGGCCGTCCGCACCTCCTCCGCGCCGTTCTGTGTGCCACGAACGCGGTAGGCTCGGCCTCCGATGGACCAGGGCGGGGACGATGGGAGCGCAGGAGATGAGCGCGGGGAACAACGGTAACGGCCGGCCCGAGGGCGGCGAGGACCCCTTCGGCTACCTCTACCGTCCGCAGGACGGCCAGGCGCCGCCCCAGGCGCCCCAGCAGCCCTCGTACCACGATGTGCGCCCCGTCGGTGAACGACGCGGGCAGCGCACGGGTTACGGCTACCCCCAGCCCGCTCCGACTCACCAGCACGCGCAGGACCCGTACTACGCGGCTCCCGAGACGCAGCCCGGTGGCGGCGGCTACCACGCCGCCGGCGGCCCCGGCCCCTACCAGCCGGGCGGCGAACCCCCGCGCCGCAACACCCTCCTCATCGGCGCCATCGCGGTCGTCGCCGCCGTGGTCATCGGTGTCGGAGCGGCCCTGATCTTCTCCGGCGACGACGGCGACAGCGGCGACCAGGCCGACGACGGCAGCAGCGAGATCGCGCCCGACGGCGGCGAGCAGGGCGGCGAGGAGCCCGAGGAGGACCAGACCGAGGAGGAGCCCGGCGACGACGGCGCCGAGGAGGGCGAGACGGAGGAGGAGCCCCCCAGCAGCGCCGGCCTCCCCACCGCCGACCTCACCGCCGACCTCGACCTGCGCAACGGCGCCACCCTCGGCGGCGGCCACGTCGAGGGCGCCCGCAGCGCCGACGGCAGCTACATCGCCGGGCTGGAGAACGAGCAGGCCACCGTCAGCTGGCGCTTCGACTTCGACGGCTCCCCGGGCACCTACCGCCTCTACGTGGGCTACACCATGAACGACGGTGACCAGGAGATGAGCTTCGCCATCAACGACACCGTCCGGTCCGACAAGGTCAACTTCCGCGACTACCGCTCCGGCGGCTCGTACCAGGACAACTGGACCCGCACCTACAACGAGGTGACCCTCCAGGAGGGCTCCAACCTCATCCAGATCGGCTGCGGCTCCAGCGACGGCTGCGACGTCCTCATCGACCGCATCGAGATCACCGAGAACGTCGACGGCGCCGTCGACTGGTGACGGACGGCGCGCCCCGCCCCCACGGTGCGCGCCCCGCGCCCCGCGCGCAACGACGACGGCCCCGGCGCCGCACCCCGCGAGGGGCGCGGCACCGGGGCCGCTCACGTACGCCGGGCAGCGCCGCCCGTCCGCCGCGTCAGCCGGCGGGGACGACCGCCGGTTCCCGGAGCCAGCGGCCCTTGCGCATCACCCCGACGACCTCGAAGCCCTCGTCCAGCACCACCAGGTCGGCGTCCTTGCCCACCTCGACCGAGCCCACCCGGTCGTCGATCCCCAGCATCCTGGCCGGGGTGGCCGCCAGCGCCCGCACCGCGTCGGCGACCGGGATGCCGTCGACCGTCACCGCCCGCCGCAGCGCCCGGTCCAGCGTCAGCGTCGAGCCGGCGATGGCGCCGCCCTCGACCAGCCGCGCCACCCCGTCGGTGACGTCCACCTCCAACGGACCCAGCGGGTACCGGCCGTCGCCCATCCCCGCCGCGCCCATCGCGTCGGTGATGAACGCCACCCGGTCCGGGCCCGCCCGGTGGAACGCCAGCCGCAGCGCCGCCGGGTGGAGGTGGGTGCCGTCGTCGATCAGCTCGACCGTCACCCGCTCGTCCTCCAGCAACGCGGCGACCGGGCCCGGCGCGCGGTGCGCCAGCGGCGGCATCGCGTTGAACAGGTGGGTCGCCACGCTCGCTCCGGCGTCCACCGCCCGCCGCACCACGTCGTAGTCCCCGTCGGTGTGGCCGACCGCCGCCAGGACGCCCAGTTCCCGCAGCAGCGCCACCGACTCCAGGCCGCCCGGCAGCTCCGGCGCCAGGGTCACCATGGCCGCGGTGCCGCGGGCGGCCTCCACCAGCTTCCGGACGTCCGCCGGGTCCGGGTCGCGCAGCAGCGACGGCTGGTGCGCGCCGCAGCGGTGCGACGAGATGAACGGCCCCTCGAAGTGGAGCCCCGCGAGTTCGCCGTCCTCGACGAGCTCGGAGAGGCTGCCCGCCTGCCGGGCCAGGTCGTCGAGGGCGCCGGTCACCGTGGAGGCGACCATGGTGGTGGTGCCGTGCGCGCGGTGCGTGTCGATCACCGTGCGCGCCTCCTCGACCGTTCCGGCCGAGAACGAGGCGCCACCGCCGCCGTGGACGTGCATGTCCACGAACCCGGGCACCACCCAGTGCCCGGCGAGGTCGTGGGTCGGCCGCTCCTCGGGGTGCCCGGTGACGATGCGTCCGTCCGCGACGGCCACCCGGCCGTCCTCGACCACGCCGCTCGGCAGGACGACGCGGGCCCCGGATAGCACCGTGCGCTGGGTGTCTGTCGTCATGACTGGTCGAACCTCCGGGGAGTGGGGTCGGTCGTGGCGGACGCGTGCGGGGTCGGGGCTGCCGCGCGGCTGGTTGCCGGCCGTCCCGCCACCGGGTCCGTGATCTCTGCGGACGTCGCCGTCGTCGTCCCCGCCCGGTCCGCCGGGGCGGCGGTCCCGGACCCGGGCAGCGTGCGCGCCCGGAGTTCCCAAGCCAGCAGGCCCGCGCCCAGGCATCCGGCGCCGTCGCCGAGTGCCGCCGGTACCAGTGCGGGCTCCTGCTGGAAGGTCAGTCGCTCCCGCAGCGCGGCGCGCAGCGGCACGAGCAGCGTGTCGCCGGCCTCGGCGAGACCGCCGCCGACGATCACGACCCGCGGATCGAGGAGGGTCACCGCCATCAGCAGGCCGTCGGCGAGCGCCTCCACCGCGGCCTGCCAGACCGCCAGCGCCGCCGGGTCGCCGGCCGCCACCGCCCGTGCGGCGTCGGCCGCGTCGGCACCGGGGCC
>NZ_JAAVJD010000482.1 GCF_012033735.1 Streptomyces lonarensis | reverse complement strand
AGCACCAGGGCCAGGGTGTTGGCGCCGGCGCGCCGCCCGCGGGCGGCGCCGCCGACACACCGGACGGCCTGCCGCCGCCCGGCGCCGCCCCCGAGGTCGCCACCCCCGCCGCGGGCGGCGTGCTGGGTACGCTGGACGACTCCGTGCTGGTGGTGCGGGCGGCCGAGGGCGACGACGACGCCTTCGAGCTCCTCGTCCGCCGCCACAGTCCCGTGCTGCTGCGGCTGGCGACGAGGCTGCTGGGGGACCGGGCCGACGCGGAGGACGCCGTCCAGGACTCCTTCGTCAACGCCTGGCGCCGCCTCCCGGAGTTCCGCAGGCAGTCCGCGTTCCTGACGTGGATGTACCGGATCGTCACCAACCGCTGCCTCAACCTGCTGCGCGCCCGGCGGCCGACCTCGGACCTCGACGCGGTGGCGGAGCCCTCGGCCCCCGACCACCAGGCGTCACCGACCCGGGCGGCGGAGTCGTCGGCGGCGGCCGCGGCGATGTCCCGCGCGCTGGCCGGTCTCTCCGCCGAGCAGCGCGCCTGCTGGGTGCTGCGGGAACTGCACGGACTGAGCTACGACGAGATCGCCGACTCGGTCGGCATCACCCACCAGGCCGTGCGCGGCCGGATCTACCGCGCACGGCGTCATCTGATGGAGGCGATGGACGCATGGCGATGAGCCCGCCCGCCTCGGGCCCCCCTGACCACGGCATTCCCCCGAGGAGCGCCGCTCTCCCGGCCGACGACGAACTCCTCGCCTGTGGCCGCTCGGTGGAGCAGCTCTGGGAGAGCTGGGACGACGGCACCGTCACCGGCGACCCGCACGTCGCGGGCTGCCCGCACTGCGCGGCGGCCCTCGACGGGCTGCGGGTGCTCGACGAGTTCGCCCGGGAGGCGGAGGCAGCCGAGCACGGGGCGGTCGGCCCCCTCCGCACCGGCCCCGGCGCCGACGGGTTCGAGCCCGCGCTGCACCGGCCGGCGCGGCGCCTCGCGGCGCACGAGGCGCACGGCCCCGGGG
>NZ_JAAVJD010000481.1 GCF_012033735.1 Streptomyces lonarensis | reverse complement strand
GGGCGGTGTGCCGGGGCACACCGCCCTTCCGTCTGCGGTAGGTTCCCGAACCGGGGACACGCCTCGCCCGCGCGGCAGCACCGGTAGCGGGAGGGTCGCGGGGCCGACGGCGCCCGACGTCCTGCCACGGTGGGCGACGACCGGTCGCCATCCACCGTGACCAGGGGCCCGCCGCACGGCCGCACGCGGCTGTCCGACGACGGCACGTCCCCCGCGGCCGGCCCGCCCGGGGCCGGTGGCCAGCGCCCCGTGGGGGCCATCGCCTGGGAAGGGACCGGACAACGGTGAACAGAAGGTTCGCGACGACGGTGGCGGGCTGCGCCATGCTCGCGCTCGCGCTGACGGGGTGCGGCGAGGACAGCGGCGAGAAGACCGAGGCGTGGGCGAAGAACGTCTGCGACCAGGTGCAGCCGCAGGTGGAACGCATCCAAGCCGCCAACCAGGCGCTGGCCGAGGCGAGCGAGGGCAGCAAGGAGCCCGCCGAGGTGCAGGAGGTGTACTCCAGCTCCTACGGGGAGCTGGCGGCAGCCTTCGACTCCCTGGCGCAGGCCGTCAACGACGCGGGTGACCCGCCGGTCGACGACGGCGAGGAGCTGCGCAGCGACGCCGTCGAGGAGCTGAACGGCCTCTCCCAGTCCTACACGAGCCTCCAGGAGGCGAGCGACGCGCTCGACACCTCCGACCGCGCCGCCTTCGCCGAGGGGCTGCGGGAGATGGTCGGCCAGCTCGACGAGCTCGGGCAGTCCGGCGACGAGGCGCTCAGCGAGCTGCAGAGCGGCGACCTCGGCGACGCGATGGCGCGCCAGGAGGGCTGCCAGAGCCCGGCACCCACCGCCCCCGAGGAGGACGACGACGCGGGCGGCACCGACGACGCCGATGCCGAGGACGCCTCCGAGCCCGCCGAGGACGGCGAGGAGCCGGCGGAGGACGAGGAGGCCGCGGCCGACGTCTGACGCCCGGGCCCGCCCGGTGCGTCCCCCGGCGGCCGACCGCATGCCGGTCGGCCG
>NZ_JAAVJD010000480.1 GCF_012033735.1 Streptomyces lonarensis | reverse complement strand
GACATCACCCACACCGCATCCCAACGCAACAAAAGCACCCGCACCGCACCCAACCGCTCCCTCCTCTACACCGACACCCGCCGCTCCACCACCGCCACCATCGGCCACACCATCCTCGACGAACTGACGCCGCTGTCCCTGTGCCTGACGGCGGTCGGCTGGCTCACCAGCCGCTACGCCGAGTCGATGCGGGCCCGTATCCGGCAGGCGTTCGACCGGGTGCGTGGGGAGTCCCCGACGACGGACCTCGCGTCGCTGTACTTCGCCTGCCTCCCCGCGCCGCACCCGGATTCGACGGCCGAGGCGGAGCGCGTCCAGGCGGAGCTGCGCGAGCGCTGGGCGCGGATCATCGACGCCCCCGAGGGGGTCCGGCGGGTGCAGCTGCGCTCGGAGGACATCGCGGAGCGGGTGGCGCAGGAGTTCGGCGGTCCCCGAGACGGCTGGTCGCTGTCCCGGTACGTCAGCCCGGACGTCCTGGTCGTCGCCGACAGCACCGACGCCGTGGCCCGCGGCGACTTCTCCCTCGTCCTCGGCGAGCTGCACATCGCGATGAACACCGTGGCCGCGTCGCTCTTCGTGCACCAGCACCCGGCGATCGAGGAGTTGGTCGCGGAGACCACGCGTGACTTCCCCGGCCCGCGGCTGACGCCGATGCTGCCCAAGGAACTGCCGCTGAAGTGGTCGGCCCGCAGCAGGCCGGCGCTGGAACGGAACGAGGACTACGCGGTGGCGCTGGCCGACCACACCGGCGACCCCTACCGCGAGCGCTGCCTGCTCAGCGCGGACGTGACGGTCGCGGACCGGGACGGCCGGCTGACCGCGGTGCTGCCCGACGGTGCGGAGTTCGACGTCCTCGACGTCTTCGGCCATGCCCTCACCAACCGGGTGATGGACCGCTTCGCGTTGCGGCCCGACGCGGACCACGTGCCGCGGGTGACGATCGACCGCATGACCGTCCAGCGCGAGTCCTGGCGCTTCACCGGCGACGACCTCGACTTCGCCGACGAGAAGAACGAAGCCCGCCGCTGGA
>NZ_JAAVJD010000047.1 GCF_012033735.1 Streptomyces lonarensis | reverse complement strand
CCTGACCCGGCCGAGCCGGGCGCCGCGCCGGGCGACGGGGCGCCGCCGCCCGGCCGTGCGCCGTGCGGCCGCGTCCGCGGCGCGGTGCGGGGCAGGGGGGTCACAGTGCGCTCGCCTTCCGCCGTCGGACCAGCGCGATCAGCACGGGTGCGCCGATGAACGCGGTCACCACGCCCACCGGCATCTCGCTGGGCAGCACCGCGATCCTCCCGACCTCGTCCGCGAGCAGCACCAGGGTGGGCGCGACGACCAGCGAGCCGAGGACGATGCGGCGCTGGTCGGTCCCGACGGTCCAGCGCACCAGGTGGGGTACGACGAGGCCGACGAAGACGATCGGTCCGGCGACGGCGGTGGCCGAGCCGGCGAGCAGGGTGACCGCGGCGAGGACCGCGACGCGGACCCGCCCGACGGAGACCCCCTGGGCGAGGGCGACGTCGGTGCCGAGCGCGACGGAGTTCAGCGCGGGCGCGACCAGGAAGGCGATGAGCAGTCCCGCCACCAGCAGCGGCAGCACCGGCAGCAGGACGTCGGTGCCGCGTTCCAGCAGGCTGCCCGCGCTCCAGCCGCGCATTCGGTCGAACGAGTCGGGGTGGGTGAGGGTGAGCCCGGTGGTCAGTCCGGCGAAGACGGCGCCGACCGCGACGCCGCTGAGCGTCATGCGGACGGGGTCCACCGCCGAGCGCCCGGCGGTGGCGATGCCGTAGACCAGGACCGTCAGGACCAGGGCGCCGGCGCAGGCGAGCCAGACGTACCCGAAGGGGCTGGTCACGCCGAGGAAGGTGATGCCAACGGCGACGAAGAACGCGGCGCCGGCGTTGACGCCGAGGATGCCGGGGTCGGCCAGCGGGTTGCGGGTGAACGCCTGGATCAGTGCGCCGGCGACGCCCAGCGCCGCCCCCACCGCGAGCCCCGCGAGGGTGCGCGGCACCCGCTGCTCCAGGACGACGTAGCGGGACTCGTCCGTGCCGCCGCCGAGGAGTGTCTCCACCACCAGGGGCGGCGGGAGCGGGTTGGCGCCGACCAGGAGGGAAAGGGCGACAGCGAGCGCGAGCACCGCCACCGCGGCGACCGCCCGCCGGTGGCGGGCGGTCGGCGGGGCGGGGGCGGGCGGGGCGGGGGCGGTGCCGGTCATCGGGGCGCGCGGGTGCTCGCCGGTCAGCCGGCCGACAGCAGGCGGTCGAGGTCGTCGAGGACGGCCATGCCGCCCAGCGGGCCGACGCCGGTGATCCAGAACGACTGGTCGACCACGTGCAGGTTGGCGAACGACTCGGCGTTGTCACGCACCGCCGGCGGCACGGCGTCAGCAGCGGCGACGTCGGCCGCGGTGACGAGCACCAGGTCGGCGCGGGCGTCGAGGACGCGCTCCGGCGAGACGTCCACCGAGATGGACTCCTCCCAGTCGCGCTCGGGGGTGGTGAAGCCGGCGCACTCCAGGGTGCTTCCGGCGAAGGAGGTGGGCCCGTAAAGGGTGAGGATGCCGTCCCGCGGCCGGACGAGCTGTGCGGTGCTGCCGGCCGTGCCGTGCTCCTCGGCTACCTCCTCGCAGCGGTCCTGGTAGGCGGTGAGGAGCTCCTCGGCGCCCGCCTCGTCGTTGAGGGCGCGCGCCACCAGGGCGACGTTGTCGGCCCACGGGTCGGCCTGCGAGGCCATGAAGACGGTGGGTGCCACCGTCTCCAGCTGGTCGTAGAGCGCGGAGTGCCGGGACTCGGTACCGATGATCAGGTCGGGGTCCAGGGCCGCGATCTTCTCGACGTTGGGCTCCGGGACGGTGCCGACGGTCTCGACCTCCTGGCCGGCCTCGCCGAGGTACGCGGGGACGCCCGCGGCCTCGTTGAGGACCGCGGCACCCACCGGGGTCACGCCCAGGGCTATCGCCGTGTCGAGCTGCACCGGTTCGAGCACCACCACGCGCTGGGGCGCCTCGGGGACCTCGGCGGTGCCCCGGGCGTGCTCGACGGAACGGCGCCCGGTTTCGGCCGCGTCGCCGTCACCCGAGCCCGCGCCGTCACCGTCCCCTCCGCCGCAGGCGGCGAGGACCAGCGCGGCGGCCAGCAGGACGGCACCGCGGGAGAGGGCGCGCGGAGTGCGGGCACGCGGGTGGGGCACGGGCAGGCTCATGAACGTTCCATTCGACGGGAGAACGCGCCGGCCCCCGAGGACCGGCGCGGCGCCGAACAACTTAGCATTACCTAACTTCGGCGACGAGAGCTCACCCGCCGCGTCCGACCTGCTACGACACCCGCTCGCGGTCGTGCCAGTACCCCTGGGCGTGGATGCGGTGCGGCGGGACGCCCGCCGCCCGCAACGCGTCCCGGATGCCCGCGACCCAGGTGCTCTCGGTCGCCAACCAGGCGTAGAACCCCTCGCCGAGGCGGGCTGCGTCGGCGGCGGAGCGCGCCGCCCAGGCGTCGGCCTCCCGGGCCAACGCCGCCCCGCCGCGCTCCTGTTCACCACGGATCACGACCGTCACCCCGACCCCCGGCAGCTCGGCGCGCAACGCCGCGGCGTCGCGGGGGTCCCCGGCCTCCAACAGCACTTCCCGCCGGAGTCCGGGCACACCGGCGGTGGCGGCCGCGATATTGCGCACGGCCGGATAGGCCGTCTCGTCGGCGGCGAGCAGCACCCGGCGCACCCCCGGGCCGGGCTCCCACTGGATGCCGTGCATCGGGGCACCGCGGCGCACGTCCGGGCCGGACAGCAGCGCGGGCGCCCCGGGTCGGGCCGCCGCGGCCCAGGCCGAGGCCGGGCCGGCGCCCGCGTGGACGTGGACGTCGAGGTCGACCTCGGCGCGGTCCGGGCGGACCGCACTCGGGGTGTAACTGCGCATCGGCGGCCGCACCTCCTCGGGGACCTCGCGCCGCCGCTCCCGCCAGCGGGGCTCGTGCAGCAGGTCCTCGACGAGCGCGGAGGGGAAGCCGGCATCACGCGGGACCAGCAGTTTCACCCGCTGGTCGAGGCCGTGGGGGGCGAAGTGGACCAGCCCCTCCCCTGCGAGGGTGAGGCGCACGAACCCGGGAGAGAGCCGCCGCACCTCGCTGACGCGCGTGACGAAGAGCACGTTGGGTGAGGCGTGGAACGACGGGGCCACGGCGGGTCCTCCCTGGTCGGATCGCGGTTCGGCTGTCGACGGCTGGGGACGATACCGACCGGAGCCGGCGCGGCGCGCGCGAGGCCCTCCCGACGCGGGGGCCGGGGCACGGGGCGCGGCCCCCCGGCGCAGCGTGCGCGGCGGCGGCGCGCGGGTGGGTCGGGGAGGCGCGCCGCCGCACATCCGCGGTGCAATTTCATGCGCACCCGCGGGGTCGACCTGCTCGAAGGTTGTCTTAAGTCAACCTTAAATTTCTGAGCCCCCCTTGCCATGCTGTCAGAGCACGCAGCGTCACCGATCCCATCGTCGCTGCTCGCGGGGGTAGTGCGCCCCGCGCGCCCCCTGAGCGCCGCAACGCGCCGGTACGCGACGGCCTGTTCAGGCGGTGAGTTTGCACGAGAAAGGACCACGCGATCGGCATATGCACGCCATGATGGAGCCATGGCAGTCACCACGAGCAGCCCTCGCACGGGACTCGACAACGATCACGAACTCTTGCGCGCCGCAATGGACTTGAGATGCGACGCGACGGCCGGAGACGTCGAGCTGCCCGGCCGGCCCGAAGCGGCGGCAGCCGCGCGGCGACTGACCCGTGTTCACTTTCACAACCGCTGGGGTCTCGGTCCCGACCTCACCGACAACGCGGTGCTGCTGATCTCCGAACTGGTCAACAACGTGCTCCAGCACTCCGGCGCCGTCACCTTCACCGTCCGTGTCCGACGGCGGCGCGGCTGGGTACGGGTCGAGGTGCGGGACCCCTCCCGCTCGCTGCCCTGCCTGCTGCCGGTCGGCGCACTGGAACCCACCGGGCGCGGGCTCTGCCTCGTCAACCACCTGGCCGACCGTTGGGGCGTGGACCTGCTCCCCCGCGGCAAGTCGACCTGGTTCGAGCTGCGCACCGGCAACTGAGACGCGTCATGCGGGCCGCCGCGGCGCCCGCACCGGGCGCAGCGCGGACGCGACCGTCCGCGCGCATCCGTCACGCGCTGACCGGCGCCGCCGCCCCACGGGACTCCCAACGCCCCGCCCCGGCCCGGACAGCCCGAAGGGGCGGTGGCCCGGCGGCAGCCGCGCGGTGACCACCGCCCCTTCGTGCCCCGCCGCGCCTGTCGCGGGCGGGCTCAGCGCATTCCGCGCCGGCTGGTCGCGGCACCGCGGCGGTTGGTCGCCGCCCGCCTGCGGCGGTCGTTGCAGAGCAGGCACTTCCCCCAGCCCGGCGGCAGCGGGTCCTCCTTGTCGCCGTGCAGCGGATCGACCGCGCCGTGCGGATGCACCCGGCACCCGGTGGTCCCCGGCCCGGCGGCGAGCGCGAGCGCCGCGGACTGGGCGCGACGCAACGCGTCCACCAGCACGTCGGCCTGCTCACCGCTCGGGATCTCCTGGTCGAAGGCGATGTCGGAGGCGGTCCGCAGCGCCACCTGGAGATCGCGCCACTCGGTCTGGTCACTCATGACGCCCAGCGTAGGCCCCGCCGCCGACAGCGGACGGCGCCGCGTCACCCCGCACTCCCGCCGTCCCGCCCGGACGCGGCGTCTCCCGGAACGCCACCGCCGGCACCTCCTCGTCACGGAGCTGCGCCGCGCGGCTCGCGGTACCGACGGGCCCGGGGGCGAGGCCGCCGTCCGCACGGTGCCCCGGCCCGGGCTGTCCTCAGGCGTCCTCCCCGCCCGGAAGCCGCCGGCCCCGCCGGCGGGCCCCGTGCGCGCTGCCGACTGCGCCCGAGCGGACGCAGCCCTGTGGCAACCGGCGGAGTGGCCGCGCCGCGGCGGCCCGGCGGAGCCCGGGTGCCACCCCGCGCGCGCCCGCTCGTGAAGCCCCGCCGACCTACGGCCTAGGACCTCCGTGCCACCTCCGACTAGGGCAAAAACCCGATGGGAAGCACCACAGGCGCCCCGTAAGCTCGCCTTGATGTCTGCCACCGACCCCACCGCCCAGGACTCCCCTGCCCGCAAACGCTCCGTCGTCCGATCCCTGCTGCGGCTGTGGCCCTACGTCCGGCCGGTGCGGGCGCGCTTCTTCACCGCGGCCGGGGTGGCCGTCCTCGCGTCCTGCCTGTCGCTGGTGCTGCCGATGATCCTCCGCTGGATCGTGGACGGCCCCGTCGCCGACCGGGACTTCACCGGGGTGTGGATCGGCGGTCTGGTGCTGCTGGGTGTCGGCGTCCTGGAAGCCGTGCTGTTCGGGCTGCGGCGCTGGCTGGTGGCGCGGCCGCTGGCCGGGGTCGAGGCGTCGATGCGGAACGCGCTGTACCGGCACACGCAGCGGCTCCCCGTGGCCTTCCACGACCGGTGGTCCTCCGGGCAGCTGCTCTCCCGCGCCACGGGCGACCTCCAGGAACTGCGGATGTTCCTGGCGTTCCCGCTGACGTTCCTGGTGGTCAACGTCTCGACCATCCTCGTCGGCTGCGTGATCATGCTCTCGCTCAGCTGGCAGCTGGCGCTCATCGTGATGAGCCCCTTCGTGCCCCTGATGTGGGTGTGCATCAGCTTCGAGAAGCAGTACTCGGTCGCGGCGCGGCGCGCCCAGGACCAGATGGGCGACCTCACCACGGTCACCGAGGAGTCGGTCCTCGGTATCCGCGTCATCAAGGGGTTCGGCCGCCACCGCAGCCAGGCGCGCGCCTTCCGCGCCCTCTCCGACCAGCTGTACGGCACCGAGGTGGTCAAGGCCCGGATGCTGGGCTGGATTCTCGCCGTCATCATCGCGCTGCCGGAGCTGGTGCTCGGCGCGGTGCTGGTGGTCGGCGTCCTCCAGGTCGCGTCCGGTGCGCTGTCGGTGGGCACCCTGGTCGCGTTCACCGCCATCGCGCTGGCGCTGCGCTGGCCGGTCGAGTCGATCGGGTTCATCCTCGCGATGTGCAACGAGGCAGCCACCGCCTCCGACCGGTTCTTCGAGGTCATGGACACCGAACCGCCGCGGGAGGCGGCCGGTGCCGCGGCGCTCGCCGCCGCGCCCCTCGCCCCGGCCGGGGCCGCCGAGCGGCGGGAGGAGGACGGCCGGGCCGAGGAGGCCGACGGACTGCGCCTGGCCGGGGTCGGCTTCCGCTACCCCGACGCCGCCCCGGACGCCGAGCCGGTGCTGCACGGCATCGACCTGCACGTCCGCGCCGGGGAGACCATGGCGCTGGTCGGCGCGACCGGCAGCGGCAAGACCACGCTGACGGCGCTCGTCCCGCGCCTGCACGAGGCGACCGAGGGCAGCATCACCCTCGACGGCCGGGACATCGCGGAGCTGCCCCGCGCCGAGGTCCGCGCCCTGGTCGCGATGGCGTTCGAGGAACCGACGCTCTTCTCGGCGAGCGTGCGGGAGAACGTGCTGATGGGGGCGGTCGACGGCACCGCCGACGAGGAGGAGTTCCGCCGCGCGCTGCGCGTGGCGCAGGCGACGGAGTTCGTCGACGCCCTCCCCCTCGGGGCGGACACCGAGGTCGGCGAGCAGGGGATGAGCCTGTCCGGTGGTCAGCGCCAGCGGCTGGCGCTGGCCCGTGCGGTCGTCGGCCGGCCGCGCTTCCTGGTGCTGGACGACCCGCTGTCGGCGCTGGACGTGCACACCGAGGCACGGGTGGAGGCCGCCCTGCGGGAGGTGCTGGTCGGGACGACCGCACTGGTCGTGGCGCACCGCCCCTCGACGGTGATGCTGGCGGACCGGGTGGCGCTGCTCTCCGACGGCCGCGTCACCGCGGTGGGGACGCACGCCGAGCTGATGCGGACGTCCGCCGAGTACCGGCACCTGATGTCCGGTGAGGAGCGGGACCCGGGGACGGGCCCGGAACGCGAGGAGGTGTCGGTCCGATGACCACGGCCGTCACGGACACGGACGCCCAGCAGCCGGACCCCGAGGAGCGCCCCGACGCGGGCACCCCCGAACCGGCCGGCTCCGGCGGCGATCCCTTCGACCGGGACCAGCTCCCGGCCCCGCCCGGCGCGCCGCTGCGGCTGCTGCGGTCGCTGCTGCGGCCCGAGCGGCGGCTGGTGGTGCTGGCGTCGGTGCTGCTGCTGCTCCAGCAGGCCGCCATCCAGGCGGGGCCGCTGCTGGTGGCGATCGCCATCGACAGCGGCGTTCCCGCCGCGCTCGACGGCGACCACGGGCCGCTGATCACGGTGGCGGTGCTGTACGCCGTGGCCGGCGGCGCCTCCGGCGTGCTGGTCTACGCCTTCTACCGGACGCTGGGCCGGGCCTGCCAGGGAGTGCTGCGCGACCTGCGCGGCCGCATCTACCGGCAGGCACAGGCGCTCAGCCTGGACTTCCACGACCGGTACACCTCCGGCCGGATGATCTCCCGCTCGACCTCCGACGTCCTGGCGCTGCGCGAGCTGCTGGACGAGGGCGTGCAGACGCTGATGACGGTCTTCGTCTCCATCGTCTACATCACCGGGCTGCTGCTGTACATGGACCTCGGGCTGGGCGTGGCGACGATGGCCTCGTTCGTCCCGCTGTACCTGCTGGTCCGCAGCTACCGGCGGCGGGCGGGCGCGATGTTCACCCGCCGGTCGACGGCGATCGCCACGGTGATTGTGAAGTTCAACGAGACCCTCAACGGCATCCGGCCGGTGAAGGCCTTCCGCCGCGAGCGGGCCAACGACGCCCGGTTCGACGAGCTCAACAGCGAGCACTGCCGGCTCAACGGCGGCACCATCCTGGAGATGGCGCGGTTCGTGGTGCTGTCGCGGCTCACCGCCAACGTGACGCTGGCCGCGATCGTGCTGTGGTCCGCCTACCGGGTGGCCGACGGCGACCTGGAGCTCGGCGTGCTGGCGGCGGCCGCGCTGTACGTGCGGCGGCTGTACGACCCGATCGACCGCTTCGCGATGATCCTCAACGCCTACGCCTCGGCGTCGGCGTCCCTGACGAAGATCGCGGGGCTGCTGGCGCAGCGGCCCGAGCTCGCCGAGCCGGCGGAGCCGAAGGAGCTGCCGGAGCGTCCGGCGGACGCGCCGGGGCGGGAGGTCGTCTTCGACACGGTGCGGTTCGCCTACCGGACGGGCGGCGAGGTGCTGCCGACCTTCGACCTCACCCTCGCCGCGGGGCAGACCACCGCGGTGGTCGGCGCGACCGGGGCGGGCAAGTCGACGCTGGCGAAGCTGCTCGCCCGGTTCTACGACCCGACCGACGGGCGGGTGCTGCTCGACGGGGTGGACCTGCGCGACCTGGCCAATCCGGAGCTGCGGCGCGGGGTGGTGATGGTGACCCAGGAGGCGTTCCTGTTCTCCGGGACCGTCGCGGAGAACATCGCGCTGGGGCGGCCGGACGCGCCCCGTGCGGAGATCGAGGCCGCCGCCCGCGCCATCGGGGCGCACGAGTTCATCGAGGCGCTGCCCGACGGCTACGACACCGATGTCCGCAAGCGGGGCGGCCGGATCTCCGCGGGCCAGCGGCAGCTGGTGTCGTTCGCCCGGGTGCTGCTCGCCGACCCGGCGGTGGTGATCCTGGACGAGGCGACGTCCTCGCTGGACATCCCGGGTGAGCGCGCGGTGCAGCACGCCATGGAGACAGTGCTGCGCGACCGCACCGCGCTGGTCATCGCGCACCGGCTGTCGACGGTGGAGGTGGCCGACCGGGTGCTGGTGATGGACGCGGGCCGGGTGGTCGAGGACGGGCCGCCCGCCGAGCTGATCGCGGGAACAGGCCGGTTCGCCGCCCTGCACAGCGCCTGGCGGGAGAGCCTGGTCTGACCCCGCCGCCCGGCGACGTGTCGCGGCCCGTCCCTCGCGAGGGGCGGGCCGCGACACGCTTGCCCTCACCGGCGGGCGGGCCGCCGCGCCCGGGTGGACCGTGCGCGGGCCGGCCGCCGGCTCAGCGCAGCAGGACGCCCTGGGCCCCGGCCGCCGCCTCGTCGTCGGGCAGGCTCTGCAACGCCAGCTCGGCGGGGAACGCCAGCCGCGGATGGTGCGGCAGCACCCGCACCGTGTAGCCGAACGGCCCGGCCCGGTCGAAGGACAGCTCCCCGGCGAAGGTCCAGCGGCCCTCCAGATCCTGGCCGCCGACCGGCTTCAGCGGGACGGTGACCGGGTCGGTGAGCCGGTCGTCGGCGTCGACCCGCCCGGTGACCGCCTGGACCTCGACGTCCGCGGGCCGCAGCCCGCCGAGGGCGACCGCGACCCGCACCGGGACGGTGCGGCCGAGCGTGGCACCCTCACCCGGGTGGTCGGCGAGGTCCTCCCCCGCCGCGACGTGGCCGACCGCCACCCCGGGCCAGGCGTCGCGGACCCGGGCGCAGTAGGCCGCCAGCTCCTCGGCGGCCGGCCCGGCCAGCTCCCGGTGCGCGGCGGCGGCCGGCGCGTAGAGGGCGCCGACGTACTCCTGCACCATGCGGTCGGCCTGGACGCGCGGCCCGAGCCGGTCGAGGGTGGCCCGCACCATCTCCAGCCAGCGGCCGGGGAGCTCCGTGTGGGCGTCGCGCTGGTAGAACCGCGGCACGACCTGGTCCTCCAGCAGCGCGTACAGCGCGGCGGCCTCCAGCTCGTCGCGCCGCCGTTCGTCCAGCCCGGTGGCGCCGTCGGCGGTGGGGATCTCCCAGCCGAAGTCGGGGTCGTACCACTCGTCCCACCAGCCGTCCCGCACGGAGAGGTTCAGCCCTCCGTTGAGCGCGGCCTTCATCCCGGAGGTGCCGCACGCCTCCAGGGGGCGCAGCGGGTTGTTGAGCCAGACGTCGCAGCCGGCGTACAGGTGCGAGGCCATCGCCATGCCGTAGTCCGGCAGGAAGACAATGCGGTGGCGCAGCTGCTGTTCGTCGGCGAAGCGGACCAGTTCCTGGATGAGCCGCTTGCCGCCGTCGTCGGCGGGATGGGCCTTCCCCGCGACGACGATCTGCACCGGCCGCGAGGGGTCCAGCAGCAGGCGGCGCAGCCGGATGGGGTCCTTCAGCATCAGCGTGAGGCGCTTGTAGGAGGGGACGCGCCGGGCGAAGCCGATGGTGAGGGCGTTGGGGTCGAAGACGTCGTCGATCCAGCCGAGTTCGGCGTTGCCCGCGCCGCGCTGCCGCCAGGATTCCCGGAGCCGGCGGCGGATCTCGTGGACCAGCCCGGTGCGCATGGTGCGGCGCAGCTCCCACAGCCCGGCGTCGCTCAGCGGCTTCCCGGACCGGGCGGCGCGCATCGCGTCGGCGGTCCAGGTGGGGGCGTGCACGCCGTTGGTGACGGAGGTGATGGGGACCTCCGCCGGGTCGAACCCGGGCCAGAGTCCGGCGAACATCTCGCGGCTGACCTGGCCGTGGAGGGTGGAGACGCCGTTGGCGCGCTGCGCGGTGCGCAGCCCGAGGACGGCCATGTTGAACTGCGGCTGCTCGCCGGGGCGGGCCGCTTGCGGCTCCCGGCCCAGCCCCAGCAGCGGCGCCGGGTCCAGTCCGGGGAGTTCCGCGCCGGGGCCGAGGTGGCGGGCGACGAGTTCCTCGGGGAACCGGTCGATGCCGGCGGGCACCGGGGTGTGGGTGGTGAAGACGGTGCCGGCGCGCACCGCGCGCAGCGCGGCGTCGAAGCCGGCGCCCTCCTCGGTGAGCTCCCGGATGCGTTCCAGGGCGGCGAGCCCGGCGTGGCCCTCGTTCATGTGGAAGACCTCGGGCGCCGGGTGGCCGGTGATGCGGCAGTAGGCGCGCAGCGCGCGCAGGCCGCCGATGCCCAGCAGCATCTCCTGCAGGAGCCGGTGCTCGCTGCCGCCGCCGTAGAGGCGGTCGGTGACGTCGCGTTCGGCGGGGGCATTCTCCCCGAGCACGGAGTCCAGAAGCAGCAGCGGGACCCGGCCGACGTGCAGCAGCCAGACCTGGGCGGCGAGGTTCCTGCCGCCGGGCAGCGCGAGATGGACGCGGACGGGCGTGCCGTCGTCCTCGGTGAGGAGGGTCAGCGGCAGCTCGTGGGGGTCCAGGACGGGGTACTGCTCCTGCTGCCAGCCCTCGCGGGAGAGAGACTGGCGGAAGTAGCCGTGGCGGTAGAGGAGCCCGACGCCGATCAGCGGGACGCCGAGGTCGCTGGCGGCCTTCAGGTGGTCGCCGGCGAGGATGCCGAGACCGCCGGAGTACTGCGGGAGGGCGGCGTTGATGCCGAACTCGGGTGAGAGGTAGGCGATGGCGGCCGGGGCGTCGGGGACGTTGCGCTGGTACCAGCGGGGGTCGCCGAGGTAGTCGCGCAGTTCGCCGACGGCCAGCGCGAGCCGGCGGCGGAAGCCGCGGTCGGCCTCCAGCGCGGTGAGCCGGTCCGCGGAGACGGTGCTGAGCATCCGCACCGGGTCGCCGCCGGCGGCGGCCCACCCCTCGGGGTCGACCGAGCGGAGCAGTTCGCGGGTTTCCGGGTGCCAGGACCAGCGGAGGTTCAGCGCCAGTTCCTGAAGGGGTCGCAGGGACTCTGGGTAGACAGGACGGACCGAGAAGCGACGGATGGCCTTCACTGTTCGAAGGTAGCGGCGGCGTGTGGCGCGGGCGAGGCAATCGGAGGGTTTTCACCCACCAGGGCCCGACCGGACCACAGCGGTTGCGCCCCGCGCACCTCTGGTGCACGGGGCGCAATTCCCCTGCCGGCCCGGCGTCAGGCGGAAGCGGCGCCCTTCGGGGGAGCGTCGCCGTCCGTCGCCGCGGCCGTGTCCGGCGCCTCGTCCTCGGTGCCCGGGCCCAGGAGTTCGGGGGCGAGGGCGGAGGTCGGCGCGAGTTCACCGGAGGCGATCTCGTTCACGAAGTGACAGGCGACGCGGTGGCCGTTGCCGGTGTCGGTGAGCACCGGCCGCTCCGTGTCGCACCGGGTGGGCTGCCGCCAGGGGCAGCGGGTGTGGAACCGGCAGCCGGTGGGCGGGTTGGCGGGCGAGGGGAGGTCGCCGGTGAGCAGGATGCGCTCCCGGGTGTCCTCGACCTCCGGGTCCGGCACGGGGACCGCCGACATCAGCGCCTTGGTGTAGGGGTGCTGCGGGTCGGCGTACAGGTCGTCGCTGTTCGCCTCCTCCACCAGCGCGCCCAGGTACATCACGCCGATGACGTCGGAGATGTGCCGGACCACGGCCAGGTCGTGGGCGATGACCACGTAGGTCAGCCCGAGCTGCTCCTGGAGCTCCTCCAGCAGGTTGATGACCTGCGCCTGGATGGAGACGTCCAGCGCGGAGACCGGCTCGTCGCAGATGATGACGTCCGGCTCCAGCACCAGCGCGCGGGCGATGCCGATGCGCTGCCGCTGGCCGCCGGAGAACTCGTGCGGGTAGCGCGCCAGCGCCGAGTCGGGAAGGCCGACCCGGTCCAGCACCTTCAGGATGCGTTCCCGCCGCTCCTCGCGGTTCCCGCCGATGCCGTGGGCGGCCATGCCCTCGGCCAGGATCGACTCGATGTTCTGGCGGGGGTTGAGGCTGCCGAGCGGGTCCTGGAAGACCATCTGGAGCCTGCGCCGGGAGCGGCGCATCTCCTCCTCGGGGAGCTGCGCCAGGTCGGTCCCGTCGAAGACGACCTCGCCGCCGGTGATGTCCACCAGCCGCAGGATGGCGCGGCCCAGGGTGGTCTTGCCGCAGCCGGACTCGCCGACCAGCCCGTAGGTCTGGCCGGCCTCGACCGAGAGCGAGATGCCGTCGACGGCCTGGACGTGGCCGACGACCCGGTCGAAGAGGATGCCGCGGCGCACGGGGAAGTGCACCTTGATGTCGTTCAGTTCGAGCAGGCTCATGCCGCACCTCCGGGGTGCCGGGCGGTCGCTTCCGACCCGGTGGTGTCCATCACGGGTGCCTCCAGCACCGGACCGGCGAGGTCCGACTGGTCCAGGACCGGGTTGACGCACCGCACCCGGTGGCCGGCGGTGGCCGGTTCGGTGAGCTGCGGCGTGCCGGTCAGGCACTCCATGACGTAGTGGTCGCAGCGCGGTGCGAAGGCGCACCCCTCCGACCAGGGGATCTGGTCGTTGATCGAGCCGCGGATGGGGTTGAGCGGCTGGCCGCGCGGGGAGTCCAGCCGCGGGATCGAGCCGAGCAGCCCGTGGGCGTAGGGGTGCATGGGCGCGGCGAACAGCTCGCGCCGCTCCGCCGCCTCCACGGCCTTGCCCGCGTACAGCACGTTGACCCGGTCGCACAGCCCGGCGACGACGCCGAGGTCGTGGGTGATCATCAGCAGGGCGGTGCCCTCCTGGTCGACCAGTTCGCGCAGCAGTTCCAGGATCTGCGCCTGGATGGTGACGTCGAGCGCGGTGGTCGGCTCGTCGGCGATGAGGAGGCGGGGCGCGCAGGCGACCGCCATGGCGATCAGGGCGCGCTGCCGCATGCCGCCGGAGAGCTGGTGCGGGTACTCCTTGAGCCGCCGCGTCGGGTCGGGGATGCCGACCCGGTCCAGCAGGTGGGCCGCCTCCTTGCGCGCCTTCTCCCCGCGGAGCCCGCGGTGGCGGCTGAGAATCTCCGTGACCTGGACCCCGATCGGGACGACCGGGTTCAGGGAGGACAGCGGGTCCTGGAAGATCATCGCCAGCTGGGTGCCGCGCATGTCGCGCAGCTTGGACTTGGGGAGGGTCAGCAGGTCGGTGCCGTCGTACTCGGCCCGGCCGCCGACCCGGACGCCCTTGGCGGGCAGCAGCCCCATCAGGGCGAGGGAGGTGACGGACTTGCCGCACCCGGACTCGCCGACGAGGCCGACGACCTCGCCCTGGTCGACGGTGAAGGACACGCCGGAGACGGCGCGGAAGTCGTCCCGGCCGCGCGCCGTGAAGGTGACGGCCAGTTCGTCCACGTTGAGCAGTGCCATGGCCATCAGCTCCGCAGTTTCGGGTCGAGTGCTTCCCGCATGGCCTCGCCCAGCAGGGTGAAGCCGAGGGCGGTGATGATGATGCCGAGGGCCGGGTAGACCGCGAGCATCGGCGCGGCGTCGAAGAATCGCTGCGCCTGCGCCAGCATGACGCCCCACTCGGGCTGGGCGGCGTCGAGGTTGCCCAGACCGAGGAAGGACAGCGCGGCCGCCTCGATGATGGCGGTCGCCAGCACCAGGGTGCACTGCACGATGACCGGTCCCAGCGAGTTCGGCAGGACGTGGGCGAGGACGATCCGCCGCCGCCGCACGCCGAGCGACCGTGCCGCCAGCACGTAGTCGGCGTTGGCCTGCGCCAGCATGGAGCCGCGCAGCAGCCGGGCGAAGATCGGGATCTGCACCACGCCGACCGCGATCATGACGGTGGTCAGGCTCTGTCCCATGACCGCCGCGATGCTCACGGCGAGCAGCAGCGAGGGCAGCGCCAGCATCATGTCGATGAAGCGCATGATGACGGTGTCGATGCGCTGCCCGGTGCGGCCGCCGAGGGCGAGCGCCGCGCCGGAGAGACCGCCGATGAGGGCGCCGACCACGAAGCCGATGACGGTGGCGACCACGCCGACCAGCAGCGTCTGCCGGGCGCCGACCAGCAGCCGGGAGAGCTGGTCGCGGCCGAGGTTGTCCAGGCCGAGCCAGTTCTCGGCGCGCGGGCCGACGAAGATGCCTCGGTTGGAGAAGACCTCGCCGCGCCAGGTCTGCGCGGTGGGGCTGTAGGGGGCGATCCACGGTCCGATGATCGCGAGGACCACGAAGACCGCGATGATGACGGCGCCGATGATGGCCATCTTGCTGGAGCGCAGCCGCCGGAAGGCGGCCACCCAGAGGCTGTCGCCGCTGCTGGTGGTGCGCTGCGCGGTCAGCTGGGCGAGCCGGTCGATCTTGTCGGCCTTGCTCATGCGGGCCTTGGCGAGCGGGCTCTCCGCCCGCTCGGGGCCGGCGGGGGCGGCGGGCCCGGGGCCGCCGGTGGTGGCGCCCGCCGTCGGGGTGGTGGCGGTGCCGGCGGGCTCGGGGACGGCGCCCTCGGGGGAGGCGCCGTCCGCGCGTGCGGCGTCGTCCGGCTCGCGGGGTTCGTTGCGTTCGGTACTCATCAGTGCACCCGCACTCTCGGATCGATGAGGCTGTAGGCCAGATCGACCAGCAGGTTGATCAGCACATAGACCAGCGCGATGATCAGGATGAAGTTGGTCAGCACCGGGTAGTCCCGGCCGTCGATGGCGTCGCGGATGAACGAGCCGATGCCGCCCCAGGAGAAGATCGACTCCGTGAGGACCGCCCCGGAGAGCAGGCTGCCGGTGAGCAGGCCGATCGCGGTGATGACGGGGAGCAGCGCGTTGCGCATGACGTGCCGCAGTCGCACGACCCGCTGGTGCAGGCCCTTGGACTCGGCGGTGCGGACGTAGTCCTCCTGGAGGACCTCCAGGACGCTGGCCCGGGTCATGCGGGTGATGACCGCCAGCGGGATGGAGGCGAGCGCGATACCGGGGAGCACCAGGTGCCAGAGCGCGTCGCCCGTGGCGTCGAACTCGCCGGTGAGGATGCCGTCCAGGGTGTGGAAGCCGGTGACCTCCGTGGCGTTGATGCCGGTGGTGAGGCGGCTCCCGGTGGGGAACCAGCCGAGGCCGACGGCGAATATCTCCTTGAGGATGAACGCCAGGAAGAACACCGGGATGCAGATGCCGATGAGGGAGCCGGAGACCGCCCCGACGTCCATCCAGCCGCCGCGGTGGCGGGCGGCGAGGTAGCCGAGCGGGACACCGACGACGACGGCGATGAGGATGGCCGTCACCCCGAGTTCCACCGTCGCGGGGAAGCGCTGGGTGAACTCCTCCCAGACGGGGCGTCCGGTGCGGGTGGAGACGCCCAGGTCCAGGGTCAGCAGGTCTCGCAGAAAGATGAAGTACTGGTCCCACAGCGGCTTGTCCAGGCCCAGGGCCGATTCCATGGCTATGCGGTCGGCCTCGGTGGCCCGCTCGCCCAGACGGGCGGAGGCGGGGCCGCCGGGCAGCATGCGCAGCCACAGGAACAGCAGGACGGACAGGCCGAGGAGGGTGGGTACCAGCTGCAGCAGTCTGCGGACGATGAGACGCAACACGATCGTTGACGCCCTTTCTTGCAGTGCTCAGTCAGGGGTCCGCCCGGCCACGGGGTGCCGTGGCCGGGCGGACGCGGGCCATACGTGGTGACTACTTGAACGAACCCTCGGAGAACTTCTCCTGCGTGAGCGGGGAGACCGTCGGGGGGTTGACGTTCTCGGCGAAGACGATGGAGGGCGGCGAGGAGGAGATCGGGACGCCCGGCAGGAAGTCCATCACCAGCTCGTTGATCTCCTCGTACATGGCCTCGCGGGTCTCGACGTCCGGCTCGACCGACGACGCGGCGAGCGCGTCGAAGATCTCGTCGTTCCGGAAGCCCCACTCCTTGCTGTAGCCGTCGAACCAGGTGCCCAGGAAGTTGTAGGCGTCGTTGAAGTCGCCGGTCCAGCCCAGGAGGTACAGGTCGCAGCCGCCGTCACGGGTGGTGTCCAGGTAGTCCGGGGTCCACTTCATGGGGCGGGGGTTGACCGTGACGCCGACGGCCTCCAGGTCGGCCTTCATCAGCTCGAACATGTCGGCGGGCGCCGGCATGTAGGGGCGGGTGACCTCGGTCGGGTAGCAGAAGTCGACGGTCAGGTCGGCGTGGCCGGCCTCGTCGAGCAGCTCCCGGGCGGCGTCCTGGTCGTAGTCGTAGAGCGTCACGTCGTCGCTGTAGCCGGCGATGGTGTCCGGCACGAACTGGGTCGCGACGACACCGCCCTCGGGCAGCTGGGTGTCGACCAGGCCCTGGCGGTCCAGCGCGTGGGCGACGGCACGGCGGACGTCGAGGTCCTCCAGTGCCTCGTTCCGCTCCTGGGTGAACGCCAGGTAGAAGATGTTGAAGACACCGCGGACCGGGACCTCGAAGCCGGCGGCCTCCAGCGCCTCGACGTCGGAGGGGGCGACCAGGTCGTAGCCGTGGATCTCCCCGGCCTCCAGCGCCTGGCGCCGCGCGCCCTCGTCGGAGATGGTGCGGAAGACGATCTCCTCGAAGCCGGCGGTCTCACCCCAGTAGTCGTCGTACCGGGTGATGGTGACCTCGCCGTTGCCCTTGTTCCAGTTGCTCAGCTGGAACGGGCCGGTGCCGGCGATCGCCTCGGGGTCCTGGCTGTAGTCGGGGCGGCTGATGTTGTCGCCCTCGCCGGACGCCTCGTCCTCGGCGTAGCGCTCCAGGGACTTCGGCGAGTGGATGGAGAACGCCGCGAGGGAGAACGCGCCGGGGAAGACCGAGGACGGCTCCTCCAGGTTGATCACCGCGGTGAGGTCCTCGGTGGCCTCGCACCCGACGTAGTTGGGCGGCGGGGTGTCCTCGCTCTCGTTCTCGGCGAAGCCACCGAACTCGGCCTGCCAGTAGTAGGAGAGCGCGGTCGACTGGTAGGTACCGGTCCAGTTGTACCAGCGGTCGAAGTTGTCGCAGACGACCTGGGCCGTGAGCTCCTCACCGTCGTGGAAGGTGACCCCGTCGCGGAGGTTGAACGTCCACTCGGTGCCCTCGTCGTTGCTGTCCCAGGTCTCGGCGAGGCCACCGGTGAGTTCGGTGCCTCCGGACTCGTGGTCGAGCAGCGTCTCCAGCACCTGGCGCGAGACGCGGAACGTCTCGCCGTCGCTCTCCAGCGACGGGTCCAGCGAACCGGGGTCGCCGGCCGCGCCGAAGATGAACCGCTCGGTGGAGCCGCCCCCGTCGGAGCCGTTGGAGTCGCGGTCGCTGCTGCAAGCGGTCGCGACGAGGCCGAGCGAGACCGCTGCCGCGATCACCGCCACCTTCGATCGTGCTATGTGCATCGTCCACCTCAGTGGGGTTCGGTGCTGTCAGGCGTTTGTGTGGCCCGCACATTACTGCGCATCCACATAGTTTGGAACGGCGGGCAACCTGGCGATATCGACCTGAGACTCAGTGGTGCGTGAGGGGCTGCGGAGCCGAGTGCGCCCGCCACAACGGCGACACGCAATGGCCACGAGTACGCAACACGGCGACGGATTGTCCGCCCCCCTCCGCGGGGCAGGCTCTTCTTGGCACCTCTTCTCGCGTCGGCCCTGCCGCACCAGTTCCGCGGCCCGGCCGGCGTCGGCACCGAACTCCCCGTTCCGTACGGCGAGTCGGGCCCCTCCCGGGCTGCGGGAGAGGGTCGCGACCCTCCATCGGGCGCGTCCCGGCAGCGGGACGGGGGGTGCCCGCGTGACGACCGGACCATGCCCTGACCGCACTCCGTTCCACACCCACCCGAGTGAACGCGCACCGGAGCCGCCATGCCTACTGCCCGCCAGCGGCCGTCAGAACCGATAGAAAGGACAAGACACCGCAAAGCCGGAGATTTATTCGCACTTCCTACCTACCCAGGTGATCCCCAGATGATCGGTCGCATCCCTGTCCTCGACGTCTCCCCGCTGGTCGACTGCGGCCGGCGTCCGGCGAAGGCGGTCCCGGGAGAGACCTTCCAGGTCACCGCCACCGTCTTCCGAGAAGGCCACGAGGCCCTGGGCGCCAACGTGGTGTTGCGCGACCCCGGCGGGCGCGGCAGCGTGTGGACCCCGATGCGCGAACTCGCGCCGGGCACCGACCGCTGGGGCGCCGACGTCACCCCCGGCACGGAGGGCCGCTGGACCTACGCGGTGGAGGCGTGGTCGGACCCGATCACCACCTGGCGCCGCCACGCCTCGGTCAAGGTCCCCGCCGGCGACGAACCCGAACTGATGCTCGCCGAGGGCGCCGCCCTGCTGGAGCGGGCCGCGGCCAAGGTGCCCAAGGCCGCCGGCCGGCCGGTGCTGCAGGCCGCGGCCCGCGCCCTGCGCGACCGGGAACTGCCGCCCACCGCACGGCTCGCCGCCGCCACGGCGCCGGAGATCCTCGCCGTGCTGGAGCGGTACCCGCTGCGCGAACTCGTCAGCTCCTCCCGGCCGCTGCCGCTCGTCGTCGAGCGGGAGCGGGCGCTGGTCGGCTCCTGGTACGAGATGTTCCCCCGCTCCGAGGGCGCCTGGTTCACCGAGGACGGCACCCCCGTCTCCGGCACCCTCCAGACCGCCGCGCGGCGCCTGCCGGCCATCGCCGCCATGGGGTTCGACGTGGTGTACCTGCCGCCCGTCCACCCCATCGGCCGCGCCCACCGCAAGGGCCCCGGCAACTCACTCACCGCCGGCCCCGACGACGTCGGCTGCCCGTGGGCGATCGGCGGCCCCGAGGGCGGCCACGACGCGATCCACCCCGACCTGGGCACGCTCGCCGACTTCAGCCGCTTCGTCCGGACCGCGGGCGAGCACGGCATCGAGGTCGCCATGGACTTCGCGCTGCAGTGCAGCCCCGACCATCCGTGGGTCAAGGAACACCCCGAGTGGTTCCGCAAACGCGGCGACGGCTCCATCGCCTTCGCCGAGAACCCGCCGAAGAAGTACCAGGACATCTATCCGATCGCCTTCGACGAGGACTTCCGCGGGCTCGTCACCGAGACGCAGCGGGTGCTGCGGTTCTGGATGGCGCGCGGGGTCCGGATCTTCCGCGTCGACAACCCGCACACCAAGCCCGTGGTGTTCTGGGAGAAGGTGATCGGGGAGATCAACCGCACCGACCCCGACGTGATCTTCCTGGCCGAGGCGTTCACCCGCCCCGCCATGATGCGGACGCTGGCGAAGGTCGGGTTCCAGCAGTCCTACACCTACTTCACCTGGCGCAACACCAAGGCGGAGCTGACGGAGTACCTGACCGAACTCAGCGGCGAGTCGGCCCCATTCATGCGGCCCAACCTCTTCGTCAACACCCCCGACATCCTGCACGCCTACCTCCAGCACGGCGGCCGGGCGGCGTTCGAGACGCGCGCGGTCCTGGCCGCGACCCTCTCCCCCACCTGGGGTGTCTACGCGGGCTACGAGCTCTGCGAGGGCCGCCCGGCCCACGAGGGCAGCGAGGAGTACCTCGACTCCGAGAAGTACGAACTGCGCCCCCGCGACTGGGCGGGCGCCGAGGCCGCGGGCACCACCATCACCCCGCTCATCACCCGGCTCAACGCGCTGCGCCGCTCCCACCTGGCGCTGCGACGGCTGCGGGGACTCCACTTCCACCACACCGACAACGAGCACGTCGTGGCGTACTCCCGGCGCGCGGTCGGACCCGACGGCGAGGACACCGTCCTCGTCGTGGTCAACCTCGACCCGCACCACACCCACGAGGCGACGGTGTCGTTGGACACATCGGTACTCGGTCTCCCCTCCGCGCAGCGGAGCGGTTCCGAGTCCTTCCCGGTGACGGACGAGCTCACCGGGACGACCTATGACTGGGGCAGGGACAACTACGTGCGGCTCGGTCCGGAGCGGGCGGACGCGCTCGCCCCGTCGGCCCACGTGCTGACCCTGCGACCGTCCTCTTCAGACCGGAGGGTCACCCAACCATGAGCGTCAACGAGCCGGTCCTCGACACCTTCGAGGACACGCCCGCCCGCGACCGCGATCCCGACTGGTTCAAACGCGCGGTCTTCTACGAGGTCCTCGTGCGGTCCTTCAAGGACAGCAACGGGGACGGGGTCGGGGACCTCAAGGGCCTCACCGCCAAACTCGACTACCTGCAGTGGCTCGGAATCGACTGCATCTGGCTACCGCCCTTCTTCGAGTCGCCGCTCAAGGACGGCGGCTACGACGTCTCGGACTACACCGCGGTGCTCCCCGAGTTCGGCGACCTCGCCGACTTCGTCGAGTTCGTGGACAGCGCCCACCAGCGCGGCATCCGGGTCATCATCGACTTCGTCATGAACCACACCAGCGACCAGCACCGGTGGTTCCAGGAGTCGCGCAAGGACCCGGAGGGCCCCTACGGGGACTACTACGTCTGGGCGGACGACGACAAGAAGTACGCCGACGCGCGGATCATCTTCGTCGACACCGAGACCTCGAACTGGACGTTCGACCCGGTCAGGCGGCAGTACTACTTCCACCGGTTCTTCTCACACCAGCCGGACCTCAACTACGAGAACGAGATGGTGCAGGAGGAGATCCTCTCCGCCCTGCGCTTCTGGCTGGACCTCGGCATCGACGGCTTCCGGCTGGACGCCGTGCCGTACCTCTACGCCGAGGAGGGCACCAACTGCGAGAACCTGCCCGCCTCGCACGGGATGCTCAAGCGGGTCCGCGCCGAGATCGACGCGCACTACCCGGACACCGTGCTGCTCGCCGAGGCCAACCAGTGGCCCGAGGACGTCGTCGACTACTTCGGCGACTACTCCAAGGGCGGCGACGAGTGCCACATGGCGTTCCACTTCCCGGTCATGCCGCGCATCTTCATGGCGGTCCGCCGGGAGTCCCGCTACCCGGTCTCGGAGATCCTGGCCAAGACGCCGCAGATCCCCTCCGGGTGCCAGTGGGGGATCTTCCTGCGCAACCACGACGAGCTGACCCTGGAGATGGTCACCGACGAGGAGCGCGACTACATGTACGCGGAGTACGCCAAGGACCCGCGGATGCGCGCCAACATCGGCATCCGGCGGCGGCTGGCGCCGCTGCTGGACAACGACCGCAACCAGATCGAGCTGTTCACCGCGCTGCTGCTGTCGCTCCCCGGCTCGCCGATCCTCTACTACGGGGACGAGATCGGGATGGGCGACAACATCTGGCTGGGTGACCGCGACGCGGTCCGCACCCCGATGCAGTGGACCCCCGACCGCAACGCCGGCTTCTCCTCCAGTGATCCCGGGCGGCTGACCCTGCCCACGATCATGGACCCGGTCTACGGCTACCAGGTCACCAACGTGGAGGCCTCGATGAGCTCCCCCGCGTCGCTGCTGCACTGGACCAAGCGCATGGTCTCGATCCGCAAGCAGAACCCGGCGTTCGGACTGGGCAGCTACACCGAGCTGGAGTCCTCCAACCCCGCGGTGCTCGCCTTCATGCGGGAGTACGAGGACGACATCGTGATGTGCGTGAACAACTTCTCGCGCTTCTCCCAGCCCACCGAGCTGGACCTGCGCGCCTGGGAGGGACGTCGGCCGGTGGAACTCACCGGTGGCGTCGGGTTCCCGGCCATCGGGGAGCTGCCCTACCTGCTGACGCTGGCAGGGCACGGCTTCTACTGGTTCCGGCTGCGACGCCAGGCCGACTGAGCACCCGCCCCTCCGCCGGCCGGGCGGGCCGCGTCACCGCGTGGCCCGCCCGCCGCCGGCCGCTCCCCACCGCCGGGTACCGCTCCACCGGCGGTACCCGAAGGGTCCGCGGCCGTCCGGGCGACGCCACGGGCCCGCAGAAACGGTTCGGCCGTCCGGACGCCGCCCTGTCCGGTTCGGTCGCTTTCGGTCCGGAACCGGTCGTCCCGCGGCACCGGGCGGTTACCGCCCCGCGGGGCGGGCACCCTTCCCTGCACCGCACCGCCCCCGGCCCGACGACGCGTCAGGGCCTCTCTCGCACGGTCGGTCCCCGCACGACACGTCCCTCCCACCTACCGGCCGTCAACGCCGCAATCCGGGACACTTCGTCATATATGTTCTGTGTAACCCGGGGAAAGGACGCCATGTCGGAAAGCTCCGCGCCCCGGACGGCCCCGCCGCGTCCGGCGGCTCAGGCCGCGCCCACGGGCGCCGCCGTCTTCCGCTCCCTCACCGGGCTGCTCGCCCGGTGGCTGCCCCGCCAGCGCTGGTACGCCGACAAGGGCCGCGCACTGAGCGGCCTCACCCTGGTCTCGGCCACCGAACTGCTCCCCTGCGCCGACGGCGGCCCCACACCGGGACTGCTCCACCTGCTGGTCCGCACCGTCCCCCAGGGCACGCCCGAGCAGGACGGCAGCTGCTACCAACTGCTCCTCGGCGTGCGCTCCGTCCTGCCGCCGGCGCTGGCCCCCGCGCTCGTGGGCCGCCCCGCCGACGGCCCACTGCGCGGGCGCGCCGTCTACGAGGCGCTGCACGACCCGCGGTTGGCGGCGCTCCTGCTGGAACGGTTGCGCGCCCCCGGAACGCTCGGCGGCCTCACCTTCCAGCGGGCGCACAGCGCCGCCATCCCCTCCGGGCTGCCGGCCCGGGCGCTGGGCGGCGACCAGACCAACTCCTCGGTGGTCTACGGCGAGGCCCACATCCTGAAGCTCTTCCGCCGCGTCAGCCCCGGTGTCAACCCGGACCTGGAGCTGCCCCGGGCGCTGGCCGCCGCCGGCTGCGACCGGGTGCCCGCCCCCTCGGCGTGGTTCGAGGCCGAGGCGGAGGGGGCGGAGCCGATCACCCTCGGCGTGCTGCAGCCCTTCCTCGCCGGATCGACCGACGGCTGGGCGCTCGCCCTGAAGTCGCTGTCGCTGCGGACCGACTTCGCGGCCGCCGCCCA
The DNA here is from genome assembly GCF_012033735.1 of Streptomyces lonarensis. Lineage (GTDB taxonomy): Bacteria > Actinomycetota > Actinomycetes > Streptomycetales > Streptomycetaceae > Streptomyces > Streptomyces lonarensis. The sequence continues at coordinate 6,029 of NZ_JAAVJD010000047.1, read as the reverse complement.
CGGCCTGGGCGCGGCCACCGCCGAGGTGCACCTGGCACTGGCCCGCAACCTGCCGACCACCACCCTCCGGGGCGAACGGCTGGAGCGGTCCGCGCTCGCCATGACGGAGCGGCTGACCGCCGCCGCCGCCGCGGTGCCGGCGCTGCGTCCCTACTGCACAGGGCTGCGCCGCTCCTTCGACTCACTGGCCGCGTTCGCCCGCGGGGGCGGCCACCTGGACGCGCAGCGGCTCCACGGCGACCTCCACCTCGGTCAGGCGCTCCACCGCGACGGTTCGTGGACCCTCATCGACTTCGAGGGCGAGCCCGCCAGGCCGCTGCCGGAGCGGCGCCGCCCCCAGCCGCCGGTGCGGGACATCGCGGGCATACTGCGCTCCTTCGACTACGCCGCGGGCCAGCACCGGGCGCCGGGCCCCTGGGTCTCGGCCTGGGCGACCGCGGCACGCGAGGCGTACTGCCGGGGCTACGCCGAGGTCAGCGGCGACGACCACACCCAGCGGCCCGAACTGCTGCGCGCCTTCGAGACCGACAAGGCGGTCTACGAGGTGCTGTACGAGGCACGCCACCGGCCCGCATGGCTGCACATCCCGATGGCCGCCGTCCGCCGGCTGGCCGGCTGACCCGCCCCGGGCCCGGTCGGCGTCGCCGGCCGGGCCCCGCCGCTGCCTTTCGCGCGCCGGCCGCCCCTGCCCGCAGCGGTGACCGGCCGCCCCCACGCCTTCCTGTCCGCCATCTCCCGCCCCGCTTTCCGCACTCCACGCAAGGAGGCACCGCGTGCACTCCCGCCCGCAGGCCGCCGGTCCCCTCGTCCCCCCTGCCGACCCGGCCGCGCCACGGCGCCCCGGGCCCGACGCCCCCGTCACGGGCGCCCGCCCGGAACCCGCCGCCGGTGTCCGGCCGCCGGCGCCCCGCCCGGAGACGGCGGCCGCACCCCGACCGGCGGACCCCACCCCGACGGGCAGCGGCGCCCCGCAGCCGGCACCACCGCTGGCCGCCCACGAGCGCGACCGCCTGCTGCACGGGGCGCACCACGACCCGCACAACGTGCTCGGCGCCCACCCCGCCCCCGGCGGGGTGCTCGTCCGCGCCCTCCGGCCGGGGGCGCGGACGGTGACGGTGGTCGCCGACGGGCTGCGGGCCGAACTCGCCTCCGAGGGCGACGGGCTGTTCGCCGCGGTACTGCCCGTTCCGGAGCTGGGCGAGTACCGGCTGGCGGTGCGGTACGAGGGGAGCGCCGCCGCGCATCTCGTCCACGACGCGTACTCCTTCCTGCCGTCCCTGGGCGAGCTGGACCTCCACCTGATCGCGGAGGGCCGGCACGAGGAGCTGTGGAAGGCGCTCGGCGCCCGCACCATGACCCACCGCGGGGTGCGGGGCACCCGGTTCGCCGTGTGGGCGCCCGGCGCGCAGGGGGTGCGGCTCACCGGCGACTTCTGCTTCTGGAACGGCACCGGCCACCCGATGCGCTCGCTGGGCTCCAGCGGCGTCTGGGAGCTGTTCGTCCCCGGGCTCGGCCCCGGCGCGCTCTACAAGTTCGACATCCGCACCGCCGACGGTTCGCACACCGTGCGGGCCGACCCGATGGCCCGCCGCACCGAGTGCCCGCCGGCCACCGCCTCGGTGGTGGCGGAGGACGACACCTACGTCTGGGGCGACGCCCAGTGGATGGCCTCCCGCGGCCGCCGACCCGCCCACGCGGCGCCGATGTCCGTCTACGAGCTGCACCCGGCCTCCTGGCGGCCCGGGCTCGGCTACCGCGAGTTGGCGGAGCAGCTCCCGGCGTACGTCGCCGAGCTGGGGTTCACCCACGTCGAGCTGATGCCGCCGGCGGAGCATCCCTTCGGCGGGTCCTGGGGCTACCAGGTGACCGGCTACTACGCGCCGACCGCGCGGCTGGGCTCCCCGGACGACTTCCGGCACCTCGTGGACGCGCTGCACCGCGCGGGGATCGGCGTGATCATCGACTGGGTCCCGGCGCACTTCCCCAAGGACGAGTGGGCGCTGGCGCGGTTCGACGGCACGCCGCTGTACGAGCACGCCGACCCGCTGCGCGCCGAGCACCCGGACTGGGGGACGCTGGAGTTCGACTACGGCCGGCGCGAGGTGCGCAACTTCCTGGTCGCCAACGCGGTCTACTGGTGCCAGGAGTTCCACGTGGACGGCCTGCGCGTGGACGCGGTGGCCTCCATGCTCTACCTGGACTACTCGCGCGAGGACGGCGCGTGGTCGCCCAACGAGTTCGGCGGGCGCGACAACCCGGACGCGGTGGCGTTCCTCCAGGAGATGAACGCGACCGTCTACCGCCGGTGCCCCGGCGTGGTGACCATCGCCGAGGAGTCGACGGCCTGGGACGGCGTCACCCGCTCCACGGAGCACGGCGGTCTCGGCTTCGGCTTCAAGTGGAACATGGGGTGGATGCACGACTCGCTGGTCTACATGTCCAAGGAGCCGGTGCACCGCAGGTACCACCACAACGAGATGACGTTCTCCATGGTGTACGCCTACTCGGAGAACTACGTGCTGCCGATCTCCCACGACGAGGTGGTCCACGGCAAGGGCGCGCTGGTCTCCAAGATGCCGGGCGACTGGTGGCAGCAGCGCGCCTCGCACCGCGCCTACCTCGGCTGGATGTGGGCGCACCCGGGCAAGCAACTGCTCTTCATGGGCCAGGAGTTCGCGCAGGGCGCCGAGTGGTCCGCCGACGAGGGGCCGCAGTGGTGGGTGCTGGACCCCGGGTACAGCGCCGCGGGCGACCACCGCGGCGTGCGCGACCTGGTGGCGGACCTCAACCACGGGTACCGCGCCGCTCCGGCGCTCTGGCAGCGCGACACCGACCCGGCGGGCTTCGCCTGGCTGGTCGGCGACGCGGCGGACGACAACGTGCTGGCGTTCGCCAGGTTCGGCGACGACGGGCCGCCGCTGCTGGCGGTCTGCAACTTCTCCCCCGTGGTGCGGCGGGACTACCGCATCGGGGTGCCGGCCGTCTCCGGGATGTGGCGGGAGGCGCTCAACACGGACGGGACCCGTTACGGCGGCAGCGGCGTCGGCAACCCCGAGCCGCTCCGGACGGAGGCCGTCGCCTGGCACGGGCGGGACTCCTCGATCCGGGTGACGCTCCCGCCGCTGGCGACCCTCTGGCTGGTGCCGGCCTGACGGCCCCCGCGGACCGGGGGCGGGGCGGACTCAGTCCCGGTAGTACGGGTCCGCGACCTCGCCGCTGCGGGTCGCCTCGTCCCAGGTGTAGACCTCGCGGCCGTCGACGAAGGTGTGCAGCGCCCGGCTCATCACGTCCAGCGGGTCGCCGGACCAGACGACGACGTCGCCGTCGAGCCCGGGGCGCAGCGCGCCCACCCGGTCGTCGAGCCCCATGATCTCCGCCGGGTTGAGGGTGATGGAGCGGATCGCGGCGTCGCGGTCCATACCCTCCTTCACGCAGAGCGTCGCCTGGTGGACGAGGAAGTTGATGGGGATGACGGGGTGGTCGGTGGTGATGGCGACCTTCACCCCGGCGCGGTCCAGGATGCCGGGGTTGGCCAGCGTGCGGTGGCGCAGCTCCACCTTGCGGCGGGTGGTGAACAGCGGGCCGCTGATGACCGGGACGCCGCGCCGGGCGATGTCGTCCGCCATCAGGTGCGCCTCGGTGGCGTGGTTGATGACGACCCGGTAGCCGAACTCGTCGGCCAGCCGCAGCGCGGTGGCGATGTCGTCGGCGCGGTGGGTGTGCTGGCACCACGGCAGCTCGCCGTCCAGGACGCGCACCAGCACCTCGGAGGTGTTGTCCCGCTCGAAGGGCTTGCCCTCGGCGGCGGCGTGGTCGCGGCGCGCCCGGTAGTCCTGCGCCTTGGTGAGCGCGTCGCGGATGACGGCGGCGACGCCCTGGCGGGTGGAGGGCAGCTGCTTCTTGTCGCCGTAGACCCGCTTGGGGTTCTCGCCCAGCGCGCTCTTCACGCTGACCGGCTGCCGCAGCAGCATGTCGTCGACGGTGCGGCCCCAGCACTTGATCGCGACGGTCTGACCGCCGATCACGTTGCCGGAGCCGGGCTTGACCACCGAGCTGGTGACGCCGCCGGACAGGGCGTCGTGGAAACCGATGTCGGCCGGGTTGATGGCGTCGAGCGCCCGCATGCGGGCGCCGTTGGGGTCGGTCATCTCGTTGGTGTCCTGGCCCTCCCAGCCCTCCGCCTCCTCCGAGACGCCGAGGTGGCCGTGGGCCTCGACGAAGCCGGGCAGCACCCAGCGGCCGGTGGCGTCGACCCGCCGGGTGCCGTCGGGGATCTCCACCTCGGCGTCGGGCCCGACGGCGGCGATCCTGCCGTCGGTGATCAGGACGGTCCCACCCTCGATGGGGTCGCCGTCGACGGGCACCACGTATCCGGATGTGATGGCAACGTTCATGGGAGGAACCTAGCGCGCGGGGCCCCGCCCTGGGCAGGCCCCGGCCGCCGCCGCTCCCCGGCGGGATGGGCCGGCCGGCGGCGGCACGCCGGCGGGTGTGATCAGCAAACGACGGCGTGACGGCCGCGGCCGACGTCGCCACCGGGTGCTCCGGGGCCGGCGCCCTCACCGCTCGCGGTGCCCGCGAGCGCACCCGCCCGGCGGGGCGTCGCCCGTCATTCGCGGGTGCAGCGGAGGTCGGCGGCCGGGAGGTCCCCGGTCGCCAGGTAGGCGTTGACCGCCTCGTCGACGCAGCGGTTGCCCAGCACGCCGTAGACCCCGTGCTGGGTGGAGTCGGCCAGGGTGACCAGTCGGGCCCCGGGGCGCCGCTCCCGCACGGCGAGGGCGTGGTCGTAGGAGGTCCGGGGGTCGCCCGTGGCCGCCACCAGCAGCACGGGGGTGGGGTCGTCGACGACGGTCAGCGGTTCGCGCGGCTCCGGCCAGTGGGCGCAGGGTGTGGTGTTGCCGGCGACCGGACCGGCGAAGGGGTGGCGCGCGCTCTCGGCCCGGAGTTCGAGGTAGCGCGTGAGGGTGGTCCGGCGGTCCGCGGCGTCGCCGCAGAGCACCGCCGCCTGGGCGCTGCCGAAGGCGGAGCGCTCCTCGGTGAGGAGCAGCCGGAGCCGCCGGTCGAGGCCGGCGGGGGGCGTGACCGCCCTGCCTGCGGCGGCCCGCGCCAGCGCGAGTGTGTCGCGGGCGAGGCCGTCCCGGGCGGCGTCGGTGTCGGTGCCGAGGGCGCTCAGGTACAGCACGGGCAGGGTGTGGTGGTCGACGTGGTGGTCGCCGAGGCGCAGCGGACGGGCGGTTGCGGCGCGGACGAGGCGGTCGACCTCGCCCAGCACGGCGTCCGCGTCGCGGCCGAGTCGGTAGGTCCCGTGGCGGTCTGCGGTCCAGGCGGCCCACTCCCGCAGCGCCGCCTCGTTGGCGGCGGTGGTGTCGGCCAGGGGGTGGGCGCCGTAGCGCTCGGGGTCCATGACGCCGTCCAGGACGGTGCGGCCGAGCCGTCCGGGATGGAGCTGGCCGTAGACCTGGCCGAGGTAGCTCCCGTACGAGTAGCCCAGGTAGTGCAGCCGTTCGGCTCCGAGTGCGGCGCGGACGCGGTCCAGGTCGTGGGCGGTCTGCCGGGTGGTGAGGTGGGGCAGCAGCGGGCCGGCGGTGTCGCGGCAGGCCGCGGCGAGGTCGCGTTGGACGGCCGAGGCGGCGAGGAAGTCGATCAGTCCCGCGCCGGCGGACCGCACGGACGATCCGGTCGGCCATCCGCAGTCCACGGGGGCGGAGCGGCCGATGCCGCGCGGGTCCATGCCGATGAGGTCGTAGCGGGCGGCGGTCTCCCCGAGCGCCGCCGCGGCGTCGAGCGGCAGGTGCAGGCCGCGGCCGCCGGGGCCGCCGCCGTTGACGAGCAGGGGCCCGTCGCCGCCGTCGTCCGCGGTCGCGGCGAGCCGGGAGACGGCGAGGGTCAGCGTGGGACCGTCCGGGTCGGCGTGGTCGACGGGGACGGTGACCTCGGCGCAGCGCAGGCCGGCGGCGTCGAGCCGGGCGCCGCGGGTGTCCTGCGGGCCGCGGGCGCAGTCGCCCCAGAGCGGCTCCGGCGGGGGCGCC
>NZ_JAAVJD010000479.1 GCF_012033735.1 Streptomyces lonarensis | reverse complement strand
GCCCCCGCCCACCCGGCCCCTCGCGGCCGGTGCCGCCTGCTCAGTCCTCGGCCGGCTGCCGCGGCGCGGGGACCGCCCCCTCGGCGCCACCCGGCCACGGCGGTTCCGCGCGCGAGTCGTCGATGCGGTAGGTGAGCCGGTCGACGACCCCCACCACCCCGTCGACCCGCGCGGTCACCCGCACCGCGATCTCCTTCTCGCTGAGGCGCTCCGTGGCGCCCTCCAGGGTGACCACGCCGTCCACCACCGTCACCCGCACCGACTCCGGCGCCAGCCAGAGCGTGTCGACGACGACGTCGCGGGTCACCGCACGGCGGATCTCCTCGTCGGGGCGGTGGAAGACCCGCAGCAGGTCGCGCCGGGTCACGATGCCGACGAGGCGGTCCTCCTCGTCCACCACCGGCAGCCGGCCGAGGCGGCGGCGCGCCATCAGTCGTGCCGCCTCCACCACCCGGGCCTGGGCGCGGACCGTCTCCGGCGGGGTGGCCATCAGTTCGCCCGCCGTGCCGCGCGTCGCCGCGGCCGGTCCCGGCAACCCCACCGCACCGGGGACGACCTGCCCCGGCGTCGGCTGCCCGGCGCCGGCGGGTCCGGGGCCGCGGCGCGCCAGGTCGCCCCGCGAGACCACGCCGATCACCCGGTCCTCGTCGTCGATCACCGGCAGTCCGCCGACGCGGTGCACGCACAGCAGGCGGGAGAGCTCGCCGTACGGGGTTTCGCGTACCGCGGTGACGACGTCGGTGGCCATCACATGGCCGACCTTGGTGTGCCTCATGAGGTCTCCTCCGTGCGGAGCACATCCGGTGGACCGGCCGCGCCCCTCGCGCCCGGCGTCGGGCACCACGGCGCGGCAAGCGGGAGCGTGACCGGGCCGTGCGGGCCGTCAGCGCCCGGGAACCCCGGCGGTGGGGACGCGGCACGGCGTCTCGCTGTCCACCGGCCCCTCCGTCACCAGGGCGGGTCGGAAGCCGAGGGTGGCGACGGCGGCCTCGGTCGCCTCGGTGACCCGGCCGCGAAGCGTCGCGCCCCGCTCCCCCGGCCGCGTGC
>NZ_JAAVJD010000478.1 GCF_012033735.1 Streptomyces lonarensis | reverse complement strand
CCCGTGCGGGGCGCGGGTGGCGGGCCGTGATGCGGGCGCCGGTCGGGTGCCGGGGCGTCAGGCGTCCGCCGGGACCGCCGCGTCGCGCGCGGCGACGAGGTGGCAGGAGGTGGCGTCGCGGCCGAGCGGCAGCACCGGCAGTTCGGTGCGGCGGCAGGCGTCGGCGACGCCCGCCGCCTCCGCCTCGCCGGAGGCCAGCGCCGGGCAGCGGGGGTGGAAGCGGCAGCCGCCGGGGACGGCGGTGGCGTCCGGTGGTTCGCCGGTGAGGACCTGCGGCCGGCCGACGGGGCTGTCGGGGAGGACGGAAACCAGCGCCCGCGTGTAGGGGTGGCGCGGGTCGGTGAGGATCTCGTCGACCGAGCCGATCTCCACGATCCGCCCCAGGTACATGACGGCGATACGGTCGGCGATGTTCCAGGCGAGGCCCAGGTCGTGAGTGACGACGACGGCGGAGAGCCCGAGGTCGTCGCGCAGCCGCATCAGCAGGGCGAGGATCTCGCCGCGCACCGAGGCGTCGAGGGAGGCGACCGGCTCGTCGGCGATGATGACGCGCGGTTCCAGCACCAGCGCGCCGGCGATGACGACGCGCTGCCGCTGCCCGCCGGAGAGTTCGTGCGGGTAGGCGAGGAAGAACTTCTCCGCGGGCCGAAGTCCGGCCCGGGAGAGGGCGTCGGCGACGCGGTCGCGCTCGTTGTCGTGGATGCCGTGGATGCGCAGGCCCTCGGCGACGGCGTCGTACACGGTGTGCCGGGGGTTGAGGGCGCCGGTCGGGTCCTGGAGGACCAACTGCGCCTCGCGCCGGTAGGACTTGAGCGCCTTGGTGCCGTAGCCGAGGGGCCTGCCCTCGAAGGTGACGATGCCGGAGGTGGGGCGTTCCAGCCCCAGCAGGGTGCGCGCGACGGTGGTCTTGCCGCAGCCGGACTCCCCCGCCAGGGCGAGGATCTCCCCGGGGCGCAGGTCGATGTTGACGCCGTCGACGGCGCGGGCGGTGCGGCCGCCGGGGGCGCGGAACCGGACGGTGAGGTCGTGGGCGGCGAGCGCCGGTTCGACCGCCGCGCGGGTGGCGGGCGCCGGCGCGG
>NZ_JAAVJD010000477.1 GCF_012033735.1 Streptomyces lonarensis | reverse complement strand
ATCCCGCCCCGCCGACGCGTACCCGGCCCCCGGGCCGCGGGCCGCCACGCCGCCGCCCGCCGACGCCCCGCCCGCCGCCGCCCCGCCCTCCTCGTCACGGCTGCGGCAGGCCGCCTCGGAACTCGACGAACTGGGTGAGCTGCTCCGCGACCAGGACGACCGCCGGTGATCGGCCGGGTCCTCGACGGCCGCTACCGCCTGGAGCACCCGCTCGGCCGCGGCGGCATGGGCGAGGTCTGGCTCGGCCGCGACCTGACCCTTGGCGAACGCAAGGTCGCCGTGAAGCTGCTCCACGCCACGCGGCTCGCCTCCCTCGCGGGCACCACCGACCCGGACGAGCTGCGCCGCCGGTTCCTGCGGGAGAGCCGCGCCACCGCCCGCATCGACCACCCCGGGCTGGTGGGCGTGCACGACGCCGGTAGCGATGCGGACACCCTCTACCTGGTGATGCAGCTGGTCGACGGCAGCGACCTCGCCGACCACCTCGCCGAGCACGACCCCTACCCGTGGCAGTGGGCGCTCGCCGTCCTGGCGCAGGTCGCCTCGGCCCTCGCGGCCGTGCACGACGTCGGTGTCGTCCACCGCGACCTCAAGCCGGGCAACATCATGATCCGGCCGGACGGCCGCCTCGTCATCCTCGACCTGGGGATCGCCGCCGTCACCGGCGACAGCGAGGAGACCAGGCTCACCCGCACCGGCACCCTGATCGGCACCCCTCTCTACATGGCGCCCGAGCAGGCGCTCGGCGGCACCGTCGGCCCGCCCACCGACCTCTACGCGCTGGCGACCCTCGGCTACGAGCTGCTCGCCGCCCGGCCGCCCTTCCGGGCACCCAACGCCGCCGGCCTGCTCTACCTCAAGCAGCACGAGACACCGGAGCCGCTCGGCGAACTCCGCCCCGACGTCCCGGCGGGCCTGGTCGCGCTGCTCCACCGCATGCTGGCGCCCCGCCCCGAGGACCGGCCCGCCGACGCGCGGGCCCTCCACGCGGCGCTGGCACCGCTGCTGCCGCGCCCCGCCACCGGCGAGGCGACGGGGCATCCGATGGACCCGACCCGCCCCTACACCCACCCGGTCGCCCCCTGGC
>NZ_JAAVJD010000476.1 GCF_012033735.1 Streptomyces lonarensis | reverse complement strand
CCGGGTGGTCGGTGGCGGTTGTGGGAGCAGTTCTCGTTGCGTGGTCCGGGTTTCCCCGTGGACGGCGTGAAGGAACTCGCACCCGCGGAACTCGCCCTCCACGCCGAGAAGTTCGACCACACCCACCCGCTGACCGGCCCCGACTGGGACACCTTCGAAACCACCTTCGCCGACACCGCCGCGCAGACCGCCCGCAAACTCCAGGCCTTCGCCGCCACCGACGACTTCACCACCGCCCTCGCCTGGCAGAACCGCACCGTCCTCCGCACCGGCATCCGCCCCTTCCTCGACCGCACCCCCACCCCCACCAACCGCTCCTCCATGCCCCGCCAACGCGAAGAACTCGTCGCCCACTACCGCCAACGCTTCTGCGTCAAGAACGACACCATCGGCTTCTTCGGCCCCGTCGGCTGGGGCACCATCAACCCCACCACCACCGGCATCCACACCCACCACGGAACCGGCCTCACCGACAACACCACCACCTTCTTCTCCAGCTGGTCCATCGACGCCCTCGCCAAAACCCTCACCACCCACCCCGGCCTCATGGACTGGATCCCCCCACGCCGCACCCCCTTCGCCCGCATCACCCACCACCACGACCACACCACCGTCACCATCCCCGGACGACCCCCCAGAACCGTCCCACCCCACCTCACCCCCCTCCTCACCCACATCAACGGCACCACCACCCCCCACCAACTCGCCGAAACCACCCACACCACCCTCGACCACACCCGCCAACACCTCACCGAACTCGCCCGACACCGCTGGATCACCTGGCGCCTCGACATCCCCTCCGGACCCCACCCCGAACAACAACTCCGCACCATCCTCAACCGCATCAACGACCCCCACCTCCGCAACCACGCCCTCACCCACCTCAACACCCTCGAAACCCAACGCACCACCGTCCACAACGCCGACCGCAACCCCCACCACCTCACCCAAGCCCTCCACACCCTCGAAACCCACTTCACCGACATCACCCACACCGCATCCCAACGCAACAAAAGCACCCGCACCGCACCCAACCGCTCCCTCCTCTACACCGACACCCGCCGCTCCACCACCGCCACCATCGGCCACACCATCCTCGACG
>NZ_JAAVJD010000475.1 GCF_012033735.1 Streptomyces lonarensis | reverse complement strand
CCCCCGCGGCGCGAGACGGCCGAGGCGGCGCCGGGCGTCCGCCCGCACCGCCCGGACCGACGCGTCGGTGACGCGGTCGGAGCCGTCGCCGCGCCCCGTGGCACCGTCGCGGGACGCGATCACCGCCGGGACGGCGCCGCGCTCGGCCGCCGGGCCCACCGGCGCCGCCTCCTGCGCGGACGCTCCGGCGGGGTGTTGCCCCGTCTCCCCCGGGAGGGGGCGCGGAACGGCCGGCGCGGTGTGCGCCGTCGGCCCGTCAGTGGCGCGGTGCGCCGTCACGGCGTCCGCGCCGTGCGCCGCAACCGGGGCCGGCGCGGGGGCCGGCACTGCTGGGACGAGGGCGGCCGAACCGGCCGCGTGCCCGGCGGCGCCGGGAGCTTCCTCACCGCCGCGTCCACGCCGGGTGAGGATGCCGCGCATCGCCCGCCAGGCGGCAGCCGTCGGTCGGGTCAGACCGAGCGTCCGGGGCCGTCCCGGGGCCGCGTGACGTCCACGGGCCGGAGCCACGGTGACCAGACCGGCAGCCGCGTCCGCATCGAACGCGGCTCCGGCGCGGCCCGGGTCGGTGGACGAGTCGCCGCCACCGGCCGTCCGCGCGATGGGGACGGCGCGGACGGTGGACGGCCGCGAGGCCAGCGCCGCGGCGGGTACGGGCACGATCAGCGAGACCGTGCCGGGCAGCCGGAGCGGCGACCAGACCAGAACCGGACGGCTCGCAGCCGCCTCCCGTGCCGCGGCCGCCGGGGAGCCCGGCCGCGGGACCACGGGCAGGCCGTCGGCCGACCGGGCCGCGATGTTCAACGCACGGCGGTCCGGTGCCGCGGCGTCCGCCGGGCCGGTGGTGTGCCGACGCCGCAGCGCACGCGCCCCGGCGGGCGCGGAGCCGGACACCTGCGGGAGCGCCAGCGGCGGCGCCGAGCCGGTGACGGGCGGCGCGAGCGGCGCCGAGGGGGGCGTGGGCACGCCTTCCCGTGCGCTGCGCACGTCGGCGGCGGCCTCGTCGTGCACCGGACGCCGGACCCGCGCGCCGGCCGTGCTCGGCTGCTGGGCGACCGGTCCGCCGAGGAGGTGCCCGCGCTGCTCGCGGCGTGCGACGCGCTGGTCTCGCCCTCCCGGG
>NZ_JAAVJD010000474.1 GCF_012033735.1 Streptomyces lonarensis | reverse complement strand
CTCCGGCGCCGGCCCCGTGGCACCGGCGGGCCCGGCCCCGCGGCACCGGAGGGCCCGTCCCCGGAACGCCCGTGGCGCGCGGCCCACGTCAGGGCGGTCGGGCGCGGTGGGGCGACAACGCCGGAGGGGCCGGCGGCGTCCCGTACGGGTCACCACCGGCCCCTCCACCGCGTGTCGCGGCCGGACCGTTCGGCCTCAGCGGCCCTTGGGCATCTGCCCCTTCGGCATCCGCATGCCCTTCGGCATCGGGCCCTTCGGCACCGGCATGTTCTTCATCAGGTCGCCCATGGCGCGCAGCCGGTCGTTGATCTCGGTGATCCGGGCACCGGGCAGCACGCGCGGCAGCTTCATCAGCTTGCTGCGGAGCTTGCCGAGCGGGACCTGGCCCTCCTCGCGGCCGACCATGATGTCGTGGACGGGCACGTCGGTGACGACGCGCGCCATCTTCCGCTTCTCGGCGGCGAGCAGGCCCTTCACCCGGTTCGGGTTGCCCTCGGCGACGAGGACGATGCCGCACTTGCCGACGGCGCGGTGCACCACGTCCTGGCTGCGGTTGATGGCGACGGCCGGGGTGATGACGAACCCGCGCTTGATGTTCTCCAGCACGGCCGCGGCGGCGCCCGGCTGGCCCTCCATCTGCCCGTAGGCGGCGCGCTCCGCGCGGCGGCCGAACACGATCGCGGTGGCGAGCAGCGCCACCAGGAAGCCCAGGATGCCCAGGTAGATCGGGTGCCCGATCAGGAAGCCGATGGCGAGGACGACACCGAACGTCCCGAGGAACACACCGCCGATGACCCACCCGATCCAGCGGTCCGACCGCCGGGTCATCTTGTAGGTGAGACCGATCTGCCGCAGTCTGCCCGGGTTCTCGGGGTCGGCTTTCTTCTTCTTCCTCGCCATGAGTCCTCTTCTTGGTCCAGAGACCCCGGTCCGCTGCCGCGCAGCGGGGGCGCGGGGCGCCGGGGGTGCGGGCGCGGTCGGCGCACGTGGGGCCGAACAGTCACCCGCAAGTTTACGTTGCCGGAAGGCGGCGGACCCGTCCGGTGGGCAGCTGGTGCCGGATGGTGACCGGCGCGCCCCTCCGGAGCCGCCACGGGCGACGGCCCGGCCGTGTGGCCGGGCC
>NZ_JAAVJD010000473.1 GCF_012033735.1 Streptomyces lonarensis | reverse complement strand
GTGCCGCCGCCGGTTGCGGACGCGGTCACCGCGGTGCTGGTGGAGGCGCTGAGCAACGTCGCCCGCCACGCCGGCGCCTCGGCCGCCGAGGTCCGACTGGCGGTGGCGGGTCAGGGCCGCCCGGCGGGCCCCTCCGCGTCCAGCGGTGCGTCGGTGAGGGGGACCAGCCAGGTGACGACCGTCCCACCCTCCGGGCCCGGCGTCACGGTGAGCGTGCCGTCGAAGGCGTGCGCCCGGTCCTCCAGGTTCCGCAGGCCGCTGCGGCGGCCCCGCCGCGGCATGCCGACGCCGTCGTCGGCGACGACCAGGGTCAGCCGATCACCCGCCACCGTCAGTCGGACCTCGGCGGCCGAGGCGCCGGCGTGGCGGGCGACGTTGCTCAGCGCCTCCACCAGCACCGCGGTGACCGCGTCCGCAACCGGCGGCGGCACGGCGGTGTCCACCGGCCCCTCCGTCACCAGGGCGGGTCGGAAGCCGAGGGTGGCGACGGCGGCCTCGGTCGCCTCGGTGACCCGGCCGCGAAGCGTCGCGCCCCGCTCCCCCGGCCGCGTGCGGAGCCCGAATATGGTCGATCGGATGATCTTGATGGTGTCGTCGAGGTCGTCGACCGCGCGCTCCAGCCGCTCCGCCGCACCGGGATGCTCCACGAACCGCTGGGCGCTCTGCAACGTCATCCCGGTGGCGAAAAGCCGCTGGATGGCGAGGTCGTGCAGGTCCCGGGCGATCCGGTCGCGGTCCGCGAACAGGGCGAGCTGCTCGGCGTCGCGACGGCGGTCGGCGAGCTCCAGGGCGAGCGCCGCCTGCCCCGCGAACCCGCGCAGCGGCCGCGTCTCCGCCTCGGTGAACGGCGCGCGCCCCACGGCGCGGGCCAGCAGTAGCACGCCGCGGACCCCGTCGCCGGCCCCCATCGGCACGGCGACCGCGGGGCCGAGGCCGGACCAGGAGTCGGCCCCGCCCCCGGCGCGCGGATCGTGCGCCGGGTCGGCGCTGGTGACGGCCGTGTCGGCGCGCAACGCGGCGGCGACCAGCCCGTCGTCGTCGAACCGGACCTGGGCGAACGCCTCGGAGCCGGCGCCGGTCGCGCACGCCGTCCGCAGCTCGGCGGCGGGCGGCGGTTCGGCCCGGTCACCGCGCCGGACC
>NZ_JAAVJD010000472.1 GCF_012033735.1 Streptomyces lonarensis | reverse complement strand
GACATCACCCACACCGCATCCCAACGCAACAAAAGCACCCGCACCGCACCCAACCGCTCCCTCCTCTACACCGACACCCGCCGCTCCACCACCGCCACCATCGGCCACACCATCCTCGACGCGATGGCCCCCCTCGGCCCGCTCCTGGACAGCGCGGCCTGGCTGATGGCCGAGTTGGCGACGGTCGTGCGGCGGGAGGCGGACAAGGTCTTCGACCAGCTCGCGGCCTCGGTCGACGGCGAGGTCGACCTCGGAGCGTTCTGGCTGGCGTGCATGCCGGTGCTGCACGGCGGCGCGCGGAGCGCGGCCGACGAGGTCGCGGCGGAGTTCCGCCGGCGGTGGGCGCGCCTGCTGCCGCTCCCGACCGGGGCCCGGCGGGTCCGGATCGACGGGAGCGGCCTGGCCGCGGGTGTCGCGGCCGAGTTCCCCGCGGCAGCCCCCGGTTGGACGGCGGCGCGGTACGTCAGCCCGGACGTCCTGGTCGTCGCCGACAGCACCGACGCCGTGGCCCGCGGCGACTTCTCCCTCGTCCTCGGCGAGATGCACCTGGCGACCAACACGATGGCGGCCTCACTCTTCGTCAGCCAGCATCCGGACCCCGCCGAGCTGTTCGCCCTGACCGACAAGGACCACCCTGCCCCCAGGCTGCTGCCGATGCTGCCCAAGGAGCACTCCTCCCGGCTCTCGGTGCGGGTGCAGAACGTGCTGGTGCGGCCCGAGGACTACTTGGTGGCGCTGCGCGACCAGACGGCCGACCCCTACCGGCCGCGGACGGTCCTCAGCGCCGACGCCTCGGTGGTGCGGCGTGGCGGCCGGCTGCTCACGGTGCTGCCCGACGGGGCGGAGTTCGACGTCCTCGACGTCTTCGGCCATGTGCTGACGACCCTCGCCATGGACCTGTTCCGCCTCTTCCCCGACGCGGACCACGTGCCGCGGGTGACGATCGACCGCATGACCGTCCAGCGCGAGTCCTGGCGCTTCACCGGCGACGACCTCGACTTCGCCGACGAGAAGAACGAAGCCCGCCGCTGGATACGCGCCCGCAACTGGCGCACCCGACACGACCTCCCCCGCTACGCCTTCATCGTCTCCCCCACCGAACCCCGCCCCTTCTACGTCGACTTCGAAGCCCCCGTCTACATCAACATCCTCGCCAAAGCCGCACGACGCCTCGCACGCAACAACCCCG
>NZ_JAAVJD010000471.1 GCF_012033735.1 Streptomyces lonarensis | reverse complement strand
GGGCGCGGCCGCCGCACCGGTCGTCGCGCCCCGGGTTGCGGCGTCACGCCCGCGGGGCGGGCGGGCGGCGTCGGCGAGCACCCACGCCCGGTGGAGAGCGACCAGTTCGGCGCGGTCCGCCCCGCAGGCGCGCGCGATCCGTTCCACCGGGGCGTAGTCAAGGGGTACGGCCGCGCCGGAGCCGTACCGGTGGAGGGTGGAGGCACTCATGTGCAGTCGGCGCGCCAGCGTTCCGTAGCTGAGCCCGGAACGCTCCTTCAACTCCCGTACCCGACGCGCGAACTCCGCGGCGGCGTCCTGCTGCCCCACCCCGACCCCTCTCCCCTCAACTGCTGTGCGGCCGGCCCGGCCGGATACGCGGCGGCGAGGCTGGCCAGCCCCGCTGTCGCACTGCCGGGCGAAGCGACTGCGGACAGGTGCGAACCGCGCCGCCCTGCCCAGCGCCACACGCGTGCCGCTCCGATACCCGTACCGACACCGATGCCCGCACCGACGGCGTCCCCGACGCCGACACCATCGGGGACGACCCTAGGCCCGGCACACCCCGGCGCCGCCCACCGGGCGGCGGCGCAGCACCGCGCCCACCTCTCCGGACCGGCGGCGCGTTCCACCCGGCGTTCCAGGCAGGACCCGTCATTGCAGCTCAGCGGCAGCGCGAACATTCCCGCATCCCGTCCCCGCCACGTTCCGTTGCCCCCGTCCCACCCCCGGGGCACGGTGGTGACGACACCTCGCCGGGAGCGCCCCGGCGAGGGTGGACACCACTCCGAGGAGGAGTCATGCGACGCACCACTGCCCGCTGGACGGCGGGGCTCGGGACCGCCGCGGCGATCGGCGCGCTGACGGTCGGTACGACGCTCCAGGCACAGGCCGGACAGCAGCCGCCGTCCGCAACCGCACCGTCCCCCGCCGACTTCCTGGCCGTGGACGAGCTGCCGCCGCACGCTCACTCCGACTGGTATGCCGGTGAGGTGGCCCCAGGGCTGCCCGAGGCGCCGCTGGACTGCTTCGACGGCCTGGTCCCGGCCACCGGCGCTTCGCACCGCGACTACTGGACCGAGCTGGACACCTCGGCCCGTCAGATCGTGGTCCGCGCCGCCGACACGACGGCGGCGGCCGACCTGGCGGCCGCGCGCTGACCCGGTTCGTCGCGGACGTGAAGGCGGGCCGGCCCGAGGTGACCGCGCCGGT
>NZ_JAAVJD010000470.1 GCF_012033735.1 Streptomyces lonarensis | reverse complement strand
GGTGGGGCCGGCGAAGGAGCGGCCCGCCGGCGCCGGCGGGGCAGGAGCCGCGCCGGACGGGACGGCCGAACGGTACCGCTCGCTGCTGGCCGGCGACTGCCTGCTGCGCAGCCGCGCCGGGCAGGCCGCACCGGAACCGCGTCGCGTGCCCTGCGGCGACCCGGCCGCCTTCCTGCGGGTGGACGACGTGATCGAGACGCCCCCCACAGCCGCCGGCTCCGGCCACCGGGAGTGCCCACGGGGCCCCGGACTGACCGACTGGGTCCACCGGGGCGCGGACGGCGGCACGGTCGCACTCTGTCTACGGCGGGAGTTCCGGGCCGGGGAGTGCTTCGCCGCCGAGGTCGTCGCCGACGGCGACGGCCACGCGGTCCGCGACGCGGACCTGCGCACCGGCCACACCTGCGGGGAGTCCGGGCTGTCGGAGCCGTGGACGGCGACACTGGTCATCACCGACGTGCGCCCGGCCCCGGCGGCCGAGGGCCCCGTGGACTGCGCCCTGGACGCGGGCGACCGGCGGCCCCACTGGTACTGGATCGTCGGGGGCGGCGACACCCTGCTGTGCGCCACCCTCGAACCGCCCGCGGGCACCCGCTGACCGTACGGTCCGCACGGGCCGGGCGGGCCACGGGCAGCGAGGGGCCGGGGCAGTCGGGCCGGGTCTCACCGGCCGTGCCGGGCCGCGACCGCGACGGGCACGGCCGCGGGCCGCGCCCGCACTGCCCGCCGCGCCGGTGTCAGGCGCTCGGGGTCAGGGGCCCGGGGCTCGGAAGCCCGGGAGCAGGGGCCGGACGAGCGGGGTCAGGAACCCTGCTTGCGCGACTTGTCCGTGACGATCACCAGCGCGGCGATGACCGCGAACAGGGCGATCGGCGCGATGACGAAGTACGCGAGGGTCTCGAAGACGCTCAGGCCGGTGCCCGGGTCGTCGCCGTCGTCGCGGACCAGGGCGTGGGCGGCCGGAGATGTCGCCATCAGCATCATCAGCGTGCCGAGGGTGACGGCGCCGGCGCGGACGGTGCGCTTCTTGTTCATGTTGACCACGTGCCCAAACTATCGGGCGGTACGGAGCGGCGCGCGCCCGGGGTGACGTTCGGCCCTCCGGCCGCCCCTCCCGGCCCCTTGCACGCGGGCGCGTCGGACCTCGCTCCGCGCGCGCGGCACGGCCGGCGCGCGCCCGCCCGGGCTCGGAGG
>NZ_JAAVJD010000046.1 GCF_012033735.1 Streptomyces lonarensis | reverse complement strand
GCCGTCCCCGGGGTGACCAGCTCCCCGGGGACGGTGCCGCTCCGGCGGGCCGACGGTCAGGCCGGGTCGCCCAGCAGCGGACGGATGCGGCCCATGTTCTCCTGGGTGATCTTCCACAGCAGCAACTGCCGGTCGTGGACGTCCGCGACGGTCGCCTCGTGCCGGTCCAGGAGGCCGAGGGCCCGCTCGGTGAGCAGCTCCGCCAGGTGGCGCTCGTGGACGGAGACGCCCCACTCCGGCCGGTCGATGTCCCGCAGGAAGTACCCCAGCTTGGGGTGGGAGATCAGCGACAGGATCGGGGTCCCGGCGCCGAACGGCACCATCCCGGCGTGGCCGCGCGCGCCGATGACGAGCTTGGTGCGGGCGTACTCGGCGAGGATGCGCTCGGTCGACCAGTCGTACATCGGCAGCACCGGCAGGCTGATGCCGTGCTCGCGGCGCAGGTCGGTGACGAAGGTGTCGTCGGTGACCGCGTGCGAGGCGTACCGCACCTCGGTGTGCTCGCCGATCCGCCGGATCGCTGCGGCGAGTTCGGCGAGGACGTGGCCGTAGTCGTGGCCGAAGCGCAGCCCGGCCCGGTCGTAGGCGATGTTGAGCAGCACCGTGTCGTCGCGCTCCGCCGGGTCGCGCCAGCCGGGGATCAGCTGCCGGGCGACGGTGGTCGGGCAGGGCTGGTGGACGACGGTGTCGGCCAGTTCGCGGGGTAGCAGGTCGCGGACGCGTTCCACCGAGCCGTGGTTGCGCAGTCCGAAGAACGCGGCGCGCTCGACCAGGGTCCGCAGACTCTCGGTGAACCGCTCGCGGGCGTAGCCCTGGCCCTCGAAGGTGTTGTAGCCGACGGCGAAGACGGCGATGGGCACCTCGATGCGGCGCATCGCCTCGTCGGTGACGTTCCACTGCCAGGCGCTGTTGCCGTTCGGGGAGGTGTCGGGGATGAACAGCCCGCCGCCGCCGATGACCAGGCCGCGCTGGCGGTTGATGCGCTCCAGTGCGGCGTCGTCCACGAAGCGGTGGACGTGCTCGCTCTGCCAGGCGCCGGGGCCGGTGTCGTCGGAGAAGCAGCGGCGGACCGCCTCGGGGAGGACCTTGTCGCCGGCGTTGCCCTGGCCGTCCATGTAGAACGCGACGTGAGCGAGGCGGCCGGCGCGGTCGCCGCCCTGGTCGGAGGCGCCGTTGAGGCCGGCGGGCGGCGCGTCGGCGGGCCGTCCGCCGCCGGAGACCGGCGCGGTGCGGCGGTGGAGGATGCCGCACATCCGGTCCGTGGGGTCGGCGGAGAGGCCGGACAGCGCGTGCGAGGCGGCGGTGGCGTCGTCGTGGAGGACCCAGGCCAGTTGCGCGAGGCGGGCGTGGGCGCGGGGCGCGGTCGGCGGGTGGGCGGTGGCCAGCAGCAGGTGGGTGCGGGCCTCCTCGTACCGGGCGCAGGCCATCAGCGCGTTGCCGTGGAGGGCGTGGGCGCGGGCGTCGCGCGCGGGTATCCGGTGGCAGCCGAGGACCTCGGCGGCCTCGCGGTAGTCGCCGAGCTCCATGAGCGCTTCGGCGAGTTGCACGGCGATGTCGAGGCCGCTGCCCGCGCGGTGGGCCCGGCGGCCGAAGTGCCGGACCAGTTCGGGGTGTTTGCGGCCGGGGAGTGCGAAGAACTCGGCGCGCAGCGCGGCGTCGTCGAGGTCGTAGCGGTGCCACGCCTCCTCGGCGGGGGCGTAGCCGGTCTCGCCGCCCTGCCAGGGCTTGTGGCGGCCGGTGTAGTGGAGGACGGCGACGTCCTCGGGGACGGGCTTGTTGCCCGCGAGCCGCCGCTTGACGTAGTTGTACCGGGCGTCGACCCGGACGAAGTCCCCGGCGAGGAGGGCGTTGAGGATGCCCTGGTCGTGCTTGTCGAGTTCGTAGCTGCCGGCGAGGCCGATCTCGTCCACGCGGGCGCAGAACTCGTCGGTGAGGAACTCCTTCTGGATGACGAGGAGCCCGCTGTTGAGCTTGTCCTCGCCGTGGAAGAACTGGGCGACGGCGCCCAGGCCGTCGCGCATCCGCAGCAGGTCGTCGATCCGGTCCAGGACCACCATGTCGGTGTCGAGGGTGATGATCGTGTCGTAGTCGCGGACGGTGAAGACGTCGAGGATGAAGTACGCCTTGCGGACCAGGTAGTTGGTCTGGTCGCCCTTGACGAAGTCGGCGTAGTGCTCGGTGCGGACCGCGCGCAGCCGCACCCGGGGGTGCAGGGCGCGGATGCGGGCGATCGACTCGGGCTTCAGGTCGTCGTGGAGGACGAGGAAGTCCTCGCAGAGCGTGGGGTTGGTCAGCGCGAGGGAGCGCAGCAGCGTGAGGAAGCCGGGCAGGTAGTTCTCGTCCACGTAGGAGGCGAACGCGATGCGGCGCTTGAGGGGCTGGCTCCCCGCCGGGGCGTGGCCGGCGCCCGCGGTGCCGGGGCCCGCGGTGCCGGGGCGCGGCGTCGCGGTGAGCGGGCTGGCGGTGCTCATCGGAGGGAGGTCCTCATCTCGTCGGTGTGGCGGGCGCGGGCCATCACCCAGTCGCGTTCGCGCTGGTAGCCGTGGACGGAGGTGATGGGCAGCTTCATCGCGCCGGGGAGGCGGTAGGCGCCGGAGGCGTAGAAGTCGAACCCGATCAGGTCGATGCGGGTGTTGACGTCGAGGAAGTCCAGCAGCCACAGCATGTTGAAGCCGCTGGTCGGGATGGTGGGCCACTCCTCCTCGGTGAGGCGGCCGATGTCCCGCACGGGCCACCGCAGCGTGCGGTCACCGACGTTGCGCTGCGCGCCGGGGACCAGGCGGCGGCGCAGGCTGTGCTGCCACGCCGCCTGGCGGCCGCCGAAGACGAGCCGGGTGGTGACGGGCACGTCCCAGTTGAAGTTGTGCTTGTGGATGGTGGCGTGGATGTCGGTGCGGGTGCCGGTGGCCGGCGCGTCGATGGTGAACGAGTTGAACCGCACCACCACGTCGTAGTCGTCGATGCGGGTGCCGTACCGGCCGTCCGCGACGCGCCGCGAGTTGGCGACCAGGCAGACCGAGCGCCCGGCGAGCTGGTTCCGGAGGTCGCTGAGGCCGATGACCCGGGCGCCGCCCAGCAGCGGGTCGGCCGCGGCCTCCCGCTCGGAGAGCCGGCGGTGCTCGGCCCACGCGGTCAGCAGGTCGGCGGGCGGCTCGCCCCCGTCGGGCGGGAACTCGGTGAGAAGGTCGACGATCGCGGTGAGCGCGTCGCCCAGCTCCCCGTACGGGCGCTTGTCGGCGACCATGAGGCCGAGCGCCGCCGTCATCCGCTCGGCGGCGCCGGTGGCGTCTCCGGCGTCGCGGCGGGTCAGGGCGTCGGACCACAGGTCGGTGCGGTCGCCGTCGGTCTCCAGGGCGGCGGCGCGCGGGTAGCGGCGGCGCAGCAGGGCCAGCGCCTCGACGAGGCGGTCCCGGCCGGCGCGCAGCGCGTCGATGCGGGCTCCGGTGCCGTGGTCGTCGGTGGCGCACAGCGCCAGGTAGCGCTCGTGCGCCTCGACCGCGCGGGCGTCGTCGCCCAGCCCCTCCAGCACGCGGGCGCGCAGCCGCCAGGCGGCGCGGGAGCCGGCGCGGACCTCCAGCAGGGTGTCGGTGACGCGCAGCGCGAGGCGCAGCAGGTCCTCGGTGCCGACCGCGGCGGCGGCCCGGCCGGCCTGGAGCAGCGCCTCGAAGACCTCGGGGTGGTCGCCGGCCCAGCGGTTGCCGCCACCGAGCAGCGTCGCGGCCTTCCCCGGGGTGGCGGCGGCCTCGGCGTAGGCGGTGAGCAGCACCCGCACCGCCTCGGCGAACCGGACCCGTTCCGGGTCGGGGTTGCCGCTCTGCTGGCCGCCGGCGATCGCGCAGTCGCGGACCCGGCGCGCCAGCTCCGGCGTCACGTCGTCGGCGGGCGGCCTCTCCCCCTGGGCCGCGCTCTGGCGTCGCGCCGGTTTTCCGATTCTCAGCTGCACCCGTGCTCTCCTCCCCGAAACGCCACGGACCGGCGTCGGCACGGGCACGCTAGGCAGCCGCCGTGACCGTCTGCGGTGCGCGGGGTGTACTGGGGGTGAACGCCGCGGCACAACGAGCATGAAGCGGACGTTGCGCGGCGGGGGACGTGCGCGCGGCGCTCCCGGGCCGCCCCGGCCGGGCACCGGGTCGCGGGCTGGGATCATGGCGGGATGGACGCACCGACCCCGATCGACCTGGCCGACTGGCCGCGTCGGCAGCACTTCGAGCACTACCGCACGGCCGTGCCCTGCACCTACTCGATGACGGTGGAGCTGGACGCCGGTGCGTTCGCCGCCGCGCTGCGCCGTTCGGCGCGCAGGACGTACGTCGCGCAGGTGTGGGCGCTGGCGACGGTGGTCAACCGGCACGAGGAGTTCCGCATGTGCCTGACGGCCGAGGGCGCGCCCGCCGTCCGGCCGGTGGTCCACCCGGCGTTCACCGTGTTCAACCCGGCGCGGGAGACGTTCGCCTGCGTGTGGGCCCGCTACGACGCGGAGTTCGGCGCCTTCCACGAGCGGGCGTCGGCGCTGCTCACGGAGCACGCCGGCGCCACCGAGTTCTTCCCGCAGGGCCCGCCGCCGCCCGACACCTTCGACGTGTCGAGCCTGCCGTGGACGTCGTTCACCGGGTTCAACCTCAATGTCCGGGACGGCTTCGACCATCTGGCGCCGATCTTCACCCTGGGGCGCTACGCGGAGCGGGACGGCCGCACGCTGCTGCCGCTCGCGGTGCAGGTCCACCACGCGGCGGCCGACGGCTTCCACACGGCGCGGCTGGTCAACGAGGTGCAGGCGCTGCTCGCCGACCCGCGGTGGGTGGACGGCGGTGCGGTCCCGGCCGGTTGAGGCGGGCGGCCCGTGGTCGGGGATCGCGTCGCGCGGCGCTGGTGGCCGGTCCGGAGGTAGGTTCGGGCTCGACGACGTGCCCCGCCGCGGAGCCGGCAGGGGCACACCGGCGAGGAGGAGTGGGGGCGTCATGGGCGCGGAGATCCGCCGACTGCTGCGCGGCATCGAGGTGTTCGCGGGCGAGCTGCCGGGGTTCGACCCGGCGGCGGCACCGGCGGAACCGGTGGCGCTGTTCACCGAGTGGCTGGGCGAGGCGCTGCGCGCCGGGGTGCCCGAGCCGCACGCCATGACGCTGTCGACGACCGCCGGTGACGGCGGCCCCGACGCGCGGGTGCTGATCCTCAAGGATGTCGGCGCCGACGGCTGGTGGTTCGCCTCCGACGCCGGCAGCGCCAAGGGCCGCGATCTCGCCGCCCGGCCGTTCGCGGCGCTGACCTTCCACTGGCCCCTGCTCGGCCGGCAGGTCCGGGTGCGGGGACCGGTGCGTACCGCCGAACCGGAGCGGTCCGCCGCCGACTTCCTGGCGCGCGGCGCCGGCGCGCGCGCCGAGGCGCTGCTCGGCCGCCAGTCGCAGCCGCTGGCCGACGCGGCGGAACGGGAAGCAGCCGTCGCCGCCTCCCGGGCGCGCGTCGATCGCGAGCCGGGGCTGGTCGCACCGGGGTGGACGCTCTACGCGGTGCAGCCGTCGGCGGTCGAGTTCTGGCAGGGCGACCGCGACCGGCGGCACACCCGGCTCCGGTACCGCGCCGAGGGCGGGAGCTGGCACCGGCAGCAGCTCTGGCCCTGACGCACCGCGGGTGCGCCCCGGCCGTGGCGGCGGGACGCACCCGGGTGGCGGGATCGTGTATCAGAGCGGGGCGAGACGGGCCTTGAGCAGGCAGAACTCGTTGCCCTCGGGGTCGGCCAGCACGTGCCACCCCTCGTCTCCCCGCTGACCGACGTCGGCAGGGCGGGCGCCGAGCGCGAGCAGCCGCTCCAGCTCGGCGTCCTGGTCGCGGTCGGTGGCGTTCACGTCGATGTGGAGCCGGGCCTTCCCCGGTTCCGGCTCGTCCCGGTAGCTGAGGATGATGGTCGGCTGCGGTCCGCCGAACCCCTCGCGCGGCCCGATCTCGACGCAGCCCTCCTCGCGGTCGAGGACGACGAAGTCGAGGACGTCGCACCAGAAAACGGCGAGGGCCTCCGGGTCCCGGCAGCCGAGCACCACTTCACTGATCCGACACGCCATGGACGCCACCTGCTCTCTGTCGGGGCCGGGAACGGCCCGTGGGTACGCGCCGGTCGGCACGCCGGTACGACCGGGCGACCGTACCCGCCGCGCCGCTCCTCGGCCACCGGTTTCCGCACCCGCGAGCCGGGGCCCGAGGTGCGGGTCGACGCCGGGCACCCGAGAACCATCCGGCACCACCGGCCACCGGAAACCGGCCGCCGGAACGCGTCCGCCCGCCGTACCCGGCCCGGTGGGGGCGCGGGTGCGGCGGGCGGAACGACCGGCGCGGAGCCGTCAGACGTTGAAGCCGAGGGCGCGCAGCTGCTCACGGCCCTCGTCGGTGATCTTGTCCGGGCCCCACGGCGGCATCCAGACCCAGTTGATCTTGAGCTCCTTGACGATGCCCTCGGTCGCGGACTTCGCCTGGTCCTCGATGACGTCGGTCAGCGGGCAGGCCGCCGAGGTCAGCGTCATGTCGAGCGTCGCGGTGTTGTCGTCGTCCACGTGCACGCCGTAGATCAAACCGAGGTTGACCACGTCGATGCCCAGCTCGGGGTCGACGACGTCGTACAGCGCTTCGCGGACCTCCTCCTCGGAGGCGGGCTTGGCAGTGATGTCGGTCATGCGGTCTTCTCCTCAAGTGCCTGGCCGGTGGCGTCCTTCCAGGCCATCCAGCTCAGCAGGGCGCATTTCACTCGGGCGGGGTACTTGGAGACGCCGGCGAACGCCACCGCGTCCTCCAGCAGCTCCTCCATGGCGTCGTCCGGGGTGAGCTGCCCCTTGGACTGCATCAGCTCCAGGAACGCCTCCTGCACGCGGCGCGCCTCGGCGATGTCCTTGCCGACGAGCAGCTCGTTCAGCACCGACGCACTGGCCTGGCTGATGGAGCAGCCCTGCCCGTCGTAGCTGACGTCGGCGACGGTGTCGCCGTCGAGCCGCACCCGCAGGGTGATCTCGTCACCGCAGGTGGGGTTCACATGGTGCACCTCGGCGTCGCCGTCGCGCAGGCCACGCCCGTGGGGGTGCTTGTAGTGGTCCAGGATCACGTCCTGGTACATGGAGTCCAGCTTCACGTCGCTACCTGTGTCCTCACCCGAAGAAGTTCCGAACGTGTTCCAGCCCGTCGGCGAGGGCGTCGACCTCGGCCGGGGTGGAGTACAGATAGAACGACGCACGCGTCGTCGCCGGAATTCCGTACCGCAGGCAGACCGGGCGGGCGCAGTGGTGACCCACCCGGACGGCGATGCCCAGCTCGTCCAGCACCTGCCCGACGTCGTGCGGGTGGATGTCCCCCAGCGCGAACGAGATCGCCGCACCGCGGTCCTCGACGCTCTCCGGGCCGATGAACCGCAACCCGGGGATGGCCGACAGCCGCTCCAGCGCGTAGCCGGTGATGGCGTGCTCGTGCGCGGCGATGGCGTCCATGCCGATGGCGGAGAGGTAGTCCACCGCGGCACCCAGCCCCACCGCCTGCGCGACCGGCGGGGTGCCGGCCTCGAACTTGTGCGGCGCGGGCGCGTAGGTGGAGGAGTGCATCGAGACGGTCTCGATCATCTCGCCGCCGCCGAGGAACGGCGGCAGGTCCTCCAGCAGCTCCTGCCGGCCCCACAGCACGCCGATGCCGGTCGGGCCGCACATCTTGTGGCCGGTGAAGGCCACGAAGTCGGCCTGGAGGGCCTGGACGTCGAGCGTCATGTGCGGCGCCGCCTGCGAGGCGTCGATGCAGACCAGGGCGCCGACCTCCTGGGCGCGGCGCACGATGGCCTCGACCGGGTTGTGGGTGCCCAGGATGTTGGAGACCAGCGTGAACGACACGATCTTGGTGCGTTCGGTGATCACCTCGTCGATAGCGGAGAGGTCGAGCCGGCCCTCGTCGGTCAGCCCGAACCACTTCAGCTTCGCGCCGGTGCGCTGCGCCAGCAGCTGCCACGGGACGATGTTGGAGTGGTGCTCCATCTCCGTGATGACGATCTCGGTGCGCTCGTCGACCTTGTACGGCTCGTCGGCCCACCCGAGCATGTTGGCGACGAGGTTCAGCGACTCCGAGGCGTTCTTGGTGAAGATCACCTCGTTGCGGCTGGGCGCGTTGACGAACGCGGCGACCTTGTCGCGCGCGCCCTCGTAGAGCGCGGTGGCCTCCTCGGCGAGCACGTGCACGCCGCGGTGGACGTTGGCGTTGTGGCGCTCGTAGTACCCGCTGAGCGCGTCGATCACCTGGCGCGGCTTCTGCGAGGTCGCCGCGTTGTCCAGGTACACCAGCCGTTTTCCGTCGTGGATCTCCCGGTCCAGGACAGGGAAGTCCTTGCGGATCGCCTCCGTGTCCAGGAGGCCCGGGAGCACAGGGCGGGGATGGGTCATGACGATGCGCCGCCCTTCACGTACTGCTCGTAGCCCTCGGCCTCCAGCTTGTCCGCCAGCTCGGCGCCGCCGGACTCCACGATGCGGCCCTTGGCGAAGACGTGCACGTGGTCGGGGTTGATGTAGCGCAGGATGCGCGTGTAGTGGGTGATCAGCAGGGTGCCGGTGTCACCCGCGCCGCGGACGCGGTTGACGCCCTCGGAGACGACGCGCAGCGCGTCGATGTCCAGGCCGGAGTCGGTCTCGTCGAGGATCGCGATCTTCGGCTTGAGCAGCTCCAGCTGGAGGATCTCGTGGCGCTTCTTCTCACCGCCGGAGAAGCCCTCGTTCACGTTCCGCTCGGCGAAGGAGGGGTCCATCTCCAGGCCGGCCATGGTCTCCTTCACCTCCTTGATCCAGGTGCGGAGCTTGGGGGCCTCGCCGCGGATCGCCGTGGCGGAGGTCCGCAGGAAGTTGGAGACGGAGACACCGGGGACCTCGACCGGGTACTGCATGGCGAGGAAGACGCCGGCACGGGCCCGCTCGTCGACGGACATCTCCAGGACGTCCTCGCCGTCGAGGGTGACGGTGCCGCCGGTGACGGTGTACTTGGGGTGGCCGGCCAGGGAGTAGGCGAGGGTGGACTTGCCGGAGCCGTTGGGGCCCATGATGGCGTGGGTCTCACCCTGCTTCACGGTCAGGTCAACCCCCCGCAGGATCTCGGTGGGGCCGCCTTCGCCCTCGACGGAGACGTGCAGGTCGTGGATCTCAAGCGTAGCCATGGGGAAGTCAGGACTCCTGGGTGACGGAGACGAGCACGGCCGCGTCGGGGCCGTCTCCCTCGATCTTTACGGGGTACACGGGGATGGGGCGGGTGGCCGGGAGGCCGGAGGGCTTTCCGGTGCGCAGGTCGAACGACGACCCGTGCAGCCAGCACTCGATCGCGCAGTCCTCGACCTCGCCCTCGGAGAGCGAGACGTTGGCGTGCGAGCAGATGTCGTTGACCGCGAACACCTCGCCCTCGGTGCGGACGACGGCGACCGGGACGCCGGTGATCTCCACCCGCTTCGGGGTGTCCTCCTCCAGCTCCCCCAGCGCGCAGGCGCGCACGAAGGACTCGGTCGCGGTCATCCGATCGACTCCGCGAGCTCGGCCTCCAGCTTGAGGGTCAGCCGCTCCTCGACGTCCGGGACGCCGATCTGCTGGAGCAGCTCGCCGAAGAAGCCGCGGACCACCAGGCGCCGCGCCTCCTCGGCGGAGATGCCGCGCGCCATCAGGTAGAACAGCTGCTCGTCGTCGAAGCGGCCGGTCGCCGAGGCGTGGCCCGCGCCGACGATCTCGCCGGTCTCGATCTCCAGGTTGGGGACCGAGTCCACGCGGGCGCCGTCGGTGAGGACCAGGTTGCGGTTGAGCTCGTAGGTGTCGGTGCCCGTCGCGGCGGCCCGGATCAACACGTCGCCGATCCACACCGCGCGGGCGCCGGCGCCCTGGAGCGCACCCTTGTAGGCCACGTTGCTGCGGCAGTTGGGGGTGTTGTGGTCCACCAGCAGCCGGTGCTCGTGGTGCTGGCCGTCGTCGGTGAAGTAGAGGCCGTAGAACTCGGCCTCGCCGCCGGGCCCGGTGTACCGCACGCGCGGCTGAATCCGGACCAGGTCACCGCCGAAGGTGACGACCACGGACTTGAATGAGGCGTCACGGCCCAGCAGCGCGTTGTGCTGCGAGCAGTGCACCGCCGTGTCGTCCCAGTCCTGCACGGAGACCACGGTGAGCTTGGCGCCGTCACCGACGACGAACTCCACGTTGGCGGCGCGCACGGCGTCACCGGTGTGGTCCAGGACCAGCACCGCCTCGGCGAACGGCTTCAGCTCGAAGACCGTGTGGCCGAAGGAGACGCCGCCGGTGCCGTGCAGCGAGACGCGGACCGGCTCGGTCAGCGGCTCGGAGACGGTGACGACGGTGGCGGTGGCGAAGGAGCTGTACGCCTGCGCGGCGACGCGGTCCACCGGGGTGCCGGCGCGGCCGAGGCGGGCGTCGTCGCGCCCGACGGTCTCGACGGTCACGCCCTCCGGCGCGTCCACCTGTGCCTTGATCGCGCCGTCGGCGACCGCGGAGCCGTCGTGCAGCCCGCGCAGCCGTTCCAGCGGCGTGAAGCGCCACTCCTCCTCGCGGCCGTGCGGCACCGGGAAGTCCGCGACGTCGAAGGACGGCGACGCGCTCATCCGGGTGGCGACGGTGGACTCGGCGGCCGCCGCCGTGTTCTCAAGGGCCTCAGCCATGGCTGTCGTGATGCTCGCTTTCTGCTTCGGTTCTCGCTCCCCCGCGCGGGGCCGCCTCCGGGCCGCGGGCTCTCACCCGGACCGGCGGCTCGCGCCGAGGTGCCTTCTCCCGGGTCCCTGGGGGCCGCGGGTCACGGAGGCGGCGGGTCGGCGCCGCCCCCGTGCCGGAGGGGGCCGTCAGCCGACGGAACCCTCCATCTGGAGCTCGATGAGCCGGTTGAGTTCCAGCGCGTACTCCATGGGCAGTTCCTTGGCGATGGGCTCGACGAAGCCGCGCACGATCATCGCCATCGCCTCGTCCTCGGACAGACCGCGGCTCATCAGGTAGAAGAGCTGGTCGTCGCTCACCTTGGAGACGGTCGCCTCGTGGCCCATCGTCACGTCGTCCTCGCGGACGTCGACGTAGGGGTAGGTGTCGGAGCGGGAGATGGTGTCCACCAGCAGCGCGTCGCAGAGCACGTTGGACTTGGAGCCCTCCGCGCCCTCACCGATCTCGATGAGCCCCCGGTAGGAGGTGCGGCCGCCGCCGCGCGCCACCGACTTGGAGACGATGTTGGAGGAGGTGCGCGGCGCCATGTGGACCATCTTGGCGCCGGCGTCCTGGTGCTGGCCCTCGCCGGCGAAGGCGACGGACAGCGTCTCGCCCTTGGCGTGCTCGCCCATCAGGTAGACGGCCGGGTACTTCATGGTGACCTTGGAGCCGATGTTGCCGTCGACCCACTCCATGGTGGCGCCCTCGTAGGCGACGGCGCGCTTGGTCACCAGGTTGTAGACGTTGTTCGACCAGTTCTGGATGGTCGTGTAGCGGCAGCGGCCGCCCTTCTTCACGATGATCTCGACGACCGCGGAGTGCAGCGAGTCCGACTGGTAGATCGGCGCGGTGCAGCCCTCGACGTAGTGGACGTAGGCGTCCTCGTCGACGATGATCAGCGTCCGCTCGAACTGGCCCATGTTCTCGGTGTTGATCCGGAAGTAGGCCTGGAGCGGGATGTCCACGTGCACGCCCTTCGGCACGTAGATGAAGGACCCGCCGGACCAGACGGCCGTGTTCAGCGCGGAGAACTTGTTGTCACCGGAGGGAATGACGGTGCCGAAGTACTCCTGGAAGATCTCCGGGTGCTCGCGGAGCGCGGTGTCGGTGTCCAGGAACAGCACGCCCTGGGCCTCCAGGTCCTCGCGGATCTGGTGGTAGACGACCTCGGACTCGTACTGCGCGGCGACACCGGCGACCAGACGCTGCTTCTCCGCCTCGGGGATGCCGAGCCGGTCGTAGGTGTTCTTGATGTCCTCCGGCAGGTCCTCCCAGGACTGGGCCTGCTTCTCGGTGGACCGCACGAAGTACTTGATGTTGTGGAAGTCGATGTCGGAGAGGTCCGAGCCCCAGTTGGGCATCGGCTTCTTGTCGAACAGCTTCAGCGCCTTCAGGCGCATCTTCAGCATCCACTCCGGCTCGGACTTCTTCCCCGAGATGTCGCGGACGACGTCCTCGGAGAGGCCGCGCTTGGCCGCGGCGCCGGCGGCGTCCGAATCGGCCCAGCCGTACTCGTAGGTGCCCAGGCCGTCGAGCTCGGGGTGGGCGGTCTCCGTGGGGAGCGTCATGCGGGGTTCCTCCCGGCGGTGCGTGATGGTGCGGACCCGGCCGCGCGGGGCGGCTCGGTCCCATGGGGCTTACGGGGTACGAAGGTCGTGCACACGCCGTCGCCGTGGGCGAGGGTCGCCAGGCGCTGCACGTGCGTGCCGAGCAGGGTGGAGAAGACTTCGGTCTCCGCCTCGCACAGCTGCGGGAACCGCTCGGCGGCGTGCGCGACCGGGCAGTGGTGCTGGCACAGCTGTTCGCCGGCCGCGGTGCCGGGCGCGTCGCGCGCGGTGGCGGCGTAGCCGTCCCGGGAGAGCGCCTCCGCGAGAGCGGCGGCGCGGTCCTCCGGCGGCAGGCCGTCCATGGTGGCGGCGTACCGCTCGGCGATCTTCTCGGCGCGGGCGCGGGCGAAGGCCATGACGGCGGCCTCGCCGCCCTCGCCACCGCCGGCGGCGCGCTCGATCCAGCGCAGCGCCTCCACGGCCAGTTCGTCGTAGGACTGGTCGAAGGCGTCGCGTCCGCAGTCGGTGAGAGCGAAGGCCTTGGCGGGGCGGCCGCGGCCCCGGGAGCCGTAGACCCGCTTGTCGCGGGGCTCCACGATCCCCTCACCCACCAGCGCGTCGAGATGCCGGCGGACCGCGGCCTGGGTCAGCTCCAGCCGGCCCGCGAGCTCCGCGGCGGTGGAGGGCCCGTGGTCGAGGATGGAGCGGGCGACGCGGCGACGCGTGCCGTGCTGCTCCTCGCCCCCGGCAGGCGCGTTGGCCCCGGCGGCCGGAGAGGCCACCGAGAGCTGCGTGCGCTCGCCGACGTTTTTCACAACGCCATTGTTGCGTAATTCTCGATCCTCGGGCAACCCGCCCGCTTTGGCCTGCGAAATGCCGTGCATCACTTAGGTAAACCTAAGCTTTGCGGGAATATCGGTGGCGGCCCGGAACCGGAACCCGCGGGGCCCGCGCCGACCCCCGGTGTGCCGGCGGGCGGGAGGCGCGACGCCGCGCCCGGGCACAGTACGCCACCGGGGGCGGCCCCGGGCGGCCCCGCCCCGCCACCGTAGACTCCCCGCCATGCGCAGCGAACCGGCCGTAGCGGTCACCGGCCTGGTGAAGCGGTACGGCGACACCACCGCCGTCGACGGCCTGGACCTCACCGCGGAACGCGGCGCCGTCACCGCCGTCCTCGGCCCCAACGGCGCCGGCAAGACCACCACCGTCGAGACCTGCGAGGGGTTCCGCACCGCGGACGGCGGCGACGTCCGCGTGCTGGGACTGGACCCGGCGCGCGACGGCGCGGCGCTGCGCCCCCGGATCGGCGTCATGCTCCAGTCAGGGGGCGTGTACCCAACGGTCCGCGCCATGGAGATGCTCCGGCACACCGCCCGGCTCCACGCGCATCCACTGGACCCGGAGGAGCTGGGCGAGCGACTCGGCCTGCACTCCTGCGGCAGGACCCCGTACCGGCGCCTCTCCGGCGGCCAGCAGCAGCGGCTCGCCCTGGCCCTCGCCGTGGTCGGCCGCCCCGAGCTGGTCTTCCTCGACGAACCGACCGCCGGGCTCGACCCGCAGGCCCGGCACGCGACCTGGGAGCTGATCCGCGCACTGCGCGCCGCGGGCGTCGCCGTCGTGCTGACCACCCACCTCATGGACGAGGCCGAGGAGCTGGCCGACCACGTCGCCGTCGTCGACGTCGGCCGGGTCATCGCCGCCGGCAGCCCCGCCGCACTCTGCGGCGGCCACGACGACGTGCTGCGGTTCGAGGGCCGGCCCGGGCTGGACCTCGCCTCGCTGGACGCGGCGCTGCCGCCCGGCGCCCGCGCCGAGGAGTCCCCCGCGGGCCACTATTGCGTCACCGGCGCCGGCGGGCCCGCCCTGCTCGCCGCCGTGACCGCCTGGTGCGCGGCCCACGACGTCCTGGCCGACCGGATCACCACCAGGCGGCACAGCCTGGAGGACGTCTTCCTCGACCTCACCGGCAGAAAGCTGCGCCCGTGACCGCCTCCGAGCACCGCACCGACCCCGCCGCCCCCCGGGGGCGCGGGGCCGAGAACGCCCCCGCCGCCGGGCCCGGCGCGGAGTTCGCCCCCCGCCCCGGCCCCGCCCCGCTGCCCCGCATGATCGCGGCGCAGTCGGCGCTGGAGACCCGGATGCTGCTGCGCCACGGCGAGCAGCTGCTGCTCACCGTGGTCATCCCCACCCTGCTGCTGGTGCTGTTCAGCGCCGTCGACATCATCGACACCGGCGACGGCGGCGACACCGTCGCCGGCCGGGTGGCCTTCCTGGCGCCCGGCATCCTGGCGCTCGCCGTGCTCTCCACCGCCTTCACCGGCCAGGCCATCTCCACCGGCTTCGAACGCCGCTACGGCGTGCTGAAGCGGCTGGGGGCCTCCCCCCTGCCGCGCTGGGCGCTGCTGACCGCGAAGAGCTGCTCGGTGGCAGTCACGCTGCTGCTGCAGCTCGTCCTGCTGTGCGCCGTGGCGTTCGCGCTCGGCTGGTCGCCGGCGGGGGGCGCGGCCGGGGTGGCCGCCGCGCTGGTGCTGCTGGTCCCGGCCACCGTCGCGCTCTCCGCCCTCGGCCTGCTGATGGCGGGCACCCTCCGCGCCGAGGCCACGCTGGCGGCGGCCAACCTCGTCTTCATCCTGCTGATCTTCGGCGGCGGCGTGGTCGTGCCGCTGGAGAACTTCCCCGACGCGGTCGCACGCGGCCTGGAGCTGCTGCCGGTCGCGGCGCTCTCCGAGGGGCTGCGCGAGGTGCTCCAGCAGGGCGCACCGCTGCCGTGGGGGACGGTGGCGCTGCTCACCGGCTGGGCGGTGGCGGCCACCGCGGCGGCCGCCCGCTTCTTCCGCTGGGAGTGAGCCCGGCGCGCGCACCCTGCCGGGTCGCGCCCCGAAGCGACGGGGTGCGACGCAGGCCACACCCCTCGCGGACCCCCTCGTGAATGAATGCACAAGCGGCGCGCATACGATGGCGGACGTGCCGAAGAAGCCCTCCGCCCCCCGTACCCCGCTCGCCTGGCTCGACGCGCGGTGGACGCCGCGGCCGGAGACCGTGCGCCGCGCCGCCCTCCTCGCGCTGGTGATGAGCGTCGTCATCGTCGTCACCGGCGGCGCCGTCCGCCTCACCGGTTCCGGGCTGGGGTGCGACACCTGGCCCCGCTGCACCGAGGACTCCTACGTCACCACGCCCGAGATGGGCCTGCACGGCGTCATCGAGTTCGGCAACCGGATGCTGACCTACGTCCTGTCGGCCGCCGTCGGCTTCCTCATCGCCGCCGCCCGATGTGCCGCGCCGCGCCGCCGCTCGCTCACCCGGCTGGGCTGGGCGCAGTTCTGGGTGGTCCTCAGCAACGCCGTGCTCGGCGGGATCACCGTGCTCACCGGCCTCAACCCGTGGGTGGTCGCCGGACACTTCCTGCTGGCCACCGCGCTGATCACCGTCACCACCGTGGCCTGGCTGCGCACCAAGGAGGGCGACGGGCCGCCGCGCCCGCTGGTGGGTCTGCCCGTCCAGCGCGTCGTCGCCGGCCTGACGGTGGTGACCGCCGTGCTGATCGTCGCCGGCACCGCCGTCACCGGTTCCGGCAAGCACGCCGGCGACAACAGCCGCGAGATCGTGCGGATGCCGTTCGACTGGGAGGTCGTCACCCGGGTCCACGCGGTGCTGGCCTGGATCGTCGTCATCGGCGCGCTGGCCGTACTGGTGGGGCTGCGGCTGGTGGACGCGCCGCCCGGACCGCGGGCCCGCGCCCGCGACCTGATGATCGTCCTCCTCGCGCAGGGCGGCATCGGCTACGTGCAGTACGCGCTGGACGAGCCGCCGCTGCTGGTCGGCATCCACATGCTCGGCTCGACGCTGACCTGGATCGCCACGGTGCGGCTGCTGCTGTCGCTGCGCGAGCGCGGCGCGGCGCCGGGCGGCGGGAGCGGTGACGACGCGGTACTGCCCGCCCCCTCGCCGGCCCCGGAGAGCGCCGCCGACGCCGCCCCGGGCACCGGGCCCGCCGGCAGCCGGAAGAACGCGGCGGCGTTCCCCCGGGCGAGGCGCGCCACCACCGGCGGCGCCACCCCGGCGAGCCGCAGCCGCAGGACCGTGCGGGCCAGGGCCATCGGGTCGGACGAGCCGAAGTGCGCGCCGGAGTTCAGCATCAGCCGGTCCGGACCGTGGCGCTCCAGCAGGTCCAGGAGCTGCCGGTGGTCGGTCTTGGTTCGCACCTGGAACAGCCGGTCCCCGGCGGGGGAGACGGCGATGCCGAGCCCGCCCACGCCCAGCGCGGCGGCGGTCGGCAGCATCCGCGGCGCCACGTCCATCAGCGCCACCCGCGCCGGGTCGACGAGCCCCGCGGCGAACGCGCGCCGCAGCACCGCCACCATCCGCTCGAAGTCATCGGGACCCGGCGGCAGTTCCACCATCACCGGCCGGTCGTGCGCCTCGGCCAGGGCCAGTTGCCGGTGGAGGAGCGTCACCTCGTCGTCGGTGTGCCGCCGCACCGACAGCTCGCCGACGGCGAGTACCCGCGGGTCGGCCAACCGCGCCTCCAGCCGCTCCACCCCCGCGAGTGCGCCCGGCAGCTCCGCCATGTCGGCGGCGTGCACCGACAGCGCGATCCACGCCCGCACCCCGAACTGCGCCGCCCGCCGGGTCTCGGTCGCCAGCAGCCGCTCGAACCGGGCGTCGTGGGAGGCGCCGCAGGGCCGCAGCTCGTTCGAGGCCGAGCAGGGGATCAGCACGGTGTCCACGCCGCTGAGCGCCATCAACTCGTAGTCGTCGGCGTTCCGGCCGTCGGCGTGGACGTGGTGGTCGAAGAGACGCGGCGCCGCCCCGCCGCCCGGGTCCTCAGCCGGCGGCGGCATCGTACTGCTCCCGCAGGTGCGCGATGCTGCGTTTCAACGCGCCGTCGAAGTCGTCCGAGTGGTTGTACAGCTCGACGCTGTAGTAGCCCTCGTACCCCTGCTCCCGGCAGATCCGGAAGAAGGCGGCGAAGTCGATGTCGCCGTCCCCGGGGATCTCGTGGTGGTGGCGGCGCCCCTTGATGTCCTCCAGCTGGATCACCGAGGTGGCGCGCAGCGCCCGCGCCACCGACCCCAGGTAGTCCTCCTCCACCACCCGGCAGTGGCCGAGGTCCTGCGCCACGGTCAGGCCGGGGTGCCCCGCCGCGTCCACCAGCGCCAGCGCCTGGTCGTTGGACTCCACGAAGAAACCGGGCTCCGGCTCGATCGCCAGCCGCACCGGGCCCGCCCGCTCCAGCAGCCGGGCCAGTCCCTCCCGCAGCCGGTCGCCGGCGGCCGCGTCGTCGGTGTCGTCCCGCCGCGGGCCGCTGGCGAAGTTGACGACGGGAACGCCCAGCCAGGAGGCGATCTCCACGGCACGGCCGATCAGCTCCAGCCGCCGCTCGCGCCCCTCGGGCGAGGGGTGGATCAGCGAGGGCTCGAACCGCTCCCCGCCCAGCAGGGTGTCGGCGCCGGCGGCCAGGCAGCAGGCGGTGATCCCGTGGCGGTCCAGCACCCCCGCCAGCCGGTCGGCGTCGGCCGGCCGGAAGGTGAACGGGTCGATGTGGGCGGGGTGCAGCGAGAACTCGATCGCCCGGTACCCGGCGTCCGCGACGGCGCGCACCGCGTCCTCGACGGGGACGCTCCGCAGGCCGTTGGAGTTGTAGCTCAGCTTCAGCACGGTGATTCCTTCCTGGCGGCCGCGGCGGGCCGCCCGTTGCAGTCGGTCCCGGGTTCCTGCCCGCCGGCGCGCGACTCTCCCGCCGGCGCCCGCGGTCGACGCTCAGCCGTGACCGGGCCCGAAGGCGTCGAGGTACCCCTCGACGTCCAGCAGGCCGTGGCCGCTCACGCACGCCACGATCACCGTGGGACGGCGCGCCGCCGCGGCCTCCTCGATGGCGGCGCGCAGCGCGTGGCACGACTCCGGTGCGGGGAGGAACCCCTCCAGCCGCAGCACCAGCCGGCCGGTCTCGAAGATCTCGCGCTCCTCGTAGGCGACCGCCTCCAGCCAGCCGGCGGAGCGCAGCACCCCGACCGCGGTCGAACCGCTGTGCTGCCGCAGCCCGCCCACGTGGGTCTCGGGCAGTTCGGCGTCCAGCCCGAGGGTGTAGGACTTCGACAGCGGCGTCAGCCGCCCCGGGTCGGCGTGGTCGTACCGCCACGTCCCGCGGGTGAGCCGCGGCGCGGCGGCCGACTCGGCGCCGACCAGTCGCAGCCCGGCGCCCCGCGCGCGCTTGCGCTCCAGGAACGGCGCCATCAGCCCCATGAGGTTGCTGCCGCCGCCGACCGCCGCCACCAGGACGTCCGGCTCCTCGCCGAGCGCGGCCAGCTGCTCGCTGGTCTCCAGCCCGATCACCGACTGGTGGATCAGCACGTGCGGCAGGTTGCTGCCGGAGACGTACCGGACCTCGGGGTGCTCGGACGCGTAGGAGACCGCGTCGCCGATCGCGGTGCCGAGGGTGCCCGCCGCGTGCCGGCCGGAGGCCAGCACCGCGCGGCCGGCGGCGGTCAGCGCACTGGGCGACTCGTGCACGGTCGCGCCCAGCATCGACAGCACGGCGCGGCGGGCCGTCTTCTGCCGGGCGGAGACCCCGGACCAGAAGACGACGCTCCGCAGCCCGTAGAGCCGCGCCGCCCACTGCACGGCGTGCCCCCACTGCCCGGCGCCGGTCTCCGTGACCAGCGTCCCCACCCCCTCGCGGGCGGCGAAATACGCCTGCGCGACGGCCGAGTTCAGCTTGAAGCTCCCGGTGGGGAGGGTGTCCTCCCGCTTGAGGTAGATCCGCGCCGGCGTCCCGAGGTGCCGCTCCAGGCCGACCGCGCGCGTCAGCCGCGTCGGGCGCCCCATCTCCGCGTACCGCTCCCGGACCTCCTCCGGGACGGGGAGCAGCGGCTCGCGGGAGCGTTCCTGCTCCCGGATCGCGCCCAACCTGATCCGGGCGGCCAGCTCCAGCGCCGCCACCCCCTCGGGGTCGCGCGGCGGCGGCATCTCCTCGGGCAGGAGGCGCCGGAAGTTGAGCCACGCCGAGGGGACGGGCACGGCCCCCGGCAGCTGCGGGCTGATGGTCTCGTCGATCGACACGGGTGTACGCCTCGCCTCGCTCGCAGGACAGGACGGGCCCCGTCGGGCCCGGACGGCTGCGCCCCGTCCCGGGCGCCTGCCGCGACCCGGGGCGGTCCGCACTGCCAGCGTCGGCAGCCCGGCCGGCGACCACAAGCGCCCCGCACGGTTCGTGGCGAGGCGGGTCAACGCCCGCCGGGGCGCGCCCCGCCGCCGTTGATGGGCGCGGCGCGGGGCCCGCCGGGGCCGCCCGGCGCCCGGCCGCACCGTGCTCAGCTGGGGCCGTCCGGTGCAGTCGAGGGAGGGACGGCGACCCGAGATGACCATGCGTGAGGTGCCCACCGTCTGCCGCATGTGCCACGGCGGCTGCGGTGCGCTGGTGACCGTGGACGGCGACCGCGCCGTCTCCGTCGCCGGCCACCCGGGCAACCCCAACAACGCCGGCTTCCTCTGCGCCAAGGGCCGCGCCTCCGTCGAGCACGCCTACCACCCCGACCGGCTGCGGGAGCCGCTGCGCCGCACCGGCCCGCGCGGCAGCGGCCGGTACCGGCCGATCGGCTGGGACGAGGCGCTCGCCGAGGTCGCCGAGCGGCTCGCCGCGGCCCGCGACCGGGACGGCGCCCGCTCCGTGGTCCTCGCCCAGGGCACCGACCGCAACTACCAGGAGTGGCTCTTCCGGTTCGCCAACGCGCTGGGCACGCCCAACGTGCTCGGGCCCGCGCACGTCTGCTTCTACCCGCGGGTGATGGCGGGCATCCTCACCCTCGGCGGCTTCACCTTCTGCGACTACGAGAACGACCCGGAGGTCGTGCTGGTCTGGGGCAGCAACAAGGCCGCCACCCACGGCGACGGCGTCATCGGCACCCGGCTGCTCTCCGCCGTCTCCCGCGGCACCCGGCTGATCGTGGTCGACCCGCACCGCACCGCGCTCGCCGCCCGCGCCGAGCTCTGGCTGCCGCTGCTCCCCGGCACCGACGCCGCCCTCGGCCTCGGCCTGCTGCACGTCGTCCTCGGCGAGGGGCTGATCGACCGGGAGTTCGTCGAGCAGCACACCGTCGGCCACGACCGGCTGGCCGACCACGTCCGCCCGTGGGACCCGGAACGGGTCGCCGCGATCACCGGGGTCGACGCGGAGCTGATCGTCCGCGCCGCCCGCCGCTACGCCTCCGCCTCCGCCGCCGCGATCGAGCTCGGCACCGGTACCGCCCAGCACCCCGGCTCCTTCGACACCGCCCGGTCCGCTGTCCTGCTCGCCGCGGTCTGCGGCAACCTCGACCGGCCCGGCGGCGACGTGCTGTGGGACCCGCAGGCGATCATCGGGCGCCGCACCATGCCGATGAGCGAGGCGCTGCCCCCGGAGAGCGCCGCCCAGCGGTTGGGCGGGGAGCGCCACCGGGTGCTGTCGATGTCGGGCTGGGCCCACCCCGCCGCCGTCTGGCGGGCGGTGCTGGAGCACGACCCCTACCCGGTGCGGACCATGGCCGTGTTCGGCAGCAACCTGCTGGTCGCCTACCCGGACTCCGACCGGGTCCACCGGGCGCTGGCCGCCCTGGACTTCCTCTGCGTCGCCGACCTCTTCCTCACCCCGACCGCCGCCATGGCGGACATCGTGCTGCCCGTCAGCGGCTGGCTGGAGCGCGACCAGATCGTCGAGCACGCCAACTACGTCGCCGCCCGGCGCGCGGTCACCGCGGTCGGGGAGGCCCGCTCCGACGAGGAGATCCTGCTCGACCTCGCCGCCCGGCTGGGGCTGCCGGGGTTCTGGGAGAGCGCCCGCGCCGCCCTCGACGCCCGGCTGGCGCCCGCCGGCACCAGCTGGCAGGAGCTGGCCGACGGCTACTACCGGCCCACCGAACTGCGCCACTTCAAGCACCGGGAGCGGGGCTTCGCCACCCCCACCGGCAAGGTGGCGCTCTACCACGAGGGGCTGCGGCGCATGGGGCACGACCCGATGCCGGTCCACCGGCCGGCGCCGCGCGGGCCGCGGGCGGGCGAGTACCTGCTGACCAGCCGCCACTCGCCGTTCTACTTCAACTCCGAGTTC
This sequence comes from Streptomyces lonarensis, assembly GCF_012033735.1. GTDB lineage: Bacteria > Actinomycetota > Actinomycetes > Streptomycetales > Streptomycetaceae > Streptomyces > Streptomyces lonarensis. The sequence goes on along the minus strand of NZ_JAAVJD010000046.1, from coordinate 8,365 downwards.
CGCAACGTCCCGTCGCTGCGGGCCCGCGAACCCGACCCGCGGGTGGAGCTGCACCCCGGCACCGCCGCGGCCGAGGGCATCGCCGACGGCGACTGGACCCTGCTGGAGGCCCGCGGCAGCCAGGCGCTGTTCCGGGCCCGTGTCACCGACGCCGTCCTGCCCGGCGTGCTGTGCGCCGGCGCCTCCTGGTGGTACCCGGAGCTGCCGCCCGACCGCTCCTGGCGCGTCTCCAACGTCAACCGGCTGCTGCGCGACGGCGACGAGAACCCCGCCATGGGCTCCTCGCTCCAGCGCGGCGTCCCCTGCTCCGTCCGCCCCGCCCCCGCGGAGCTGGTGGCGGACTGCCTGCGGGGCGGGGCCGCCGCGTGGGCCGGGGAGCTGCGGTGACCGCCGGGCGGCGCACCGCGCCGGGCGGGGACGACGCGTTCCACCGCGCCTGGCGCGCGGGGCTGACCACCGAGCAGGTCCTCGACGAGATCTGGGAACTGCGCGCCGGCGACCACGACTACGCCGACGGCACCGTCTTCAACTCCATCTGCTCCGAACCGCTGGACCCCGCGCGGCAGGTCTTCGCGGAGCACCTCGCCGCCAACATGGGCGACCACCGGATCTTCCCCAGCCTGCCGCGCGCCACGGCGCTGGTCACCCGGATGCTGGGCGACCTGCTCGGCGCACCCGACGCCGGCGGCGTCCCCACCTCCGGCGCGACCGAGGCCAACCTGCTCGCCGTGCTGGCGGCGGTCCGCCGCCACACCGGCAGCGGCCGCCCCCGCGTCCTCCTCGCCCGCAACGCGCACTTCTCCTTCGAGAAGATCGTCGCCCTGCTGCCGGTGGAGCCCGTCTGGGTGCCGCTCGACGACCGGTACCGCGCCGAGCCCGCCGCCTACCGCCGCGCGCTCGCCACCCGCCCCGCACTGGCCGTCCTCACCACCGGCACCAGCGAGTGCGGCGCCGTCGACGCCGTCGACACCCTCGCCCCGTACGCCGCCTCCCACGGGGTGCCCGTGCACATCGACGGCGCCACCGGCGGGTTCCTCGTCCCGTTCGCCCGGGAACTGGGCCACCCGCTGCCCGGCACCGGGCTCACCACCGAGGGCGTGGTCTCGGTCTCGGTCGACCCGCACAAGTACGGCGGGGCGCCGATCCCCTCCGGCCACCTGCTGGTGCGCGACCCCGCCTGGCTGGCCCCGCTGCGCTCCGCCTCCCACTACCGGGGCGCCGCCGACCACTTCGGCCTGCTCGGCACCCGGTCGGGCGCCGCGCTGCTGGCCACCTACGCCGTGCTGCGGCGGCAGGGCCGCGCCGGGTACCGCGCCGACGCGGCGGAGGTCTTCCGGCTGCGGGACCGGACCCTGGAGCTGCTGGCGCGGGCCGGACTGCGGTCCGCCTTCCCGCCCGAGCTGATGGTCGTGGGGGTGGCCTGCCCCGACCCCGAGGCGGTCCAGGCCGAGATGGAGCGCCGCGGTTTCATCGTCTCCGTGTCGCGCCGGTTCGGCTTCGTCCGGCTCGTCGTCCACCTCCACCAGACCGAACGGCAGCTGGCCCGCCTGGTCGACGAACTCGCCGACGCCGTGCGGGAGGTGGCGCCGTGAGCGACCTGGTCCTCACCGCCCCGGGCCGGCTGGAGCTCCGCCCCGCCGCACCGGTCCGCCCCGACGGGCCGGACAAGGTCGTCGTCGAGGTGGACCGTGTCACGCTCTGCGGCAGTGACTACGGACTCTTCCGCGGCACCTACGGCGGGCCGAGCCGCTACCCGCTGCGCTTCGGCCACGAGTGGTCCGGCCGGGTCGTGGCCGCCGGGCGGAACGGCCGCGCCCTGCTGGGGCGGGCGGTCACCGGCGACTGCTCCCGCTGGTGCGGCCACTGCCCCCAGTGCCGCACCGACCGCAACCGCTGCGAACGGATCGAGAAGTTCGGCCTGACCGTCGACGGCTTCTCGGTCCGGTGGCGGGCCGTCCACCGCCGCTACCTCTACGCCGACGACCACGGGCTGCGCCCCGGGACGCTCGCGATGGCGGAGTTCTTCGCCGTCGTCCACCACGCGCTCCGCCCGCTGGCCGGCGCCGCCCGCGGCGCCGCGGTGCTGGTGGTGGGGGCGGGCGCCCTGGGGCTGGCTGCCCAGTTGCTGCTGACGCGCGCCTTCGCCGCCGCCCGCGTCACCGTGCTGGAGAGTGACCCGGGCAAGCGCCGCACGGTGGCGGGGCTGCTGGAGCCCGGCACGGAGCTGCGCCCGCCGCCGGACCCGGCCGACCTCGCCGCGGTCGACGGCTACCGGGAGATCGCCCGCTGGGCCCGGTACCCGCTGGTGGTGGAGTGCTCCGGCACGACGCCGGGTGTCAACTGCGCCCTCACCCTCGCCGGGCCGGGCGCCACCGTCGTCTGGCTCGGGCTGCCCCGGCCGGGGACGCTCCGGCCGGACCTGGTGGTCGCGAAGGGGCTGACCGTCCGCGGCTCCATCGGCGGTACCGGCGACTTCCCCGCGGTGCTGCGCTTCCTCGCCGACCACGAGGAACGCGCCGCCGCGTTCGTCACCCACCGCCTTCCGGCGGCTGAGGCGGCCCGCGCCCTCGCCGCCGGGCCGGCGGAGCGCGCCACCGCCGTCAAGGTGCAGCTCGACCTCGCCGACGACCACCCCGGCGCCGCCCCCGCCGGCCCCGGGGACGGACCCGGACCGGACGGGGGCACCCCGCGATGACCACCGCCGAGCGCCCCGCCACCGACCGGCTCCAGCAGCAGCTGCGCCACGCCCTGGACCGGTCCCCGTACTACCGCCGCGTCGCCGGCTCCCGCCGCGGCCGGCACGACACCGCCCCGGTCGTCCTCGCCGACCTGCCGCTGACCACCGCCGAGGACGTCGCCGCCGCCGGCCCGCTCGGGTTCGCCGCCGTCGAGTACCCGCGCATCGCCCGCTACGCCGAGTCGCGGGACCACGCCGGGCGCCCGCTCGGGGCGGCCGCCACCACCGGCGACCTCCGCCGGACCACCGCCGCCATGGCCGAGGCGCTGCGCGCCCACGCCGGCCCCGCCGACCTGGCGTTCGTGGCCGTCCCGTACGAACTGTCCGGCGGCGCACAGGACACCGACCGCGCGCTGGCAGCCGTCGGCGCCGGCGTCGTCGGGGTGGGCGCACTCTCACCGGTGTGCCCGCCGGAGCGCACCGCCGAGTTGGTGGCCGCCCTCCGGCCGAGCCTGCTGGCCACCACCCCGGACCGCGCCCTCGCCACCCACGCCCGGCTGACCGCCGCGGGGCACGTGCCGCGCGCGCTGGGCCAGCGGGTCCACCTCTACCTCGGCGGCCCCTGCTCGCCCGTGCGCGCCGCACGCGTCGCGGAGTTGTGGGGCGCCACCGCCGCCTGGGCGTACGGCTCGACGCTCACCCCCGCCGCCGGGCTGCCCTGCGCCGCCGGCACCGCCCACCTCACCGCCGCGCTGTACCACGCGGAGGTGATCGACCCGGACGGCACCGACCCCGTCCCCGACGGGGGCTGCGGGGAACTGGTCCTCACCACCCTCGCCGCCGAGGCGACCCCGCTGCTGCGGTACCGCACCGGCGACCTGGTCCGGCCGGCACGCTGCGGCTGCGGCGACCCGCGGCCCGCACTCCAGCAGCACGGCCGGGTGGAGGACCGGTGGCGACCGCCTTCGGGCGCCCCCCGCACCGCCGTCGAACTGGAGCAGGCCGTGCTCTCCGTCCCCGGCACCGGGCTGTACTGCGCCACCGGCTGGTCCGCGGGACGTCCCACCGCAGTCCTCGACGAGGCCACCGGCGGGACCCGCAGCGAGGCGGCGCGGGCGCTGCGCGCCCTCACCGGCATCGCATGGCAGGTCACCGCAGCCGACCGCACCGCGTTCCTCACCGCGACCACCCGCGCGGGCCGGCGCCGGCTGCGCCCCGCCGACCTGGAGGCCCTGTGACCGAGCGTCCCGCCGTGCCCGCCGCGCCGGCACCCGGGAGCCCCGCCCCACCGACCCCGCGCCCGACCGTCGGGGTCCTGGGCACCGGCCGCCTCGGGCGCGCCCTGGCCGCCCGGCTCGCCGCCGGCCCCGGCCGGGACGGCCTCGCCGTCGCCGATCGGGACCCGGCGGTCGCCGCCCGCCTCGGCGGCGACCTCGGGGTGCCCGCGCTGCCCCCGCCCGAGCTGGCCGCGCGGTGCGCCCTGGTGCTGGTCTGCGTGCCGCCCCCGGCGGCCGCCGCCGCCATTGCCGCCTGTCGCCGCGGGGTGGCGACCGGGCGCCCCGGACCCGTCTTCGCCAACCTCGCCACCTCGCTGCCGACCGCCGTGCTGCGCCGCGACCCCGCCCTGCGCGGCGCGACCGTCGTCGGGCTGAAACCCGTCTGCCAGTTCACCGCCGTCGCCCTCGGCGTCCCGACCCCGTTCCTGACCGCCGCCGCCGACCGTCTCGCCCTGCTGCGCGCCGCCGTCGGCGACCTCGGCCCCGTCCTGCTCACCGACGAGCGCGGCGAGGACGCGGTCGGCGAGGTCAACCGCGCCGCCACCCGCGCCGCGCTGCGCGCCTGCACCGCGCTCCGCGCGGAGCTGGCCGGGCTCACCGCCGACCCGGCGGTCGCGGAGGCGGCGGTCCGCAACGTGTTCGCCGGCACCGCGCTGGACTTCCCGCCCGACCCCGGCAACGCCTACACCGCGGCGCTGCTCCGCGACCTCGCGGCAAGCCACGGTGAGGCGGCGCCCGGGGCGGGCGATCCCGGCACCGCCATCAACGCCGCCGCCCCCGACCCGCCGACCGTTGGCGGCACCGGCCATTCCGCCGCCCGGCCGTAGCCCCGCCGCCCCGCACGACGCCACGCTCATCGAAGACCACGAGGAGGTACGGCACGTGGCAGACCCGACGCTCCTGGAACTGACCACCGGCGTGACGCCGAGCAGCCCCTACTACCTCGGCGACGGCATCACCGACCTGCTGCCGGAGAAGCTCGCCGCCCACCGGTTCGACGACCTCTTCCTGGTGTGCGGCGAGGGCGTCCACCAGCTGCTGGCCCGGCCGCTGGCCCGCCGGCTGGAGGCGGCCGGGCTGCCCGTCACCCTCCTCGCCGTCCCCGAGGGCGAGCACCACAAGAGCTGGGCCGGCCTGACCGACCTGTGCGAGCGGCTCGTCCACGCCGGGGCGACCCGGCAGTCGATCGTCCTCGCCCTCGGCGGCGGCATGGTCAGCAACCTGACCGGCCTCGCCGCCGGCCTGCTCTACCGGGGCATCCGCTACGTCGACATCCCCACCACGCTGCTCGGCCTCACCGACGGCACCCTCAGCAACAAGCAGGCGGTCAACGGCCGCGGCGGCAAGAACCAGTTCGGCCTCTACCACCCGCCGCTCCTCGTCTGGGCGGACGTCGCCCACCTCCGCTCCGAACCCCTCGCCGGCCACCGCAGCGGCCTGGTGGAGGCGCTCAAGAACGGGCTCGTCCACGACGCGGACCGGTTCGAGCAGCTCGCCGAGCAGCTCACCCCCGACCTGCGGGCCGTCCACGACGACCTGCTCGGCACCTGCCACGCGATCGTCCGCTCCAAGCTGGCGATCCTCGCCACCGACCCCACCGAGCGCTCCCGCGCCGTGGTGCTGGAGTACGGCCACACCGTCGGCCACGCGGCCGAGTTCCTCTGCGAGGGCCTGCCGCACGGGGTCGCGGTCGGCATCGGGATGTGCGCCGCCGCCCGCGTCGGGGTGCGGCTCGGCATCACCCCGCCCGACGTCCTCGCCCGGCAGGAGTGGGCGCTCGGCGAACGGCTCGGCCTGCCCACCCGGCTGCCGGGCGGCTGCACACCCGAACGCGTCCTCGGCGTGATCCGCACCGACAACAAGCGCCGTTCCAGCGAGGAGACCCGGCTCATCCTCCTCGACGCCGTCGGCGAGGTCCACACCGGCCCCGACGGCGACGTCGAGACACCGGTGCCCGAATCCGTGCTCAAGACCGTGCTCCAGGAGGGCTGAGGGCCATGGCGATCCTCGACGGCACCACCGCCCCCGACCGCGAAGCGCCGCCCGCGCGCCGGGACCGGTACTGCGCCCTGCGCGACGCCGCCCTCGCCGAACTCGACGCCTTCGAGGCGCTGGACCGGGCCGCGGTCCGCCCCTGGCAGCTGGCGCGGCTGCGCGAGCAGCTCGCGCACGCCCGGCGGAACGCGCCGTTCTACCGCCACCGCCTCGACGGGGTGCCGGGCCCGGCCGCCGGCGAGGGGCCGGAGCGGCTGCCGTTCACCACCAAGGACGATCTGCGCCGCGGCTACCCCCTGGAACTCCTCGCCGTGCCGCTCACCGCCGTCGCGCGCTACGGCGAGTCCACCGGCACCACCGGGGCTCCGACCTCCTCCGCCATCACCTACCGGGACTGGGTGCGCGGCAACGTCTCCACCGAGCGCTCCCTGGGCCACCGGTTCGGTCCCGGCGACGTCGTCTTCGTCGCCATCCCCTACGAACTCTCCTTCGCCGCCTACGACCTGGACCGCGCACTGGAGACCGTCGGCGCCACCGTCGTCGGCACCGGCATCCTCTCCGCCGTCTGCCCTGTCGAACGCACCGCCCGGATGATCGCCACCCTCCGCCCCGCCGGCATCGTCTGCTCGCCGACCCGCGCCCTGCGCCTCCACGACCTGCTCCGCGAGGCGGGGCACGACCCGGCGTCGCTCGGCGTGCGGACCGTGCTCTACGTCGGCGAGACCTGCTCACCCGCGAAGCTGGCCAAGATCGCGGGACTCTGGCAGGCCGACCTCGTCCCCGCCTACGGCACCACGGAGACCAACTCCCTCGCCCTGAGCTGCGCACGCGGCCGGGCGCACCTCACCGAGGACCGCCACCTCTTCGAGGTGCTCGACCCCGTCGACGCCACCCCGCTCCCGCCGGGGCACGCCGGTGAGCTGGTCCTCTCCACCCTGCGCGCCGAGGCGATGCCGCTGCTGCGCTACCGCACCGGCGACCTCGTCTCCGTCGACCCGGAGCCCTGCCCCTGCGGCAGCGTCCGCGCCACCGTCCGCCACCACGGCCGGGTCGGCGACCGGCTGCACGTCGCCGGCCGCGCCCTGGACCGGCTGGACCTGGAGGAGGCGGTCCTCTCCGTGCCCGGCACCGGCCTCCACTACGCGGCGGGCGTCGTGGGGGAGGATCTGCACCTGCGGGTCACCTGCCCCGACCGGCCCGCCCGCCTGGTCTGCCCCGAGGTCACCGAGCGGGTCCGCACCCGCTTCGACGTCACCCCCGTGGTGCGGGAGGTCGACCGCGCCACCGTCGCCCGCGCCATGGACGCCATGCTCAAACCCGGCAACCTCGGCCTCGCCGACCTGGAGGCCGCCCCGTGACCGGCCCGAGCACCGCACCCGTCCCCGGTGGCCCGCTCGTCCCCGGTGGCCCGCTCGTCGCCGACCCCGGCGAGTTCGGCGGCGCCCACTGCGAGACCGCCGCGCTGCGCAAGCAACTCCTCGTCCACGGCGTCGACATCAGCGAACCCCTCCTGCTGGGGCTCGGCGGAGGCATCGGCTTCTGGTACCGGCCGGCCGGCCCCGGCGGCCCCTCCCGCAGCATGACCTCCACCCGCAACGGCCCCTTCCCGGTGTTCACCACCCGGATGTGCGAGGCGCTGGGGCTGCGGCTGGCCGTGCACCGCACCGACGACCCCGACTCCGCCCGCCGCCGCCTGCACGAGGAACTGGCCGCCGGCCGGCCCGTCATCGCCTACGTCGACCTCTTCCACCTGCCGTGGTTCCAGGCGAGCCGCCACTTCGGCGGCCACGCCGTCCTCGTCTTCGCCGCCGACGAGGAGACCGGCACCACCTGGCTCTCCGACCGCTGCCCCGGCCCGCTCGCCGTGGACGCCGCCACCCTCGCCGCCGCCCGCTCCTCCGACCACCACCCGTTCCCGCCCGCCCACGCCTGGCTCTCCGCCGACTGGGCCGCGGCCCGCCTCCCCGACGCCGACGGCTTCCGCCGGGCCGTCCACGGCTGCGCCGCGGCACTGACCCGCGCCGCACCGCCCAACGAGGGCCTGGCCGGACTCGCCGCCTTCGCCGCCGAACTCACCCGCGACATCCGCACCGCCCCCGCCGACCGCGTGGTCGACCGGCTCACCGCCGCCCACATCGACTTCGAGTACGCCGGCACCGGCGGCCGCGGCTTCCGCGACCTCTACCACCGGTTCCTCACCGAGGCCCGCCCCTGGCTGGACGGCCCCGCGCTCCCGCCGGCGCTGGCCGCCGCCGACGAGGCCCGCGCCGCCTGGGGCGCCCTCGACGACCTGCTCGCCCCGGCACCTTCCCCACCCCGCTCCCGACTGGAGACGGCCATGGAACTCACCACCGTCTGGTTCATCCTCATCGCGGTCCTGTGGACCGGCTACTTCTTCCTGGAGGGCTTCGACTTC
>NZ_JAAVJD010000469.1 GCF_012033735.1 Streptomyces lonarensis | reverse complement strand
GCGCGGGCGCGCGCGGCCGGTCGGCCGCCCCGGGCGGCGGTGGCGGGGCCGACGCGGAGCGGGGCGGGGACGGCCGCATGGCCTACCCTGCCTCCCATGGCTGATTCACCCCCCGCCGCCCCGCTGCGGCTCTCCACCGTGATCCTGCCGGTACGTCGCTGGTCGCAGGGGGGTAGGCAGGTCTGGCAGCGTGCGGAGGAGCTGGGCTTCCACACGGCCTACACCTACGACCACCTCAGCTGGCGCAGCTTCCGCGACCAGGCCTGGTTCGGGGCGATCCCGACGCTCACCGCCGCCGCAGCGGTCACCGACCGCCTCCGGCTCGGCACCATGGTGACCTCGCCGAACTTCCGCCACCCGGTCACCCTGGCCAAGGAGCTGATCACCCTCGACGACGTGGCCGACGGCCGCGTCACGCTGGGCATCGGGGCCGGAGGCAGCGGTTTCGACGCCACCGCTCTCGGCCACGACGCGTGGACCCCGCGCGAACGCGCGGACCGCTTCGCCGAGTTCGTGCCGCTGCTCGACCGGCTGCTGACCGAGGGCGGGCCGGGCGGGGTCTCCTTCAAGGGCGACTTCTACTCGGCCCGCGACGTCCGCAACATCCCCGGCTGCGTGCAGCGGCCCCGGCTGCCGTTCGCCGTCGCCGCCACCGGGCCGCGCGGGATGCGGCTCGCCGCCCGCCACGGCCAGGCATGGGTCACCACCGGCGACCCGGCGACGGCCGACGCCTCCCCCAAGGAGGCCGTGGACGGACTGGCCCGCCAGGTCGACCGGCTCGCCGGCGCCTGCGCCGAGGCGGGGCGGGAGCCCGGCGCCATCGGCAAGGTCCTGCTGACGGGCTTCACGCCGCACCGCCCGCTGGAGTCGCTCGACGCCTTCGTCGACCTCGCCGGCCGCGTCCACGAGCTGGGGTTCACCGAGATGTTGGTGCACTGGCCGATCCCCGACTCGGTGTTCGCCGCCGACCAGGACCTGTTCGAGCGCATCGCCACCGAGGGGCTCGCCCAGCTCACCGCCTGAGCCGGGGCCTTGGCCGTGCCGGTCGCCCGGCCGTGCCTGCCGGCCTTCGCACCCGCGCGCGGGTGTCGCCGAACGCTCCGGACTGCCTCGCGGCGTCGGCAGCGTCGGCCCGGCGCACGGTCCCGCCCACGCCCGGCGCACCCGCCCGGCGTCCCGGCCTCGCCGCCGTTCCCTCG
>NZ_JAAVJD010000468.1 GCF_012033735.1 Streptomyces lonarensis | reverse complement strand
CAGGCCCGGGTCCGTCCGGACCGTACCGCCGTCATCCACGAAGACCACCGCACCACCTACCGGGAGTTGAACGAGGCCGCCAACCGCCTCACCCACCACCTCACCACCTGCGCCGGCATCCGCCGCGGCGACCTCGTCGGCGTCCTCCACGACCGCTCCACCACCTTCGCCACCACCCTCATCGCCCTCACCAAAACCGGCGCCGCCTACACCGTCCTGGACCCCGACTTCCCCGACACCCGCCTCAACACCGTCCTGGCCCGCAACCACATCACCACCGTCATCACCGACACCACCCACACCCACCGCATCACCACCGCACCCCACCTCATCCACACCGACACCCACGTCCCCGACTGCACCCACAACCACCCCGACACCGACCCCGACCCCGGCCTCACCCCCCACGACACCGCCTGCGTCATGTTCACCTCCGGCTCCACCGGCGAACCCAAAGGCGTCCTCTCCTCCCACCGCAACCTCACCTCCACCCTCACCGCCCAGACCTACGCCCGCTTCGGACCCACCGAAACCACCCTCCAGTGCTCCCCCGTCTCCTGGGACGCCTTCAGCCTCGAATTCTGGGGCGCACTCCTCCACGGCGGCACCACCGTCCTCCAAACCGGACAACGCCCCGAACCCACCCTCATCAACACCCTCACCAAACACCACCACATCACCCAACTCCAACTCTCCTCCAGCCTCTTCAACTACCTCACCGACGAACACCCCGACACCTTCACCACCACCCACACCGCATACACCGGCGGCGAACCCGCCTCACCCACCCACACCCACCGCCTCCACCAACACCACCCCCACCTCACCATCACCAACGGCTACGGCCCCGCCGAATCCATGGGCTTCACCACCACCCACACCCTCACCCCCACCACCACACCACCCACCACCATCCCCATCGGCACACCCCTCACCAACAAACACGCCTACATCCTCGACACCCACCTCAACCCCACCCCCATCGGCACCACCGGCGAGATCTACCTCGCCGGCCACGGCCTCGCCCACGGCTACCTCAACCAACCCACCACCACCGCAACCCGCTTCATCCCCAACCCCTACGGCCCACCCGGCACCCGCCTCTACCGCACCGGCGACCTCGCCCACTGGACCCCCCACGGCACCATCCACTACACCGGCCGCACCGACACCCAAACCAAAATCCGCGGCTTCCGCATCGAACCCGCGGA
>NZ_JAAVJD010000467.1 GCF_012033735.1 Streptomyces lonarensis | reverse complement strand
AAGGCGTGTCGTCGGAAATGCCGGAGGGCGGCGACCGTGTGGTCGCCCCCCTCCGGCAATCTCGGAACACTGTTCCTCGGGACCGGCCTCCCTGCGGCCGGTGCCGAACCCGGGCCGAGCCCGGTCGTGGCTAGACGGGAGCCGTCCCTACCACTTGTACCAGCGGCCTCGACCGCCGCTCGCCGTGGCGCTGCGCATGAAGAAGCCGACCAGCCAGATGACCAGGACGGCCACCGCGAACCACCAGAGGACGTCGAGTGCGAAACCGGCACCGAAGAGAACGAGGGCCAGAAGAAGAACCAGAAGAAGCGGGACCATATTTATCAACCTCCGATTCATCTGGTGCCCCTACCCCCTCGTTCCATGCGCGAGTGATTCAGAGTTTTTTCGCCGGGTTTCCGGGTACTCGTGTCGGCTTTCACTCCGGCCCCGTCGGATCGTCCGGCGCCGGGGCCGGAGAGGCGGCAGGTCGCGCCGGTGAGCCGCAGCAGCGGGTCGCACGGCGGTCACCGTCGCGTGACGTGCGGGCTCAGGGGATCACGATCACCGGGCGTTCGGCCCGGCGCACCAAGCGGCCGGAGACCGTGCCGAAGACCCGGCCCAGCAGGCCGTGGGTGGAGCCCACCACGATCGCGTCGGCCGCGTACTCGCGGCCGACCTCCTCCAGCTCGTGGCAGATGTCCCCGCCTCGCTCCAGCAGTACCCAGGGCACCTCGCTGAGGTGGTCCGCGCACGCCAGCTCCAGCCCCAGCACCTCGGTGCGGTGGTCGGGGACGTCCACCAGCGCGGGCGGCTCGCACCCCGCCCAGACGGTCGTGGGGAGGCGGTTGGCGACGTGCACGATGATCAGCCCGGAACCGGAGCGGTGGGCCATCCCGGCCGCGTAGGCGAGGGCGCGCTCGCTGGAGTTCGATCCGTCGAACCCGACGACGACGCCGTGGCGGAACGCCGGGTCGCGCGACACGCACGCTTCGTCCTCCGACTCGCCCGGTGTCGTCGACGGATCGACGACGCCCCGCTTGCGGTCGGCCGGGTCGGGTACCTCGTAGCCAGCCATCGGTATCTCGAACTGTCTCGCGGAGTGGCCTCGTGCGGTGCGAAAGGAATGAGAACCGGACCGGTGGGCGGGTCGCCACGCCGTGCGGGCCGTGCCTCCAGAGTACGGCGTCCCACGGGCGCTGCCCAGCTGCGGGCGGGCCGGTGCCGGGCCCCCGCGGCCCGTGGCGCCCCGCCCACCAC
>NZ_JAAVJD010000466.1 GCF_012033735.1 Streptomyces lonarensis | reverse complement strand
CGGCCGCGGCGCCCGGGCAGGACGACCGGTACCGCATCGACGCGGAGGCGGAGGCGGCCGACGAGGGCCGTCCCAACCGCCCGGTGCTGGCCGGCGCGGCGCTCGCCGGCGTGCTGCTGGTGGCCGCGCCCCTGCTGCTGCTGTCGATCGACCGGTCAGGCGGCGGCACCACCCTGGAGACCGGGCCCGCCGCCGACACCGTGCTGCGGGAGGAGGTCGACCGGCCGGGGGACTTCGTCGCCGCTGCCCCGGAACCCGAGCCGGAGGAGACCGAGCCCGAGCCCGAACCCGAACCGGAACCGGTGCAGGCCGAGGTGGCGCCGGAGCCCGAACCGGAGCCCGAGCCGGAGCCCGAGCCGGAACCGGAGCCCGAGCCGGAGCCGGACCCCGAACCGGACGGGCCCGCCTTCCCCACCGAGCGGGTCCTGCTGCAGAACGTGGTCAACGGCAACTGCGTCGGCACCCCGGGCGGCGGTACCGGCAACCGGAACCAGGCCCTGGAGCACGTCGACTGCGAGGCGTCCCCGGACGACATCCGCTGGAACCTGGAGATGCGGTTCGAGGACGCCGGCCCGGCGGGCGCCCCGCTGTACACCTTCCGCAACGACCGCGGCGGCTTCTGCCTGGACCTGCCCGACAAGGGCCAGCGCGACCGCGGGACCCTCGTCCACCAGGCGCGGTGCTTCCCGGACATGGACGACAACCAGCTGTGGTGGCTGGACGAGCAGGAGTCCGGCACCTACTACATCCGGAACTTCGCCAGCCACGACTACTGCATGCTCGCCTACGAGGCGAGCGAGTCCGACAAGCGGCTGCGGATCTGGCCGTGCCACGAGAACCACACCTGGCGCCTGGTGGGCGACAGCTGACCACCCCCGCCCCCGCCGGTCGCGCGCACCCCGCCGTCCGGCCGGCGGGGGCGACGGTCGTCCGGGCCGGCCGCCGACCGGCGGCACCCGGCACCCGCGCACCCGCACCGCCCGGCACGTCACGTCCTCGCTGAAGCCCGTCGCGTCACGCGGCGAGAGGGAGACCTCCATGTCCGAGCACTCCCGAGCCGAGGGCGCCCGGGCGGCCGGTGCGCCACCCGCAGCAGACGCCGGTGCGCCGCCCGCAGCAGGCGGCGGTCGCGAGGCCGTCGGGGAAACCGGCCGCTCAGCGCCGCGAGCGGAGCCGACCGTCAACGGCGCCGGCCCCGGCGCCCCCGTGCCCGCCACCGAGGGGAGCGGCCCGGCAGCCGCGGGTGCGGCGACCGGCCCCACCGCCGCCCGCGGCGCGGGCGGGGCTGCGGACGCACCGGAGGAGCTCGGCGGGGCGGAGGCCGGCTGGGCGCTCGGCAAGCGCACGCCGCCGGCCCCCGGCACGGCTGCCGGGGCGCCGGACGCGCCCACCTCCAC
>NZ_JAAVJD010000465.1 GCF_012033735.1 Streptomyces lonarensis | reverse complement strand
GGACTCCGCCAGCGCCGCCGCGGCGCGGTCCGCGTGCTCGTCGGCGGCGCGCTCCGCCCAGCCCCGGCCACCGGCCCGCTCGACCAGTTCGGCGAGTTCGGCGATCCGCTCGGGCCCCTCCGGCGGGCCGTCCGGGTCGACCGGTCGGTAGAGCGCGGCGAGTCGGCGCGCCGCGGCGCCGTCCGCCGCGAGCGCGGCCGCCACCGGCAGCGACTTCTTCCGTGCGGCGAGGTCGGCACCGGCCGGCTTGCCGGTCAGCGCGGGGTCCCCCCAGATCCCCAGCAGGTCGTCGGCGATCTGGAACCCGAGGCCGAGGTGGTGGCCGAAGCGCCGCAGCGCGGCCACCCGCTCCGGGGCGGCCCCGGCCCACACCGCGCCGAGCTCGCAGGAGCAGGCCATCAGCTCCGCCGTCTTGCGTTCGCTCATCGCCAGGCAGGCCTGCAGCGGGACCGCCTCGCGGCTCTCGAACCCCACGTCGGTGTGCTCGCCCTCCACCAGCAGGGTGGTGGCGTCGGAGAGGGCGCGCACGGCGGCGGCCGCGCGGGGGGAGCCGTCGTCCGCCAGCACCCGGAAGGCGTGCGAGAGCAGCGCGTCCCCGGTCAGCAGCGCCCCGGGGGAGCCGAAGACCGTCCAGGCGGTGGCGCGGTGCCGCCGCGTGGTGTCGCCGTCGAGGATGTCGTCGTGCAGCAGCGAGAAGTTGTGCACCAGCTCCACCGCCACCGCCGGCGGCAGCGACTCCTCGGGGCGGCCGCCGCACGCCTCGGCGGCGGAGAGCACCAGCGCCGGACGGAGTACCTTGCCGACGAGCCCCTGGTCGGGAGCGCCGGCGGCGTCGTTCCAGCCGAAGTGGTAGCGGGCGATGCGGCGCAGCTCCCCGGGCAGCCGGTCGACCCAGTCGAGCAGCGCCGGCTCCACCAGGGTGCGCGCCCGGCGCAGCGCGAGTCGGGCCGGGGCGTCGGCGGGCGACGGCGCGTGACCCTGCGAGGGGACGGCTCCGGCGGCGGCGGGGCGGCCGGTGGGGGGTACGGCGGTAGGCGTCGACACGGTGCGCTCCACGATCGTGCTGTGCCCGGCGCGCCGGGCGGGGCGTTCCAGCGTGACCGACCCCGGCCCGGCGCGGGACGGTTCGCGTGGTGATCCCCCAGCCGTACACCAGTGCCCGGGGTGCCGTCCGGCGGTGTCGCGCGGCGCTGACCTGCGCTCTTGCCGGGGGGTGGCGGAGTGGGGTGCGGGCGCGCCTTTCAACACGTTCAACGTGTCACTCCTCCGGGCGGCGTACGCGGTGCTCCGCGCGCCGGGCGCGCGGGGCCGGTCCGCGCGCCTGGGTGGGGTGCCCCGGGCCGGGCCGTGGCGCGGCTGCGCCCGCCCGGCGGAGTCCCGGGGGGGGGGGGGGGGGGGGGGG
>NZ_JAAVJD010000464.1 GCF_012033735.1 Streptomyces lonarensis | reverse complement strand
GGCGCCCACCGTGCCGCTGCACGATGGGCGCCGTCGGGCGGAGTCCGCGTCCGTCAGGGGAGGTTGCGCGCCATCACGATGCGCTGCACCTGGTTGGTGCCCTCGTAGATCTGCGTGATCTTCGCGTCGCGCATCATCCGCTCCACCGGGTAGTCCCGGGTGTAGCCGTACCCGCCGAGCAGCTGCACCGCGTCGGTGGTGACCTCCATCGCCGCGTCCGAGGCGAAGCACTTCGCCGCCGCGCCGAAGAAGGTGAGGTCGTCGTCCAGCCGCTCCGAGCGGGCGGCGGCCGCGTAGGTCAGCTGGCGGGCGGCCTCGATCTTCATCGCCATGTCCGCGAGCATGAACTGCACGCCCTGGAAGTCGCCGACCGGCTTGCCGAACTGCTTGCGCTCCCGGACGTAGCCCTTGGCGTAGTCCAGCGCGCCCTGTGCGATGCCCAGCGCCTGGGCGGCGATGGTGATGCGGGTGTGGTCGAGCGTCTTCATCGCGGTGGTGAACCCGGTGCCCTCGTCGCCGATCATGCGGTCGGCGGGGATGCGGACGTTGTCGAAGTAGACCTCGCGGGTGGGGGAGCCCTTGATGCCGAGCTTCTTCTCCGGAGCCCCGAACGAGACGCCCTCGTCGCCCTTCTCCACCACGAAGGCCGAGATGCCGCCGCGGGTCCGCTTCTCGGCGTCCGTCACCGCGAGCACCGTGTAGAACTCCGAGACGCCGGCGTTGGTGATCCAGCGCTTGACGCCGTTCAGCACGTAGTGGTCGCCGTCGCGCACCGCCGTGGTCTTCATCCCGCCGGCGTCGGAGCCGGCGTCCGGCTCCGACAGGCAGTACGAGAACATCGCCTCGCCGCGGGCCAGCGGCGTCAGGTAGCGGGCCTGCAGCTCCTTGGAGCCGGAGAGCTGCACCGGCAGGGAGCCCAGCTTGTTGACGGCCGGGATCAGCGAGGAGGACCCGCACACCCGGGCGATCTCCTCGATGACGATCACCGTCGCCAGCGCGTCCGCGCCGTTCCCGCCGAACTCCTCCGGGACGTGGACGGCGTGCAGGTCGTTGCCGGTGAGCGCGTCCAGAGCCTCCTGTGGGAAGCGGCCCTCCTCGTCCACCGCGGCGGCGTGCGGGGCGATCTTCGCCTCGGCGAGCGCGCGCACGGACTCCCGGAGCATCTCGTGCTCCTCCGCCGGACGGTACAGGTCGAAATCGGCGGCACGTGCCACGGTTCTCACCACTCCCACAGCTTGCTAGTGACCGTTAAGTAACCTGATTCTAGGAGCCCGCACCCCGCCCCCGGAAGTAGCGGACCGACCCGGTTCCGCGCCGGTGCGCGGGGACGCCGCCCAGCCTCCCCCGCGCGCCCCCGACCGGCTGTCGGGCGCGCCGCGCCCGGCCGCGGCGCCGCCCTCCCGGCC
>NZ_JAAVJD010000463.1 GCF_012033735.1 Streptomyces lonarensis | reverse complement strand
GCCGCCGGCGGCGCGGCCGCCGCGAGGCGGGGCGGGGCGACGGGGTCGCCGCTCGGCGACCGGGTGGTCGGGGCGGTGCTCGCGGCGGGACTCGCCGCGACCTGGTCGCTGGCGGAGCACGCCGCCTCCGGCCCGCAGACCCATATCGCCGTCCCCGCCGACATGCTGCACATGATCGCGGCCGCGGTCTGGCTCGGCGGGCTGGTCACGCTGCTGCTCCTGCTGCACCGCGGCGGTACCCCCACCGTCCCGGGCGCCGTCGTCCGGCGCTTCTCGACGGCGGCGATGGCCTCCGTCGCCGTGGTGGCCGCCACCGGCGTCTACCAGTCCTGGCGGCAGGTCGGTGACTGGGGACAGCTGGCCTCCACCGGGTACGGTCAGCTGCTCGCCGCCAAGGTGGCGCTGGTGGTGCTGCTGCTGGGCGTCGGCTGGATATCGCGGCGCTGGACCGCCCGGCTGACGGACGGCACCGTCCCGGCGGCCGGACCCACGCCGGACGCCGCGGACGCGCCCGCCGGCCCGGAAGAAGACCCCACCGGCACCGCACCCGCCGCGGACGGCCCCACCGCCGCGGAGACCCCCACCGACGCGGACGCGCCCGCCGGCCCGGAAGAAGACCCCACCGGCACCGCACCCGCCGCGGACGGCCCCACCGCCGCGGAGACCCCCACCGCCGCGGACTCTCCCGCCGGCCCGGGGGTCGCCGTTGCCGCCGTCTCCGCCTCGACCCCGGCCGACCCGGTGCGGGCCGCGCAGCTCGCGCGGCAGCAGGAGGCGCTCGGCCGGGCGCGCCGGGTCCGGGACCGGGAGTCCGACCCGGTCCGCGCCGGACTGCGGCGCTCCGTCCTCGTCGAGGCCGTGATCGCCGCTCTCGTCCTCCTCGCCACGACCGCGCTCACCACGACGCCCCCGGCCCGTACCGTGGACGAGGCCGGGGAGGCCGCGCCCGTGGTGAGCGGCCCCGTCAACCTGGAGCTGCCGTTCGACACCGGCGGTGAGAACGGCGCCGGCACCGTGCTCGTCGACATCACCCCCGGTACCACCGGCGACAACGAGCTGCACGTCCGTACCGTGGACGCGGCGGGTGAGCCGCTGCCCGCCGCCGAGCTCCGGGTCGCGCTGACCCTCCCCGACGAGCAGATCGGGCCGCTGCGCCCCGACGCGCTGCTGGTCGACATCGGGCACTGGACCCTCCCCGGCGTCCAGCTCCCGCGGCCGGGCGAGTGGGAGATCTCGCTGACCATCCGCACCTCGGACATCGACCAGGTGACCGAGACCGACACCTTCCCGATCGGCTGACCGCACATGGCACGACGCAACCGCCGCCCCGCCGAACTTCTCGGCGGACGAACTGGACGGTGAGCGGTCCGACGGCGACCTCTGGGTGGCGGTCGGGGCGGACGACGCCCTGGTCGCCTTCC
>NZ_JAAVJD010000462.1 GCF_012033735.1 Streptomyces lonarensis | reverse complement strand
GCCCCCGCCCCCTGCGCGAGGCGGGAGCGGGGGCCGCGTCCGAACGGGCGCCGCCCGCGGGGGCCGGGGGCCGCACGGGCGGTCATCTCAGGCGTCCTGCCGGTTCCGCCGGGCGATCAGGAACGCGGTCGCGGCACCGGCCAGGCCGGCGGCGCTCCAGGCGAGCCACGCGTCCGGGGAGTTGACGGCGGCACCGTTGCCACCCGCGGCGACGTGGCCGGGGGTGCCGTGCTCCGCGTCGAGCGTCTGGACCGCCAGCGCGAGGTTGTCGTCCTCCGCGCTGCCCCAGGCGTAGACGACGGTCAGCGCGCCCTCGGCGAGGTCGAGGTCGGCGGGGCCGATGGCGACGGTGTCGGTGCCGGCGAGGGTGACGTCGGCGGAGACCGTGCCCGCGTCGACCTCGACGGTGGCCTCACCCGGGTTGGTGAGGTCGGAGAGGATCACCTCGCCGCCGGCGCGGACGTCGACCGCCGGCGCGGCGGCGTCGTGGCGCACCGTCAGCCGGGCCTTGCCCGCGGCGATCTCGGAGGTGTCGTTGACGTACGCGTCGAGCTCGGGCGTGCCGTCGGCGGAGAGGTGCGCGGCGACGGTGGCGTTGTCGCCGGCGCCGACCTCGACGGTGCTCTGCAGGGTGGGTTCACCCGTGGGGTCCTCGCCCGCGGGGAAGACAGTGATGTCGTAGCTGCCCGGGTCGAGGGCGACCGGGTCGGTCACGGTGCCGGGCTGGAAGTCGGGGAGCAGCTCCTCGCCGTTGGCGTAGACGTCGACCGGCAGGTCGGGCACGCCGTGGAAGACGGAGACCATTGCCTGGTCGGCGGTGTCGGCCTGCGGCAGGGCGACCGCGGGTCCGGCGGCACCCAGGGCCAGGGCCCCGAGACCGAGCGAGGCGGCGATGGCGGTGGGTATGCGGAAGCTCATCGTCTGACGTCCCTTCGTCCGGTCCCGCACGGTGCGGAACCTCGCCCCCACTTCCGCCCGGGCCACCCGCTCGGATGCACCCGGAGGGCCGTCGCCTCCCGATGACCGCCCTGACCTGCGACGGAGCCGGCCGGGTCCGCCCGTTCGGACCAGCGTGCCCCCGGCCGCGCGCCGAGCGCCCCGGGGCCTGCCCGGGTTGGGCGGGCCGCCTGCGGCGGCCGGTCCGCGGGGCCTCGCGCGGGCGTCCCCGGGAAATTGCCGTGCCCCGGCGGTGACCGCAGGGTGAGCGTGCGGCCCCTCGCGCCGCGCCACCCGCACGCCGGGCACGCCGCCCCTCACCCCGGAGCGGCCGCCGCCCCGTCGCACCACCGCCCCGGCGGCCCAGGAGGTCCGGCCATGGCCGATCCCGCAGCGTCCCCGACCCGCCCGCGCCCCGACCCGCCGGAGAGCGGCAGCCACCGGGCCCGCCGGACCGCCGATCCGGCCGCGCCCGTACCCGCCGGC
>NZ_JAAVJD010000461.1 GCF_012033735.1 Streptomyces lonarensis | reverse complement strand
GCGGGCGGCGGCTGCGCCGCACCGTCAGCACCGGCAGCGGCGGCAGCGGCGGCGGGGCTGGTGTCCGCCTCCGCGTCGCTGCTGACGGCCGTGCCGTCCCCGCCCCCGCCCGCGGCTCCGTCCCCGTCGCTGCCGCTGCCGCTGCCGCTCTCGCCGGTCTCCCGGGCGGTCGGCGAGCGGTCGCCCTCCCCGGGGCCCCCGGTGGTCTCCCCGACGCCGTCCGCCGCGCCGTCCCCGTCTCTGTCGTCGTGCTCCGGGTCGGCCCCGGCCTTTCGGTGCTCCACCGGGTCGCTCCCTGGCGTTCGTTCAGTTGAGGAGGGCATCGGGCTTCCCGTCCGAGCGCGGCTGCTCGGAGACCATCTCGCCCCACACGATCAGTCGGTAGGTCGAGGTGAACTCGGGCGTGCACGTGGTGAGGGTGATGTACCGACCGGGCCCCTCGAAGCCGCTGGAGTCCGGCACGGGGTCGAGCACCTGCACGTGCGCCGGCGAGGTCGAGTCGAGCCGGCTCCGCATCTCGTACACGTAGTAGGTGCTCTCGGTCTCGACGACGATGGGCTCGCCGGGGTTGATGCGGTTGATGTAGCGGAACGGCTCGCCGTGGGTGTTGCGGTGGGCCGCCAGGCCCATGTTGCCCTCGGCGTCCCAGGGCATCGCGGTGGGGAGGCCGTCCTCGGCGGAGTAGCGGCCGACCATGCCGCGGTCGAGGACGCTCGCCGGGTCGACACCCTCGGCGATCGGTACCCGCACCCCGATCGTCGGCAGGTGGAGCAGGGCGAAGCCGTCGCCCGGGGAGAACACCCCGGGCGAGGTGTCGACCTCGCCGCCGTCCTCCTCGCCGTCGCCCCCGGCGGTCTCCTCACCCTCGCCGTCGGAGGCGCCGTCGCCGCCCCCTCCACCGCCCGCGCCGCTGTCCCACTGGTCCAGCAGGGCGTCCACCTGCGAGTTGGCGTGCGCGCGGGCCTCGACGTTGGTCCACCACAGCTGGTAGGTGACGAAGAGCATCATCAGGACGCCGGTGGTGATCATCACCTCGCCGAAGACGTTGGCGATCTTGTTGGCGCGGGTCGCCTTCTCCTGGCGTTCGGCCTTGCGGCGCGCCAGCCGCCCGCCGGGCACCGGGCCCTCGGCAGCCGTCGCGGCCGCGGCGCCGGGGGCGTCCTCCCCCGTGTCGCCGATGGTGTCCGCGTCGGGAGCGTTTGCCGTGCCGCGCCGGTCGGCGGCGTCGGCCGGCGCGTCGTCGGCGGGTGCGGCCGGTATCGCCTCCATGACCGCGGTCGCGTCCTCCGCGCCGTCCGGGGCCGCGACGGGGGTCTTGCGGCGCCGGCCTGAGCCGGGCGGGCGGGCGGCGGGGTCGGAGTCGGGGAGCCGCCGCAGCCCCACGGTCGCCGGATCGGCGTCGCCCGAGGCGCCGGCGCGGTGGCGTGCGTCGGGCCCGGAC
>NZ_JAAVJD010000460.1 GCF_012033735.1 Streptomyces lonarensis | reverse complement strand
CCCAGGGCGTAGGGCAGCGCGGTCCAGCTGGGGCGCCGCCGACCCGCTGACCGGCGTCCGCACCGCCCTGGCGGCGGTCCACCGCTCCGCGCTACGGGGCATCGCGGACGCCGCGTCGGCCGCGCGCGTCGGCGCCGGGGCCGACCCCCTCGCCCCGGCCCTGGCGCGCCTGGCCGAAAGGGGGCGTCACCTCGCCGACCTCCAGCTCGCCCAGCTCGACGAGATGGAGCACCGGACCACCGACCCCGCGGCCCTGGGAGAACTGTTCCGCCTCGACCACCTCGCCACCCGTGCCCGGCGGCAGACCGACCTCCTCGCCTCGCTCGCCGGCCGCCCCGCCGGCGCCGCCGCGGGCGACGGCCACCACCGCGGTCCGATCGACGTCGAGGAGGTGGCGCGCGCCGCGCAGTGCGAGATCGAGGACTACCGGCGCGTCGAGGTGCGACCCTCACCGCGGGCTCTTCTGCCGGGCCACGCGGCGGGCGACCTGACCCGGCTGCTCGCCGAGCTGATGGAGAACGCCACCCGGTACTCGCCCACCCACGCCTGGGTGCGGGTCACCGGTGGCCTGCACCCCCTGGGCTACGCCTACCGCATCGAGGACCGGGGCCCCGGCCTCGACGCGGCCGCCCTGGCCGAGGCCCGGGGTCGACTGGCGAGCGCCGCCGTCGAGGGGCCGGGGGAGGACCGGCGGCTCGGACTCTTCGTCGCCGGTAGGCTCGCCGCCCGGCACGGTGTCCGTATCGACCTCCTGCCGAGTGACAACGCCGGCCTCACCGTCGAGGTCGTCGTACCGACCGCCCTGCTCACAGTGGCCGAACCCTGCCGGAACGGGGTCGGCGATGACGCTCCACTGTCCGCGTAGGCACGGATTGGCCCCGAATCGTGCGCGGTTCAGCCAGTGCGTGTCCGAGAGGTTGCTCTCGGCAGCGGTGTGGGGAAGGCTGTGGGCGGGGGTAGCCCGAAGAACCTGGGGAGCTGAGCCATGGCACTGAGCACCACACTCGACTGGCTGCTGGACGATCTGACGCAACGTCTCCCGGGCGTGCGTCACGTCCTGCTGCTGTCAAGCGACGGCCTGGTCACCTCCACGAGCAGAAAACTGCCCCGGGGGGACGCCGAGCGCCTGGCCGCCGTCGCATCCGGCCTGTACAGCCTCGCGCGCAACGTCGGCGACCAGTTCGCCAGCGGGAGCGTCCGGCAGACCATGGTCGAGTTCGACGACGGCGTCCTGCTGGTCGCCGCGGCCGGCGACGGCAGCGCGCTCGCGGTCCTCACCGGCGGCGAGACCGACACCGCCCAACTGGGCTACGAGACCGAGCTGCTGGTCGCCAAGGTGGGCGAGCACATGGGGGTCGCCGTCCGGGACGGCGCCTGAGCCGTACGCCACGCGGCGCCGCCCGTCCCCGGCGGCGGGCCGGGGCGACCGTGCCGCCCGGCACGGTCG
>NZ_JAAVJD010000045.1 GCF_012033735.1 Streptomyces lonarensis | reverse complement strand
GGCGCCGCCGCCCCGTGGGGACGGCGGCGGCACGGTCAGTCGGTGGGCTCCAGCCCTGCTCGGAGCAGGCCGAAGGTGTAGGCATCGTCCAACGCCTGCCAGGAGGCGGCGATGACGTTGTCGGCTACTCCCACCGTCGACCACTCGGCGGAACCGTCACTGGTTGTGACGAGAACGCGCGTCGTGGACTCGGTGCCCTGGGTGCCGGCGAGGATCCGGACCTTGTAGTCCACGAGCTGCATGCGGGCGAGTTCGGGGAAGGTCCGTTCCAGGCCGTTGCGCAACGCGCGGTCGAGTGCGTGGACGGGGCCGTTGCCCTCTCCCCCGGCGACGACGCGTGTCCCCTTGGCCCACAGCTTCACGGTGGCCTCGTTCTCCAGCCCACCGTCGGCGCGCTGGTCGGTGATCGTGCGCCAGCTCTCCAGGCGGAAGAACCTGCGGACGCGACCCAGCACCTCGTCGCGCAGCAGCAGCTCGAAGGAGGCGTCGGCGGCTTCGTAGCTGTAGCCCTGGAGCTCGCGCTCCTTGGTTCGTTCGACGATCCGGCCCACCAGCTCCCGGTCGCCGGCGAGGTCGTAGCCGAGTTCCTTGCCCTTCAGCTCGACCGAGGCGCGGCCGGCCATGTCGGAGACCAGCATCCGCATCGTGTTGCCCACGCGCTCGGGGTCGATGTGCTGGTAGAGGTCGGGGTCGACCTTGATCGCGGAGGCATGCAGCCCGGCCTTGTGGGCGAAGGCCGAGACGCCGACGTAGGGCTGGTGCGTGGCCGGGGAGAGGTTGACCACCGCGGCGACGGCGTGGGAGATGCGCGTCATCTCGGGGAGGCAGCCCTCGGGCAGCACACGGCGCCCGTACTTGAGCTCGAGAGCGGCGACGACGGGGAAGAGGTTGGCGTTGCCGACCCGCTCGCCGTAGCCGTTGGCGGTGCACTGCACGTGGCTGGCGCCGCCGTCGACCGCGGCGAGGGTGTTCGCCACGGCGCACCCGGTGTCGTCCTGGGCGTGGATCCCGAGGCGTGCCCCGGTGTCGGTCAGCACGGTGCGGACCACTGCCTGCACCTGCGCGGGCAGCATGCCGCCGTTGGTGTCGCAGAGGATCACCACCTCGGCGCCCGCCGCATGGGCGGTCGCCACCACGCTTCGGGCGTACTCCGGGTTGGCGGCGTAACCGTCGAAGAAGTGCTCGCAGTCGACGAACACGCGGCGACCGCGTGAGCGCAGGTACTCGACCGTGTCGCGGACCATCGCGAGGTTCTCCTCGAGCGTGGTGCGCAGCGCCAGCTCCACATGACGGTCGTGGGACTTGGCGACGACGGTGACCACCGGGGCGCCGGAGTCGACCAGCGCCTTGACCTGCGGATCGTCAGCGGCTGCGGTGCCCGCCTTCCTGGTCGCGCCGAAGGCGACCAGCGTCGCGTGCCGGAAGGTGATCTCCCGCTGGGCGCGCTGGAAGAACTCGGTGTCCCGGGGGTTGGCTCCGGGCCAGCCGCCTTCGATGTAGCCGACGCCGAACTCGTCGAGAAGGCGTGCGATGGCGAGCTTGTCGGCGACGGTGAGGCTGATGCCCTCACGCTGGGCTCCGTCGCGGAGCGTGGTGTCGAAGACGTGGAAGCCGTCGCTCGGCGGGGCGGCGGCCGGGGCGTCGGTGGTCATGGCGGTGAGACTCCTGTCGGTGGACACGTCGCGGGGGGCGTGTCGCTCCTGCTGCCTTCGATCCGCGCGGGGCTCTCCGGTGGGGTGGTCCGGAAAACGAAAAAACCCCTCGCGGGTGCGAGAGGTCTGCGCGCGGGTCCGTGGCACTTGTCGCCACTGCCGTCCGGTGGTGGGAAGGTCAGTGGCCGCTGGGGACCGGCGCGCTGTCACCCATAATCATGGTGAGCGAGAGCACGGCGCGAGTCTTCCACACCGGCGACCGGCCCACTTCCCTCGTCTCACCATCCGGACCGGGCAGGCACGGCAGGGTGTACCGCACGGGGCGGGGCCCGGCGGCGCGGAGCCGCCGCGAGCCCCGTCGGGGCGTGGGGCGTCGCCGTACGCCCCTCCCAGCGCCCCGGAGCGCACGGTGCCGGACATCGCTGCCCGGCACCGTGCGTCGCCTTCCCCGCGGCGAGCGCAGCCGTGCTTCGGCCGTGACGGCTCAGATGACCCGGTGGAGCCAGCCGTGCGGGTCCGGCGCGCTGCCGGACTGGACGGCGAGCAGCGTCTCGCGCAACCGGGTGGTGACGGGCCCGGGGCCGCCGTCGCCCACGGTCCAGGAGGCGCTGGTGGACTTGACGGAGCCGACCGGGGTGATCACGGCCGCGGTCCCGCAGGCGAAGACCTCCGAGATGGAGCCGTCGGCGTTGCCCTCGCGCCAGTCGTCCTTGGTGAGGCGGGTCTCACCGGTGGCGTACCCGAGGTCCTCGGCGATCTGGAGCAGCGAGAGCCGGGTGATGCCGGGCAGCAGGGTTCCGGTCAGCTCCGGTGTCAGAATCCGCGCGTCGTCGCCCGCGCCCTCGACGAAGTACAGGTTCATGCCGCCCATCTCCTCGATCCAGCGGCGCTCGACCGCGTCGAGCCAGACGACCTGGTCGCATCCGTGCTGGGCGGCTTCGGCCTGCGCCACCAGGGAGGCGGCGTAGTTGCCCGCGCACTTGGCCTCCCCGGTGCCGCCCGGAGCGGCACGCACGTACTCCTCCGACAGCCACACCGAGACGGGCTTGACCCCGCCGGGGAAGTAGGCGCCGGCCGGGGAGGCGATGACCATGAAGAGGTACTCGTTGGCGGGGCGAACGCCCAGGCCGACCTCGGTGGCGAACATGAACGGGCGGATGTAGAGCGACTGCTCGGGCTCGTTGGGCACCCAGGCCTCGTCCTGCCGGATCAGCAGGTCGATGGCCTCGACGAACGTCTCCTCGGGGAGTTCGGGCATGGCCAGTCGCCGGGCGGAACGCTGGAAGCGGCGGGCGTTCTCCTCCGGCCGGAAGGTCGCCACCCCGCCGTCGGGCTGGCGGTAGGCCTTCAGCCCCTCGAAGATCGACTGCGCGTAGTGCAGCGTCATGTTGGCGGGGTCCATCTGCAGCGGCGCGTAGGGCTGGAGCCGGGCGTCGTGCCAGCCCCGGCCCTCACTCCAGCGGATGGTCACCATGTTGTCGGTGAAGTGTCGCCCGAAGCCGGGTGCCGCCAGCACCGCCGCGCGGTCCTGGTCCGACAGTGGCTGTGCGGACGGCTTCAGGTCGAAAGCCAGGGGCGTCGTCATCTGCGGGTCCTTCGCTGGGTGTGTGGGCGGGCCGCGCCGCCTTCTCGGGCGCCGCGCACCGCGTCCGTGCACAGTACTAGGACGTCCCAGCAGAGGGGAGTTCGGCGGCGTGCGGAGAGGCGGGGCGGAGCACCGCCCGGAGGGCCGGTCCGGGCCGGCGCGGGGGAGCTGACAAGGAGGCACCGCACCGCCGGAGTCCGGTCGGTGCGGTGCGGGGACGGCGTGACGGCCCGGTGGGGCCCGCCGTCAGACGGCTACGCGTGAGGCGAGCGCGTCGCCGATCGCGGACGTGGTCCGCGGCGCACCGTCGCGCTCGGCGAGGTCCGCGGTGACGGCGTCCTCGATCTTCTCGGCGGCCGCCTCATGGCCGAGGTGACGCAGGAGCAGCGCGGCGGAGAGCACCGTGGCGGTGGGGTCGGCCTTGCCGGTGCCGGCGATGTCCGGCGCCGAGCCGTGCACGGGCTCGAACATCGACGGGAAGGCGCCGGTGGGGTTGATGTTCCCCGAGGCGGCGAGCCCGATACCGCCGGTCACGGCGGCTGCGAGGTCGGTGAGGATGTCGCCGAAAAGGTTGTCGGTGACGATCACGTCGAAGCGTTCGGGCTGGGTCACGAGGAAGATGGTGGCCGCGTCCACGTGCAGGTAGTCGGTGGCGACGCCGGGGTACTCGGCTCCGACCCGCTCCACGGTGCGGGACCAGAGGTGTCCGGCGTGGACCAGCACGTTGTTCTTGTGCACGAGGGTGAGCTTCTTGGCCGGCCGCGCCGCGGCGCGCTCGAAGGCGTCACGCACGACCCGTTCCACGCCGTAGGCCGTGTTGAGGCTGACCTCGGTGGCGACCTCGGCGGGGGTGCCGGTGCGCATGGAGCCGCCGTTGCCGACGTACGGCCCCTCGGTGCCCTCGCGGACCACGACGAAGTCGATGTCGGGTCGACCGGCGAGGGGGGTGGCCGTGTTGGGGAACAGCCGGCTGGGGCGGAGGTTCACGTAGTGGTCGAAGGCGAAGCGCAGCTTCAGCAGCAGACCGCGCTCCAGGACGCCGGAAGGGACGCCCGGGTCCCCCACTGCTCCGAGAAGGATCGCGTCGTGGCCGCGGAGCTGGTCCAACTCCGCGTCGGGGAGCGTCTCACCGGTGGCGTGCCAGCGTCGCGCGCCGAGGTCGTACTCGGTGGTCGCGAGCTTGACGTCCGGAGGCAGGGCAGCGCTGAGCACCTTCAGCCCTTCGGCCACCACCTCGGGGCCGATGCCGTCACCGGGGATCACTGCGAGATCAATACTGCGAGCCATGCGGGGAACCTACTACCTGAGTCCAGGGTGTGACACGGAACGTCCGCGATGCGGACGACGGCGCACGGCCCGTCGGGGCGCGGGGCCCTGCTCGGACCCCGTCTGCCGGAACGTTCGGACGGCGCCGGGTCAGTGCCCGGTGGAGCCGCCGTTGTCCCGTCGGTCCATCGCGCGCTGGAGAGCCGCGGCGGCGCTGCGGCGCTCGGCGTCGTCAGCTCGGGCGGCATGGCGGTGGCGGACTCGCGTGGGTGCGTTGGTGGGCATGATGTGCTCCTCAACCGTTCGGAACCCGACGTGCGGGAACGGGATGCAGATTTCGGGAGCCGCGGGGCGGGGGCTCGGCGCGCCGGGGGTCGCCCGGCCTCGTGCGCAGGCCACGGTCGCCGTTCGCTGGATGGTGCGAGAGGTTCGGCTTCTACAAAACTAGAGCACCCCGTCCGCCGTGTCTCCACAACTAGGCGGACGTCCTAGTATCTGAGACGCGATCATGGAAGACCGCAGGTCGCGGTAGGACGGAAAGGTGTGGGGCCCCGGCCCCGCCCCGTGGGCGCCACGACGCGTCCGGCCGAGCGCCCCGCGGACCGTCAGTGCGGCAGCACCGCACCGCCGATGTCCACCGATGCGCCCGGCGCGGGCCCGGCGGGCCGGCGGGCCCCGTCCTCGACGAGGAGCGGCAGCAACTCGGCCAGGCCCGCGATGCGGGACGCGGTCGCCGCGCCGGGCTCCGGGGATGCACCGGAGCGGTCGAGCCAGATGCCCACGAGGCCGGCCTCCGCCGCTGCGGCGGCGTCCGTGTCCCACCGGTCGCCGACGTAGGCGACCTCGTCGGGCTCCAGGTTCATCGCCATGCAGGCCGCATGGAACGCGGCGGCGTCCGGCTTGGCACAGCCGAGGTCGTCGGAGCAGACCAGCACCTCGAACCGGTCGCGGATGCCGAGTCGCCGGAGCTTGTGGTCCTGGGTCGCGGCCGCCGAGTTCGAGAGCAACCCCTGGCGCATGCCCGCCGCCTCCACCGCGTCCAGCGCCGGCAGCACGTCGGAGAAGACCCGCCATTCCGCTTCGAAGTGCTCGCGGTACCGCGCGAACCAGGCATCGGCCTCGTGGTCCGCGAGCAGTTCGCCGAGAAACCCGCGGACCCGTTCCCGGCGCTGCTCGCCGAAGGTGAGCTCGCCGCGCACGAACCGCCCGTAGTGCAGGCGCATGACCTCGTTCCAGCGCCGCACGGCGTCGGCCGCGTCCGACCTGGTGAGCACCGCCCCCTCGGCGGCCAGATGTCTCAGCACGCCGGCGCGCTCGGCACCGGAGTAGTCGAAGAGCGTGTCGTCGATGTCCCACAGGACTGCACGGATCGGCATGGTTCGGGTGCCGCCTTTCGCCCCGGTACGCGCACGTGCGCCTCCGGGCGATGGTAAGCACGTCGCGCCGTGCGGCGGCGGCCCCCGCCACGGGGAATCGGCGGGCACGGGGCGGCCCGGTGCCCCCCGTGCCCACCATATGCGGGCGCCCGACCGCCCCGCGCGGCTGTGCGCGGGGCGGTCGGGCGTCGTTGCGTGCCGCGGGCCAGGGACCTTCGGGGATCAGCCCATGTGCGGGTAGCGGTAGTCCGTCGGCGGGACGAGGGTCTCCTTGATGGCCCGGGTCAGCGTCCAGCGCATCAGGTTCTGCTTGGCGCCGGCCTTGTCGTTGGTGCCGGACGCCCGGCCGCCGCCGAAGGGCTGCTGGCCGACGACGGCCCCGGTGGGCTTGTCGTTGATGTAGAAGTTGCCGGCGGCGTACCGGAGCACCTCGGCGGCGTGTGCCGCGGCCGCGCGGTCGCGGGCGATCACCGCGCCGGTCAGCCCGTAGTCGGCGACCGACTCCATCTGGTGGAGCATCTCCTCGTAGCGGTCGTCCTCGTAGACGTGGACGGCGACGACCGGGCCGAAGTACTCGTCCCGGAAGATCTCGTTCTCGGGGTCGGTGCAGGTGATGACGGTGGGCCGGACGAACCAGCCGACCGAGTCGTCATAACTGCCACCGGCGACGATCTCGCAGGTCGGGTCCGCGGCGGCGCGGTCGATGGCCGCCTTGTTCTTGGCGAACGCGCGGTCGTCGATGACGGCGGAGAGGAAGTTCGAGAGGTCGGTGACCGGCCCCATCTGCAGCCCCTCGACCTCGGCGACGAGTTCGTCGCGGAAGCCGTTGTCCCAGATGGAGGCCGGGATGTACGCCCGGGAGAGGGCGGAGCACTTCTGGCCCTGGAACTCGAAGGCGCCGCGGGTCACCGCGGTCTTCAGCACCGCCGGGTCGGCGGAGGGGTGGGCGACCAGGAAGTCCTTGCCGCCGGTCTCGCCGACGATGCGGGGGTAGCCCCGGTAGTTCTCGATGTTCTCGCCGACGGTGCGCCACAGGTAGCGGAAGGTCGGGGTGGACCCGGTGAAGTGGATACCGGCGAGGTCCCGGTGGTGCAGGGCGACCTCGGACACCTCCTTGCCGTCACCGGTGAGGAGGTTGATGACACCGGGGGGCATCCCGGCCTCCTCCAGCAGCTCCATCAGCAGGACGGCGGCGTGGGTCTGGGTCGGCGACGGCTTCCAGAGGACCACGTTGCCCATCAGCGCCGGAGCCGTCGGCAGGTTGCCGGCGATCGCGGTGAAGTTGAAGGGCGTGATCGCGTACACGAAGCCTTCGAGCGGGCGGTGGTCGAGGCGGTTCCAGACACCGGGGGCGTTGGCGACCGGCTGCTCCGCGAGGATCTCGCGGGCGTAGTGGACGTTGAACCGCCAGAAGTCGATCAGCTCGCACGGGGTGTCGATCTCGGCCTGCTGCGCGGTCTTGGACTGACCGAGCATCGTGGAGGCGGCCAGCTTCTCCCGCCAGGGGCCGGCAAGCAGTTCGGCCGCGCGCAGGATCACGGCGGCGCGGTCGTCGAAGGACATGGCGCGCCAGGCGGGGGCGGCGGCCAGGGCGGCGTCGACGGCGTCGCGGGCGTCGTCGGCCGTGGCGTTGGCGTAGGTGCCCAGCACCGCGGCGTGGTTGTGGGGCTGTACCACGTCGAAGCGCTCGCCGCCGCCCATGCGCTTGACGCCGCCGATGGTCAGCGGGAGGTCGATCGGGTTGCCGGAGAGCTCCTTGAGCTGGTGCTCGAGTCGGGCGCGCTCGGGGCTGCCGGGCGCGTAGGTGTGCACCGGCTCGTTCACCGGCACGGGGACCTGGGTCACAGCATCCATGGCCATGGGCTCCTTCGCGTGGGTCGCTTCGTCGGGTCGCGTGTGTTCGGTTGTCGGGGAGGGCGGCGCGCCCCGGCGTCGCCCGCCGCGCGGCGAACGACGCGGCCCCGTGCGGGGCGGCGGCGTCACCTCTCCGCCGTGGCCCCGTGCGCGCCGTCGACGGGCTGCGCACGGGGCGGGGTCTCAGCCTCGGCTCACGAGCGAGCGGGCGAAGAAGGCGAGGTTCGCGGGACGCTCCGCCAGCCGCCGCATGAAGTAGCCGTACCAGTCGGTGCCGTAGGGGACGTACACGCGCATCCGGTGCCCCGCCTCGGCGAGCCGGTGCTGCTCGGCCTCCCGGATGCCGTACAGCATCTGGAACTCGTACTCGCCGGGCTTGCGGCCGAACCGCGCGGCCAGCGCCTCGGTGATGGCGACCAGCCGCGGGTCGTGCGAGCCGATCATCGGGTAGCCGTCACCGGCCATCAGGATCTTCAGGCACCGCACGTAGGCCCGGTCGACCTGGTGCTTGTCCTGGTACGCCACCTCGGCGGGCTCCCGGTAGGCGCCCTTGACCAGCCTCACCCGGGACCCTGCCACGGCCAGCGCCGCGCAGTCGTCCTCGGTGCGGTACAGGTAGGACTGGAGCACCGCACCGGTCTGCGGGTAGGTCGCCCGCAGATCGGCCAGGACGGCCAGGGTGGAGTCGACCGTGGTGTGGTCCTCCATGTCGAGGGTAACGGTGGTGCCGGCCGCGGCGGCGGCCTCCACCACCGGCAGCACGTTGTTGTGGGCGATCTCGTGCCCGCCGGGCAGCGCCTGGCCGAAGGCGGAGAGCTTCACCGACATCTCGGCCCGTTCACCGAGCCCCTCGGCTGCCAGCGCCTCGGCGAGGGCGAGGTAGGCGTCCCGCGCCCGCAGCGCCTCGGAGGCGTCGGTGACGTCCTCACCGAGGTGGTCGAGGGTGACCTCGAGCCGACGGTCGGTGAGGGACCTCACCGCGGTCAGCGCGGAGTCCAGCGTCTCGCCGGCGACGAAGCGGTCGACGACCGGGCGGGTGACGGGGGCTGACGCCACCACTCGGCGCAGGCCGTCGCTGCGCGCGGCGGCCAGAAGCACGGGACCCAGCACGGGCACCTCCACTGAAACGGTCCGACGGATCACTCACCCGCAACCTAAGGATCGCGCGCGCCCCGTCCCATCGACATGTGTCACGCCGCCGTGGCCGCGATGTCATACAGATGTATGAACCGCTGCGCTGCCGCACAATGGTGCGCGGGTCCGGGAGTCACGGGCCAGAGGAACACGGTCTCCCGTGGCGACCTCGCGGTCGCCGCGGACGGCGGCACGGCGCGGGCGCGCAGAACGGCGGCGAGTGATGCGGGCGGATTTCCAGGAGCTGGTGGACGAGGTCTCCGCGCTGCTCGACGCTCCCGCGACGCTGGAGGGGCGGGACTTCGGCCTGATCGCCTTCGGCGCCCACGACAGCGACGACGACCGCGTGATGGACCCGGTGCGGACCAGTTCGATCCTCCGCCGCGGCTCCACCCCCGCGGTACGCGCGTTCTTCGAGCGCTTCGGCATCGCGCGGGCGGACGGCCCGGTCCGTATCCCCGCCGCACCGGACGCGGGCGTCCGCACGGGGCGCCTCTGCCTTCCCGCGCGGAGCGAGGGGGTCGTGTACGGGTACATCTGGTTGCTGGACGACGGGGCGCTCTCGTTGGACGACCCTCGGCTGGCGACCGCATGGGGCGTGGCGGAGCGTGCGGGAACGCTGCTCGCCGCCCGCTCCGGAGCCCTGGCACGGCGGGGCGATCTCCTGGCCGCCCTGCTGTCGGCGGCGCCGGCAGACATAGCGGCGGCGGCCGACGCGCTCGCTCCGGTGGCCCGGCTCGACGCCGGTGAGATGTTCGCGGTGGTGGCGGTGGCCCCGTGGGCGGGGAGGGGTGGCACGCCGGCCGGCGCGCTGCCGGGCGTGGTCGCGGCGTGTGCGGTGGCCGCCGCCGACCTGACGACGCTCGCCGCCCTGGTCCGCCTGCGGTGCGACGGCGCGGAGGAACGGGCCCTGGCGGCGGCGCGGACCCTGTTGGGCGGGCCGGTCGCGCCCCGCGGCGAGGCCGCACGGGGCGCCGCGCACGGGGCGGGCGACCCCGGGGGGCTGCCGCCCGCGGTGGGGGCGGCCGCGGTGGGGGCGGCCGCCGGCGGTTCCGGGGGGAGCGCCGCCCCCGCGAGCCCGACGGCGGGTGTGGCTGCGGTGGTCTCCCGTGGGCGCCCGGTGGAGTCCGTGACGCGCGGTGACGACCGCGAGGCGGGGCCCCCGGCCGGCTCGTCTCCGGACGTCCTGCTCGGCGTGCCGGAGGCGTGGCGACGGGCGCGCGCTGCGGCGCGCGCTGCGCGGGCCGAGCCCCGCCTGCGCCCCGTGGCGCACTGGGACCGGCTGGGGCCGTACCGGCTGCTGACCGCCGCAGGGGGCGGCGGCAGCGGCCACCCGGACCCCGCCGTTGCGGCACTGCTACGGCCGGACCACCGCGAGCTGGCCCGCACGGTGGAGTCCTACCTCGACCACGCCGGTCAGGCCGGCCGGACGGCCGCGACTCTGGGGGTGCACCGGCAGACGCTCTACTACCGGCTCTCCCGGGTGGAACAGCTGACCGGCCTGGACCTGGCGGACGGCGGCGACAGACTCCTGCTGCACATGGCGTTGAAGACCGCGCGGCTGTGACACACCCTTCCCGGCGTCGGGGACCCGTACCGGCGTCGGGGCTCTGCCCACGCCGACTGTGCAGCGCCCCCGCCTCGGTACACCACCGTGCGGCGGCAGGCGCACCGGAACGCGGCAGTGCCCGGCGGGGCCGGGACCATGGGCACACTCCCCGCACGGGGCCGGAGCCGTGGGCCACGCTGCGGAGCACGCAGCCGCCCGCCCCATGCGCGTCCCGGAGAGCCGCACGGGGCGGCGGAGATATGCCGGGAAGCAGTGCCCGAAAACCGGCGCTCACGTCCGACACGGGGGCTTCACCACACCGCCCGGCACCGCTACGGTGCGCCTGGGAGCGCTCCCATCACGGTCCGCCGTGCTGTCCCCCACACTCAGGCGCTCCCCCGTCCGGAAGGGAACCCCCGTGGAGAACCCCAGAACAGCTCCCACCCTCACCCGAGGCCGCAAGCGCCGGCCCGGAGAACGTCGCCCCGCCGACGGCGCACGCCTGCTCGCCACCCTGACAGGAGCCGCGCTGATCGCCGGTCTCGCCGTCGCTCCCGCCGCGACCGGCGCGCCGCCCGTCCCCACCTCCGCCCAGGCCGCCGGCGCCCCGGCGGACGCCGACATCGCCCCCGCCTCCCTCCCTGCGATGGAGCTGTACCGGGCCGAGGCAGGGGTCAACGTCTGGCTCGACGAGAACCCGGACGACCCCCGCGCGCCGCTGATCGCCGAGCGGATCGGGTCCCAGCCCCAGGCCGTCTGGTTCGCCGGGGAGTACGACCCCGACACGATCACCGAGCGGGTCGCGGAGGTGACCTCCGCCGCCGAAGCAGCGGGGCAGCTGCCGGTGGTGGTGCCCTACATGATTCCGTTCCGGGAC
The DNA here is from genome assembly GCF_012033735.1 of Streptomyces lonarensis. Taxonomy (GTDB): domain Bacteria; phylum Actinomycetota; class Actinomycetes; order Streptomycetales; family Streptomycetaceae; genus Streptomyces; species Streptomyces lonarensis. The sequence goes on along the minus strand of NZ_JAAVJD010000045.1, from coordinate 18,723 downwards.
TGCGGCAACCACTCCGGCGGCGGCGCGCCAAGCTTCGCGGCGTACGCGGAGTGGGGCGAACGGTTCGCGGCGGGGCTGGGCTCCGAGCCGGTGGTGGTAGTACTCGAACCCGACGCGATACCGCTGATCGACTGCCTCGACGACCAGCAGCGCGCGGAGCGGCTGGCCGCGCTCTCCGGGCTCGCCGAGGCCGTCACCGACGCCAACCCCTCGGCACGCGTCTACTACGACGTCGGGCACTCCGGCTGGCACGCTCCGGCGGAGATCGCGCCGACGCTGGTGGAGGCCGGTGTCCTGGAGCACGGGGCGGGCATCGCGACCAACATCTCCAACTACCGCACCACTGCCGACGAGACCGCCTACGCCGCAGCGGTCGTCGCCCAGTTGGGCGGCGGACTCGGCGCGGTCGTCGACACCAGCCGCAACGGCAACGGACCGCTGGGCAGCGAGTGGTGCGATCCGCCCGGGCGGCTGGTCGGGCACACGCCCACCACGAACACGGGCGTGCCCGGCGTGGACGCCTACCTCTGGATCAAGCTCCCCGGGGAGTTGGACGGCTGCGACGGCCCGGCCGGTTCGTTCTCCCCCGCCAAGGCGTACGAGCTGGCGGGCGGCTGACCCTGTCCACGCGGTCGGCCGTCCCCGCTCGGCCGACGGTCCCCGACACGGCACCGAACAGCCGACAGCACGACGGCCGGTCGCCCCCGCGTGACGGGAACGGCCGGCCGGTCGCGACGGGTTCGGCGGGGGCGCGGACGTACCCCCGCCGAACACCGTGACGGGCCCGGACCGCCGGGCCCACCGCGCGGTGTCAGTCGGTGAGGTTGACGCCCCGTGCCGAGGTGGCGCCGATCTCGGCTCCGATCTCGGTGAGCACCTGCGCCGGAATGGTGCCGTCGACGGTCAGGGCGATCAGGGCGGCTCCGCCCTCCTCCGCCCGGGCGACCTGCATACCGGCGATGTTGATACCGGCCTCGCCGAGGAGCTGACCGAGGGTGCCGACGACGCCGGGGCGGTCGGTGTACCGCAGGAAGGCCATGTGGTCCGCGAGCGCCAGGTCGACCGTGTGCTCGCTGATGCCCACGATCTTCTGCTGGTGCTTGGGGCCGGCGAGCGTACCGGAGACCGAGACCTCGGTGCCGTCGGTGAGAGTGCCCCGCACGGTGATGAGGTTGCGGTGGTCGGGCGACTCGGAGCTGGTCGTCAGCCGCACCTCCACGCCGCGCTCCTGCGCGAACAGCGGGGCGTTGACGTACGACACCGTCTCCGCGACGACGTCCTCGAAGACGCCCTTCAGCGCCGAGAGCTCCAGCACCTTCACGTCGTGCTGGGTGATCTCGCCGTACACCTCGACGTCCAGCCGCTGCGCGACCTCACCGGCCAGCGCGGTGAAGATGCGGCCCAGCTTCTCCGCCAGCGGCAGACCGGGGCGCACCTCCTCGGCGATGACACCGCCCTGCACGTTGACGGCGTCCGGCACCAGTTCGCCGGCGAGCGCGAGCCGCACGGAGCGGGCCACGGAGACGCCGGCCTTCTCCTGGGCCTCGCCGGTCGAGGCGCCGAGGTGAGGGGTGTTCACCACGTTGTCGAACTCGAACAGCGGGGAGTCGGTGCAGGGCTCGGTGGCGTAGACGTCCAGCCCGGCGCCGGCGACGCGGCCCTCCTTGAGGGCGCTGGCCAGCGCGACCTCGTCCACGATGCCGCCGCGGGCCGCGTTGATGATGCGGACCGAGGGCTGCACCTTCTGCAGCGCCTCGTCGCCGATCAGGCCGACCGTCTCCGGGGTCTTGGGGAGGTGGACGGTGATGAAGTCCGAGGAGGCGAGGAGGTCGTCCAGCGCGACCATCTTCACGCCCATCTGGGCGGCCCGGGCCGGCTGCACGTAGGGGTCGTAGGCGACCACCTTCATGCCGAACGCGGACATCCGCTGCGCGACCAGCACGCCGATGCGGCCCAGGCCGACGACGCCGAGGACCTTCTCGGAGAGCTCGACGCCGGTGTACTTGCTGCGCTTCCACTCGCCCTTCTTCAGGGCGGCGTTGGCCTGCGGGATGTGGCGCGCGGTGGAGAGGATCAGGCCGCAGGCCAGCTCCGCGGCGGTGACGATGTTGGACGTCGGCGCGTTGACGACCATGACGCCGGCCTTGGTGGCGGCGGCGACGTCCACGTTGTCGAGACCGACACCGGCGCGGGCGATCACCCGCAGGCGGCGGCCGGCGGCGATGGCCTCGGCGTCGACCTTGGTGGCGCTGCGGATCAGGATGGCGTCGGCCTCGGCGATCGCGCCGAGAAGGGCGCCACGGTCCGCACCGTTGCACGTCCGGATCTCGAAGTCCGGACCCAGCGCGTCCACGGTGGCGGGTGAAAGCTCTTCGGCGATCAGTACGACGGGCTTGCTCACTTGTCTCAGTCCTCGCTTGTCCTCTGCGGGTGGCCGCGTCCCGACGGCCGAAGGCGGTGGAGGTTGGCAGCCGCGTGAGACACACGACGCTGTGAGCCTGTGACGCGCTAGTGCTGGCAGTGTATCGGCGCGGCGGCGGTCCCGGCGCCGGTTGCGCAGGACCGCCGCCCCTTCGGGCGAAACCGGCTGTCAACCCGGTGTCGGTCGGACTCAGTCCTCGTTGTCGACCCAGCTCATGAGCTTGCGCAGCTCCTTGCCGGTGGTCTCCAGCTTGTGGTTGGAGTCCGCGGTCTTGTACTCGTTGTACTTGGGCAGCCCGGCCTCGTACTCCGCCATCCAGGTCTTGGCGAAGGTGCCGTCCTGGATCTCGGTCAGGACCTTCTTCATCTCGGCCTTGGTGGCGTCGGTGATGATCCGCGGGCCGGTGACGTAGTCGCCCCACTCGGCGGTCTCCGAGATCGACCAGCGCATCTTCTCCAGGCCGCCCTCGTACATGAGGTCGACGATGAGCTTCAGCTCGTGCAGGCACTCGAAGTAGGCGATCTCCGGCTGGTAGCCGGCCTCGACGAGGGTCTCGAAGCCGGCCTTGACCAGCGCGGAGGCGCCGCCGCAGAGCACGGCCTGCTCGCCGAAGAGGTCGGTCTCGGTCTCCTCGGTGAAGGTGGTCTTGATGACGCCGGCCCGGGTGCCGCCGATCGCCTTGGCGTAGGAGAGCGCCAGGGCGAACGCGTTGCCGCTCGCGTCCTGCTCCACCGCGGCGATGCAGGGGACGCCGCGGCCTTCCTCGTACTGGCGGCGCACCAGGTGGCCCGGGCCCTTCGGGGCGACCATGCAGACGTCGACGCCGGCCGGCGGCTGGATGAAGTCGAACCGGATGTTGAAGCCGTGACCGAAGAAGAGGGCGTCGCCCTCCTTGAGGTGGTCCTCGACGGACTCCTGGTAGACCTTGGCCTGGATCGGGTCCGGGACCAGGATCATGATCACGTCGGCCTCGGCCGACGCCTCGGCGGGGGTGACGACGCGCAGGCCCTGCTCCTCGGCCTTGGCCCGGGAGCGAGAGCCCTCGTGCAGGCCGACTCGCACGTCGACGCCCGAGTCGCGCAGCGAGAGCGCGTGGGCGTGGCCCTGGCTGCCGTAGCCCAGAACCGCGACCTTGCGGCCCTGGATGATGGACAGGTCGGCGTCGTCGTCGTAGAACAGCTCGGCCACTTGGGGTATCTCCTTGAGTGCGGGGTGGTGCGGGTTGGGGTGGTGCGCGGGGCGAATGCCGTGACCGCGGCGGGGTGGTGACCCCGCCGGCAGGTCAGGCCGACCGCTCCAGGGCGCGCAGCGAGCGGTCGGTGATGGAGCGCGCGCCCCGTCCGATGGCGATGGTGCCGGACTGGACCAGCTCCTTCACACCGAACGGTTCCAGCATGCGCAGCATCGCCTCCAGCTTGTCACTGCTGCCCGTGGCCTCGATCGTGACGGCCTCGGGGGCGACGTCGACGGTCTTGGCCCGGAAGAGCTGCACGATCTCGACGATCTGGGACCGTGTCTCGTTGTCCGCACGGACTTTCACCAGAACGAGTTCACGTCGGACGGCCGAACCGGGTTCCAGTTCGACGATCTTCAGCACGTTGACCAGCTTGTTCAGCTGCTTGGTGACCTGCTCGAGGGGCAGGTCACCCACGCTCACCACGATGGTGATGCGCGAGACCCCGGGGTGTTCGGTGGTGCCGACCGCGAGGGAGTCGATGTTGAAGCCGCGGCGGGAGAACAGGGCGGTGATCCTGGCGAGGACGCCGGGCTTGTTCTCCACGAGAACGGACAGCGTGTGCTTGGACATCTGTGGGTCTGCTTTCTGGCTCGGCGCTGTCGGCTCAGTCGTCCAGGTCGCCGAAGTCGGGGCGGACCCCGCGGGCGGCCTGCACCTCGTCGTTGGAGGTTCCCGCGGCGACCATCGGCCAGACCATGGCGTCCTCGTGGACGATGAAGTCCACGACGACCGGGCGGTCGTTGATGGAGTTGGCCTTCTCGATGGTCGCGTCGAGGTCGGCGGGGTCCTCGCAGCGCAGGCCGACGCAGCCCATGGCCTCGGCGAGCATCACGAAGTCCGGCACCCGGGTGCCGCGGCCGCCGGACGGCTGGGGCGGCACACCGCTCGGGGTCGGCGCCGAGTGCAACGTGGTGTTGGAGTACCGCTGGTTGTAGAAGAGCGTCTGCCACTGGCGGACCATGCCCAGCGCCCCGTTGTTGATCACCGCGACCTTGATCGGGATTCCGTTGAGGGCGGCGGTGACGAGTTCCTGGTTGGTCATCTGGAAGCAGCCGTCGCCGTCGACGGCCCACACGGTGGCGTCGGGGCGGCCCGCCTTGGCACCGAGCGCCGCGGGGACGGCGTAGCCCATGGTGCCGAGGCCACCGGAGTTCAGCCAGGTGGCGGGCTTGTCGAAGGTCAGGAAGTGCGCCGCCCACATCTGGTGCTGGCCGACGCCCGCCGTGTAGACGGTCCCCTCGGGGGCGAGCCGCCCGATCCGCTCGATGACCTGCTGCGGCGAGAGGCTGCCGTCCTCGGGGAGGTCGTATCCCAGCGGGTAGGTCTCACGCCAGCGGCCCAGCAGCTCGCGCCAGGCGGCGTAGTCACCGGTGCGGCCGGCGGCGGTCTCGGCGTGCAGCGCCGCGGCCAGCTCGGTCAGCACCTCGCGCACGTCCCCGACGATGGGGACGTCCGCTGCGCGGTTCTTGCCGATCTCGGCCGGGTCGATGTCGGCGTGGACGACCTTGGCATGGGGCGCGAAGGAGTCCAGTCGCCCGGTGACCCGGTCGTCGAAGCGGGCGCCGAGCGCCACGATCAGATCGGACTTCTGGAGGGCGGTCACCGCCGTCACCGACCCGTGCATGCCGGGCATGCCGAGGTGGAGCGGGTGGGTGTCGGGGAACGCGCCGAGCGCCATCAGCGTGGTGGTGACGGGGATGCCGGTCTGCTCGGCGAGGGCCAGCAGCTCCGCGGAGGCGCCGGCCTTGAGCACGCCGCCGCCGACGTAGAGCACCGGCCGGCGCGCCTCGGAGATCAGCCGCGCCGCCTCCCGGATCTGCTTGGAGTGCGGTCGGCTCACGGGGCGGTAGCCGGGCAGGTCCTGGGTGGGCGGCCAGCTGAAGGTGGTCTGCGCCTGGAGCGCGTCCTTGGAGATGTCCACCAGAACGGGGCCGGGGCGGCCGGTGGAGGCGATGTGGAACGCCTCCGCGATGGTCCGCGGGATCTCGGCGGGGTCGGTGACCAGGAAGTTGTGCTTGGTGACCGGCATGGTGATGCCGCAGATGTCGGCTTCCTGGAACGCGTCGGTGCCGATGGCCTTGCTGGCGACCTGCCCGGTGATGGCGACCAGCGGGACCGAGTCCATGTGGGCGTCGGCGATGGGCGTGACGAGGTTGGTGGCTCCGGGGCCTGAGGTGGCCATGCAGACGCCGACGCGCCCGGTGGCCTGGGCGTAGCCGGTGGCGGCGTGGCCGGCGCCCTGCTCGTGCCGCACCAGGATGTGACGCACCGTGCCGGAGTCCATCATCGGGTCGTACGCCGGGAGGATCGCGCCACCGGGGATGCCGAATACGGTGTCGGCGCCGACCGACTCGAGGGAGCGGATGAGGGACTGCGCTCCCGTGAGGTGCTCGACGGTCGCGGTCTGCTGCGGTCCGTTGCGGGGGGCGCGAGGCTGCGGCTTCGGTGCCCCGCCTGACTGCTCGGTCATCGCGGTCTCTTCCCGGTTCTGAAGGGTGTGGCGCTGGGTTCGGCTGGTGGTGTCGGTTCGCGGGCCTCGTCCGAGATCCGCGAACCGGTTCGGTGCAACAAAAAACCCCTCGTGCCGTCGGGCATGCGAGGGGGGCGCGTCGGGTGGCCGCGGGAGAGTGGTCCCGGGTCAGGCGACGCGCCTGCCAAGTACGAGAATTCGGGTGCGCATGGCACAGACACTGCTCCCTGGCATCAGGCCGTGTCAAGCGGACCGGAACCGAGTCTCACTATCCGGGCGATTGCCGGACACCCGTACGAGCAGGGCGTACTCCGGCGGGCGGTGGCGCGTCCGGCCGGCCGGAATGCCGGCGCCGCGTGGCCCCGGCCGGGGCGGGTGGGGTACCGGCCGGGCACCGGTCCCTCCACCCCGGCCGAGCCTTGGCGCGGCGCCCGGTTGCGGAGCACCCACCGGTGGTGGGGTCCGGTCAGGGCGGTCGGCGTGTCGTCGACCGCCAGGAACCCGGTCGGCGTCTGGTGCAGCGGCGGGCTGCGCCTGACGTAGCGCCGGGGCGGTGGCCGACGCTCAGGGGGTGGGCGCCTGGCGCAGCCGGCCCGGTGGGCCGGGTGCCGCCGGGCCGCGGGGCGGCTGCCCCAGCGCACCCGCGCGCAGCGCGGCGGCGAGAGCGACCTCGTCGAGGGGGCCGCCGAGGGCGGCTCCTTGGCCTCGGCGGCAGCCGAGCGACCGCAGGACCGCGGCCTGGTCGGGGTGGTCGACTCCGTCGGCGAGGACCGTCACCCCGAGTTCGCCGGCGAGTGCCAGCAGCGCCGTGGCGGTGGCGCGGGCCCGCGCGGAGTCGGGGAGCCCGGCGACCAGCGTCCGCGCGAGCACCATCTCCGTGATCGGCAGTCGCTGGAGCGCGGACAGCGGTACGGCTCCGTCACCGAGCCCGGGGAGGGAGACACCGACCCCGAGAGCGCGCAACCGTCCGAGGGACAGCCGGTAGTCGACGTCGTCGAGCAGCGGCCCGGCCTCCGTCAGGGCGAGGGTGAGGTACCGGGCGGGCAGGGTGTGGCGGGCGAGGACCGCCGCCACCGTCTCGGCGGAGACCGTCGCACCGAGCAGTGCCTCGGGGCTGAGCGGGACCGTGACCGGTAGGTCGTGCCCGCGGCGGAGCCGTTCTGCGGCCCCCGCCGCGGCGAGATCGACCAGGACGCTCCCGGGCCGGTGCGGCGGCAGCGCCGCCCGGGGCCTGGGCCCGGACGGCGGAGGGCCCGCGACCGGGGGTGCTGACCACTCCTGTTGCGACTCGGCGGGGCCGGGCGCCCGCGGCGCCGTCTCGGTGCCGCGCGGTCCCGGCCCGCGGCCACCGATCCGGGCGGAGCGGACGGCGAGCCATCGGACGGGGGGCACCGCACGCGCCGGACCCGACGAGCGGGTCGCCCGTCCGGGCAGGACGGCGGGTGGACGACGCCCCGTCCCCGGTTCGGCCGGGGCGGGGACGACGTCCGGAGCGGACGACGGGGCCCGGGACACCTGCGCCGACCTCGGGTCGTCCGGACTCTCCGTGCGGGCCACGGCCGCGGGGTCCCTCGCGGCGCCGGGGCGAGCCGCCCGGCTCGGAGCGGGGCCGGGCGCCGTCCGGTCGCCGGCGGCGGACCGGATGAGCCGCAGCGCCAAGCCCTGTACGGTTCCGTCCTCCAGGGAGACCTGCGGCTGGTGGGTGAGGCGAAGGGCGGGCGGGTAGTTCTCGCTGCTCCGCGCGGCCGGGATGAGCGGGCACGGCCCGCCCGGGGGGCGGGTGCGATCGGCGGGGACGTCCTCGCCGGGGGCAGCGGCCGCCCCCGTGCGGGCGACGCCTCGCGGCGACCTCGCCCGGGCGGCGTGGTGGCTGCCGCCGACCGGGGCGGCGGGCACGGGCGGTACGGCGTCCTGCCCGTGGACGTCAGGGGCGTACAGCTCGACGCGCCCCTTGCCCGCCTGTTTGGCCCGGTACATCGCGACATCGGCCTCGCGGAGCAGACCGGAGGGGGAGCAGCCGGGGGTGGCGAAGGCGATCCCGATACTGGCCGCGACGCGGACCTCCCGTCCCTCGACGAGGTACGGCAGGGAGAGCGCCGAGCGGACCCGCTCGGCGATGTCGAGCACCTGGTCGCTGCGGACCTGCCCGGAGCGGCAGGGTTCACCGCCGGCGTGGCAGTCCTCGCCGGCGGCGGGGCCGCCCTCCGGCGTGCCGGGCTCCCCGGACGCCCCGGCGGGGCACGGGCTGAGCAGGGCGGCGAACTCGTCGCCGCCGAGCCGGGCGGTGGTGTCCCCGGAGCGCACGGAGTCGCGCAGGCGCCGGGCGGCCTGGATCAGCAGCTCGTCGCCGGCCTGGTGGCCCGCGGTGTCGTTGACGGCCTTGAAGCCGTCGAGGTCGATGTAGAAGACGGCGGGGGTGCCCTCGCCGGTGCGCCGCCCCTCGATGGCCTGCCGCAGCCGCTCGGTGAAGAGCGCGCGGTTCGGCAGGTCGGTGAGCGCGTCGTGGGAGGCGCTGTGCTGCAGCTGTGCCTGGAGGCGGACCCGCTCGGTGACGTCCCGGCTGTTGAAGATGAGTCCGCTGTGGTGGCGGTTGACCGAGGACTCCACGTTGAGCCAGCGGCCGCCGCCGTGGAGCACGCGGCACTCGACGCGCGTCACCGGCTCGCGGGCGGGCGGCACGGAGAGGAAGCGGCGCAGCTCGAACTCGACGCGGCCGAGGTCGTCGGCGTGGATGAGGTCGGAGAGCCGTCTGCCGACCAGTTCCTCGGCCGGCAGCCCGTAGACGCCGGCGGCGGCCGGGCTGACGTAGCGCAGGACGCCGTCCGGTGCCGCGATCATGATGACGTCGCTCGACCCCTGCACCAGGGAGCGGAAGTGGCTCTCCTGCTGCGCCAGTTCCCCGGCGAGGATGATGTTGTCCCGCAGGGTGATGCCCTGACGGACCAGCAGGGCGAGCACCACGGCGCAGGCGGTGCCGACGACCACGGGGTCGACGGCGCGCCCCTTGGTGACGGTGATGAGGATGGAGAGCGTGCAGACGGCGGCCGCCAGGTACGGCGTCATGGCTGCCAGCGGGCCCGAGAGGGGCTGGGCGAGCGGCGGCTCCGGGGCGTGGCGCGCGGCGGCCTCGGTCGGGCGGCCGCCCTGCGGGGGCTCCGCCCGCTCCGGGGCCTCACCCCCGGGCTCGGTCTCCGGCGCGGCGGTGCCCGGACGCTGCTCCTCGGTGGTGGGACCCGCTCCGGGTGTCCACGGGGCGCAGGCCAGTAACAGCGACCCGGCGAACCAGCCGGCGTCGAGCAGCTGACCGGAGCTGTACTGGTCGCGGAGGAGGGGCGAGGTGAAGAGGGCGTCGCACAGGACCGTGAGGCTGAGCGCGCCGAGCGCGGTGTTGACTGCGGCCCGGTGCGCGGCGGTGCGCCGGAAGTGGAGCACCAGGACCATCGTGACCAGCACGATGTCCAGCAGGGGGTAGGCGAGAGCGAGCGCGGCGCGGATCACCGTCTCCCCCTGGGACTGCGCGGTGTGGGTGAGCGCCACCGACCACGAGAGCGCCAGCAGCGACCCGGCGATCAGCGAGGCGTCGAGCCCCAGGCAGAGCCAACCGGCGCGGCTCACGGGTCGCTTGGCAAGCATGAGGAGACCGACGATCGCCAGTGGCGCGAAGAGGAGGAAGCACAGGTCGGCGACGGAGGTCCGGGGCACCGGCTCGCCGAGGACGACCTCGTACCAGCCCCAGACCGCGTTGCCGAGGCCCACCATGAGGGACGAGAGGCCGAACAGCACCCAGGCGGCCCGGAACTCGCCGGCGCGGGTGCGGGCGTACCAGAGGCAGGAGCCGCTGGCGAGCAGGGCTGCTGCGCTGAGCCCGAAGTCGCCCATGATCAGCGCGAGCTCCTCGGAGCCCCACCCGAGGGCGGCGCCCACCGCGTACGCCGCGCAGACGGCGGCCAGGACGGCCTGTCGCACCAGGCCGCTTCTCGGTGCGGCCCGGTCGGCGTCCTGTGCTCCCGCGGGCGCCCCGGCCCGGCCGTCAACTGCTTCTCGTGGACAGTGCATTCGCGTATCGCCCCCTGCGTCCTGGGCACGCCCCTGTGGGACGATACACCAGTCGGTCACAGAATGGCATCCATTCACGACACAGGGTAACTACTGCGCGAATTTCCTCCCTTCGCGGCCGGTTATGTGGTATTCGGAGCACTGGGTGAGCACGTCAGCCGCCCGTGGCCACGCCATTCCGGAGCGGCTCGCCGGCAGCGAAGCGGGAGAGCTGGCCGTGCAGCATCCGGACGGCGCGGGGCAGGAACGCCGAGGAGGCGCCGCCGACGTGCGGGGTGATCAGCACGCCGGGCGACCGCCACAGCGGGTGGTCCGCCGGCAGCGGCTCGGGATCGGTGACGTCGAGCGCCGCGAGCAGCCTTCCCGACGAGGTCTCGGCCAGCAGCGCGTCGGTGTCCACGACGGCACCGCGCGCCACGTTGACGAGCAGGGCGCCGTCTCCGAGCCGTGCCAGGAAGGCGGCGTCGACGAGACCGCGCGTCGAGTCGTTGAGCGGCACGCAGACGATGACGACCTCGGCGTCCGGCAGCAGCTGCGGCAACTCGGTCACCGCCCGCACCGGTCCGCGGGCCGCCTGCCGGGCCGAGCCGGCGACGCGCACGACGCTGCGGGGCTCGAACGGCAGCAGCCGCTCCTCGACGGCCGCCCCGATGCCCCCGTAACCGAGGATGAGGACGCTGCGGTCCGCCAGCGAGGGCAGCACGCGGCCCTGCCAGCGTCCGTCGAGTTGGTTGCGCACCGCGTCCGGCACGCCGCGCAGCGCCGAGAGCGTCAACGTGAGCGCGAGCTCGGCCGTGCTCGTGTTGTGGAGATCACCGGCGTTGCAGAGCACCGTGCTCGCGTCGAGCGACGGCAGGGAGGGCAGCATGTGGTCGTAGCCGGCCGTCAGGGTCTGCACCACGCGGACGCGGGTCATCTTCGGCAGCGGCGCCGTGACGACGGAGGGCGGACGCATGTAGGGCACACCGTAGAAGACGCAGTCGGCCGGGTCGGCGGGGTAGTCCCCGTCACCGTCCCAGAAGTGGTAGCTCAACGAAGGGGGCAGCGGACCGAGCTGGTCGATCGGGAGCGGAAGCCAGGCGTCACCGGTGGTCATGGACGAAAGCGTATCGAGCAGGGGGCGCACGGGTCAGGGGTCTGCAGCGGATACGTTGAACGCCTCGCCCCGGCGCGCGGCGGACAGCGGCACACACCCCCCGTGCGCCACGGAGCGGAGGCGGGGGGCGCGGCGTACCGGAGCACGGCGACAACGGAAGGTGTCGGGGACGACCGGGCACCGGGAGCGGGCACGCGGGGAGGGATCGACAGGGGTGCGGAACACCACGGTGGGCGCGGGAGCCCTGCGGGTGGGGGCCATCGGCCTCGGCTGCATGCCCATGAGCTGGGCGTACACCGCCTCGGAGCGCGACGGGCAGGAGTCGGTGCGCACCGTGCACGCCGCGCTCGACCTCGGCGCGACGCTGCTCGACACCGCCGACAGCTACGGCCCGTTCACCAATGAGCTCCTGCTGGGGCGTGCCCTGCTCGGGCGGCGGGACCGGGCGTTCCTGGCCACCAAGGGCGGATTGCTGGCGAGCGAGGGCCATCTCGTCACCAACGGGCGCCCCGAGTACATCCGGCGGGCGTGCGACGCGTCGCTGCGCCGGCTCCGCACCGACTGGATCGACCTCTACCAGTTGCACCGCCCGGACCCCGAAGTCCCGGTGGAGGAGAGCTGGGGCGCCATGGCGGAGCTGGTGCGCGCGGGCAAGGTCCGCTCGCTCGGCCTCTCGGCGCTCGACCTGGTGGGTCCGGCGCCGCGGCGTCCCGCGGTCGCGGGACGTGCGGCGGGGCCGGGCGGCCCTGGGGGGTACGGCGCGGCGCTGCGGCTGCTCGACCGGGTGCAGCAGGTGTTCCCGGTGGGCGCGGTGCAGGCGGAGCTTTCGGTGTGGGCGCCCCGTGCAGCGACGGAACTGCTGCCGTGGTGCCGCGCCCGCGGCGTGACACTGCTGGCCGCCATGCCCCTCGGAAGCGGCTATCTCACCGGCACGCTCACCGCCGGACGCGGCTTCGAACCCGACGACGCCCGCGCCAGGCATCCGCGGTTCACCGCGGAGATGATGGCGGAGCACCAGCCGGTGGTGGCGGCACTCCGCCGGGTGGCGGCGCGGCACAGCGGCGTCACGGCGGCCCAGGTGGCGCTGGCGTGGCTGCTCGGCCTGGGCGACCAGGTGATACCGGTGCCCGGGACGAAGAAGGAACGCTGGGCACGGGAGAACTGCGCGGCGGCCGGGGTCGTGCTGACCCCGGCGGACCTGGTGGAGCTGCGCGGGCTGCCCGAGGCACTGGACACTTGGGGCTGAGAGCACAGGTGCCCGGTTCGGCGCGCCCCGTGCGTCCGCCCCGTGCCCCGTGCGCACGTCCCGTGTCCGCCGACGCGCTCGGAACCGGCCGTGGCGAACCGGCCCCACGGCGGGTCGGCACGTAGCTTGCGGGTAGGCGTGCGGCACCGCACCGCACCGTTCACGCTGGGAGGCGTCTCCGATGGCCGCACGGCCCCGCTCATCACGTTCCCTGGTCGCCGCGCTCACCGCCTGCGCGGTGCTCGCCGTCGGCTGCTCGGGCCAGGACGAGGACAGCTCCGCCTCCGACGCCGATCCTTCGACGGAGGAGGCGCCGGAAGGCGGTGCGACCGACGACGGCACCGAGGAGCCCCCCGGTGGTGAAGCTGCCGCCGCGGAGGGCACCGTGGAGGTCGTCGGCACGGTCGCCGAGGACCTTCCCTCCCCCTGGGGTTTGGTGGAACTGCCCGACGGCGACCTGTTGGTGGGCTCCCGCGACGAGGCGACCGTGCTGCGGGTCGATCCCGACTCCGGCGAGACCTCGGAGGTCGGCTCTGTCGACGGGGTCGATCCGGCCGGCGAGGGCGGCCTCCTCGGGCTGGCGCTCGGCGACGGGGACCTGCTGTACGCCTACCTGACGGCGGAGTCCGACAACCGGATCGTGCGGATGGAGTACGACGGCGACTCGATCGGTTCGCCGGAGGTCGTGCTGGACGGCATCCCGAAGGACAGCCGAATCCACCACGGCGGCGGCCTCGCCTTCGGCCCCGACGGCATGCTCTACGCCGCCACCGGCGACGCGGCCGAGCCGGACCTCGCCCAGGATTCCGCGTCGCTCGCCGGCAAGATCCTGCGGCTGACCCCCGACGGCGAGGTACCGGAGGACAACCCCGACTCCGGTTCGCCGGTGTACTCGCTGGGGCACCGCAACGTACAGGGTCTGGCCTGGGACGACCGCGACCGGCTGTGGGCCTCCGAGTTCGGCGCGCGTGACCTCGACGAGCTGAACCTGATCGAGCCCGGAGGCAACTACGGCTGGCCGGAGTTCGAGGGCAGCGGCGGCGAGGACGCGGGGTTCGTCGACCCGGTCGCGGAGTGGCCGACCGATCAGGCCTCGCCCAGCGGGCTGGCGTACGCCGACGGCGCGCTCTGGATGGCGACGCTTCGCGGGGAGCGGCTCTGGCGCATCCCGCTCGACGAGTCCGGCGAAGCGGGCGAGCCGGAGGCGTTCCTCGCGGGTGAGTACGGTCGGCTGCGCGCGGTGCTGGCCGTGGGGCCGGGTGACCTGCTGCTCGCGACCAACGAGACCGACACCCGGGGCACGCCGGAAGAGGGGGACGACCGGCTGCTGCGACTCACGGTCAGCTGAGGGCCGGCGACAACCACCTCGGCTCCCCGGGCCGGTTCCCGCCGTCGGCGTGCGGCGGGAACCGGCCCGCCGTGTGCGGGCCGCCGGCCGCCGTGGTGACGGAGCGGCGGGACACGTGAGGAGGAGACGGGCGGCGGCCCCGGGGCCGAGAGACGCCGCGGTCGGTTTCCGGACGGCGCCGGGGGCGGGCGGCCCGGATGTGCAGCGACGGCCCCGGCGTTCTCTAGACTCGCCCCATGGACGATGTCGAACTCGCCGAACTCCTCGACCAGCGTGAGGCGTTCCCGTACCCGGGGACGTGGCTCGCGGCCCCCTTCGCCAACCGTGAGGCGGGCGACCGCAAACTCGCGGTCGTCGCCCGGGACGAAGGGCTGAGCTTCATCGGTGTGGACCGCGCCGACGGCGGCGTGTGGGGCGTCCCCGAGGGCGGCGACCCGCATCTGATCAACACCGGACTCGCGGAACTGGTCGCCTGCTCGCAGGCGTACCGCGAGGCGTCCGTCCGGGTCGCCGGGGCGACGGAGGGCGCCGCCCCCGGGCAGACGCCGGGCGAGCAGCTGTCGGCGGCGCTGGTCGCCCGGTTCCGGGAGATCGACGCTTCGTCGGTGGCGGACGAGAACACCTTCTGGTCGGTCGCTGCCGAGGAACTCGGCTACACCGTCGCCGACTGATCCGCGCCGCCGTCGACCGCCCCGCCGACCGCGCACGGGGCGGGCCGTCGCCCGCCCCGTACTGCGGTGATCAGTCGGCGGCCGTCTGCACCAGGCGCAGCCGGTGGGCGAGCGCCGCGGCTTCCCCGCGGCTGGAGACCTCCAGCTTGGCGAGGATGTTGGAGACGTGCACGCTCGCCGTCTTCGGGGCGATGTACAGCGCCTCGGCTATCTGCCGGTTGCTGCGGCCCTCGGCGACGAGGGAGAGCACGTCCCGCTCGCGGGCCGTGAGCCCCGTGGTGTCGGCGGGCCCGGCGTCCGTTGCCGCCCCGTCACCTGAGCGTGCGGCGCGGCGGCCCGCACCGGTGGCGTCGAGGCGGGCGCGCTTGGCGAGCCGGTCGATGTCGGTGCGCAGCGGTACGGCGCCGAGCCGGTCGGCCTCTACCCGCGCCGAGCGGAGCTGCTCGGCGGCGAGTCGGCGGCTGCCGCCGCCCGCGATCAGGGACTCGGCCAGCCGGCGCCGGGCGTAGGCCAGAGTGAGGAGCTGCGTGGCCCGCGGCGCCTCCAGCGCCGCGATCAGCCGCTCCCAGTGCTCGGGGAGATCGTTTCCCGCGGCTCGGGCCTGCTCGGCCCGCAGGTGGATCTCGCCGGTCGCCCACGGCGCGATGTGCGTCGGAAGGCGGGAGGCTGCCTGCTGAACGGCCTCCAGCGCCTCGGCGCTGTCCTCGCCGCTGGACCGGGCGTCCGCCTCGATCGCCGCGGCAGCGGGAAGCAACCGCCACACCACAGTGGTGAGGTAGGGCGGCTGCTCGCCCTCCAGGGCGCGCGCCACGTGGAGCCGGGCCTCGGCCCGTCGGCCGAGGGCGGCCGCCAGCTCCATGGCCAGCCACGCCTCCGGGAGCCGGTACTGGGCCGGGACCTCGCCACCGTCCACCAGCGCCCGGACCTCGGCCAACGACCGCTCCGCACCCGCCACATCGCCCCGCCAGAGCCGGAGCAGCCCCAGCTGTGCGTGGGCGCTGGAACGCGGCCGGGGTTCGGGCCCCGACTCGGCGGCGTAGGTGAGCGCCTCTTCCGCTGCGGGCCACTCCCCCAGGTCGACGAGGACCCCGCCGCGGTTGGCCTGCAGCCACGGTTTGGCCTCGGAGAGACCGAAGCGGTCGCAGAGTTCGAGCCCCTCGTCCGCGGCGTCGCGTGCCTCGGTCAGCCAGCCGTAACGGGCGAGCGCTCCGGCGAAGTTCACCAGCGCGCGTCCGATGTTGTTGCTGGAGGGCGGTATCGGCACCTGGATCATCTGGTCGCGGACGGCGCGCATCTCGGCGAGACCGCCGTCGATGTCACCGGCGTCGGCCTTCAGGTTGGCAAGGGTGAACCGGGCGTGCAGTTCGACGGAGACGGCGCCGGTGACCCGGGCCATCTCGATGGCGCGTTCCGCGAACCCGAAGCTCTCCGGCCCGGGCCGGTTGACCGCCTGCCAGGAGGCGACGGCGGCGAGCACGTGGGCGTGGCCGAGCGAGGGCGGCAGTCCGGTGATCAGCTCGCGGGCGCGTTCCAGCTCCTCCAGGCCGTTGCCGCGGCCGAGCTGGTCGCGCGCCCGGGAGCGGTTGACCCAGAACCACGCGGCGCGCAGCGGGTCCTCCTCCTCGTCGAGGAGCCGCAGCGCCTGCTTGGTGAGAGCCCACGCGAGGTCGGGCTGGCCGGACTGGCGGGCGGCCTGGACGGCCTCGGCGAGCAGGTCGCGGAAGCGCAGCGGCTGCTCCGGGTCGGTGCCGGGGAAGCTCTCGATCTGGTCGGCGGGGCGGAGGGTTCGCCGGACTTCCTTGGGCACGCCGTCCCAGAGTTCCACCGCGCGTTCCAGCAGGCGGAGCTGTTCCGCGTAGGCGTAGCGGCGCCGTGCCTGCACCGCGGCGTCGAGCACGG
The DNA here is from genome assembly GCF_012033735.1 of Streptomyces lonarensis. Lineage (GTDB taxonomy): Bacteria > Actinomycetota > Actinomycetes > Streptomycetales > Streptomycetaceae > Streptomyces > Streptomyces lonarensis. The sequence continues at coordinate 2,278 of NZ_JAAVJD010000045.1, read as the reverse complement.
CCGGCAGCGCGCGGGAGGGGTCTCCCGCGAGGTGCCAGTAACGGGCCTTGCGGGCCGACAGCTGGTCCTCGGGGACCAGGTGCCCGGACTCCTCCAGTGCCTCCGCGTAGCGCCGGTTGAGGCGGGCGCGTTCGCCGGGGAGCAGGTCGTCGACGACCGCCTCCCGCATCAGGGCGTGGCGGAACCGGTATCCGTCGCCGTCGTCGGTGGGGACCAGAAGGTTGTTGCCGACGGCGTCGCGCAACGCGGTGAGCAGCTCGTTCTCCGAACAGCGGGCGACGGCCGACAGCAGGACGTGCTCGACGGACGATCCGCCCTCCGCGACGATCCGCAGCACCTCCTGGGTGGACTCGGGGAGCGCCTCGACCCGCACGAGGAGCAGGTCGCGGAGGGAGTCGCTGATGTCGCCGGAGCCGCCGCCGGCGGTGAGCTCCTCGACGAAGAACGGGTTGCCCTCGGACCGGGTGAAGACGGACTCCGCCACGGCGGGGTCGGGCGGCGAGCCCTGGATGCCGGCCATCTGGGCCGACACCTCGGGGTGGCTGAGCCGGGTGAGTTCGAGCCGCCGCACGCTGCGGAGCCGGTCGAGTTCGGCGAGGAAGGGCCGTAGCGGGTGGCGGCGGTGGATGTCGTCCGTCCGGTAGGTCACGAGGACCATCAGCCGGGACCGGTTGACCGAGCGGAAGAGGTAGCCGAAGAGCTCGCGGGTCGAGCGGTCGGACCAGTGGAGGTCCTCCACGGCCACGACGACGGTGCGGTCGGCGGCCAGCCGTTCGAGGAGGCGGGTGGTGAACTCGAAGAGGAGCGCGCGGTCCACCTCGCCCGGTGGGGCGTGGCCTGCGTCGCCGAGTTCCGGGAGAAGGCGCGCGAGTTCGTTCTCCTGCCCTGCGGCGGCTTCCGTCAGCGCCGGGCCGAGCCGGCGGTGCAGGGACCGGAGGATCGCTGCGACCGGCGCGAAGGGGAGCCCGTCGGTGCCCAGTTCGACGCAGCCGCCCGTCGCGGCGAGCGCGCCGGCGCCGGTGGCGTGCGCGGTGAACTCCTCCAGCAGCCGGGACTTCCCGACCCCCGCCTCGCCGCCGATGACGAGCGCCTGGGGCTCGCCCTGCTGGGCTCGGGCAAGAGCCTGCCGTAGTTGGGTGAGTTCGTCGGCGCGACCGACGAAGACTGGGCTGACTCGATGACTCCGCACGGGGTCGAGGATCGCACGGGGCACGGGTGGCTCTCCAGCGGTTCGGGCCCCGGGGGGTGGCACCCGCCGCACGGGGCCCGCGCACGGGGGTCGGGTGGGGTGCCCCGCCGGGTGCGAGCGTGCCCCGTGGGAGCACGTCACGCCCACCGCGAGAGCCGCATGGGGCGGCACGACCGGTGCGGCTCGGCGCTGCACGGGGCGGCCCCGGATCTCTCACGCGGGCGGATGGTTCCCCACGGCCCTGGTCGCGCGCGAGTCGCTCTCGCTCGGCGGGGACCCGGGCGGTCCGGGGGCCAGGGCCGGGCGTCGGGGGCGCGCGCTGGGCGTCGCGCGGGGCGGGCTCGTCGTCGGAACGGCGGCGGTGTTCGCCGGTAGGTGGCAGGCTGCGCCGGTGCGCCCGGAGCGGTGCCGCCGTGCACCGCACCGGGCGGCGGGCGCAGCGCCCCACGTCATGCGCTCGACGGCGTCAGGCGATCCGCAGCGCGCGGCGGAGTCGGCCGGAGCTGGGGGCAGGGGCGGCGGCGCGGTCCGCCGTACGGGCCGGGGGCGTCGCCGGCGCGGAGGCCGCGGCTCGGGCACTGCGGCGGGCACGCCGCAGGCGTTGGGCGCTGCGCACCTCGGTCATCTCGGCGATCAGATCGCGTGCGTGGTGCCGGTGCAACTGGTACTCGAGCATCGTTGCTCCCTCGTCTCGGGTGGAGGCCGTCCCGGCGCTCCCGTCGTGTCTCTGTGTGATGGCTCCATCGTGGTCGCTGAGGCGGGGGTCCCGCATCGGACGCTTGCCGCGTCCTGACGGTGCGGGGCGTGCCGCGGCCGACCGGGCGGCGGGACGGACGACCCGGCGGCGGCTGAGACGCGGGCGCGGCGGGTGACCGGCGTCCTAAGGGGGCCGGGTCGGCTAAGGCATCGGCGCCGTGTTCGTAGGTACTCCGGAAGAGACGGGCATTCCGGCCCGGTGCGGGCCTCCCCCGGTTGCCGCGGACCGGAGGGACGCCCTGGACGGCGGGAGTGGGCGGGGCGGCTCTCCCGCCGCAGCAGGGTGCCGCGTGGGGCGGGGCGGGGCGGCGCAGGCCGCAGCCTGCGGCCGCC
>NZ_JAAVJD010000459.1 GCF_012033735.1 Streptomyces lonarensis | reverse complement strand
CGGCAGCCCCGCCGGGGACACCGTCAGCGACCTGGGAGCCGCCGACCGGGCGCCGGGCGCGGGGGGCGGGCTCCCGCCGGCCGCGACACCGCCGCTGATCGAGGTCCACCAGCTCCGGCCGGCGGCCGCCCGCGAGCGCACCGATCCCGGCGGGGCCCGCGCCGGCGGGGACCGGGCGGGCGAGGTCGGCGAGCAGCCGCTCGACCGCCCGCGCGACCCCGTCCTCGGTGTTGGCCGCGGTGCGGTGGGTCGCCGCCGCCAGGACGTCGGGGTGGGCGTTGGCCATCGCGTACGAGCGCCCCGCCCAGGCCAGCATCTCCAGGTCGTTCGGCATGTCGCCGAAGGCCACCACGTCCTGCGGGCCGAGGCCGCGGCGGGCGCAGTAGGCGGAGAGCGTCGTCGCCTTGCTCACCCCCCGGGCGCTGATCTCGACCAGGGCGCTGGCGCTGGAGCGGGTGAACTCCCCCAACCCCGGGGCGGCGGCGCGGGTGGCGGCGAGCAACCGGTCCGGGTCCATCGCGGAGTGGCGCGCGAGCAGTTTGATGATCGGCTGGTCGGCGAACTCCCCGGTGTCGTCGAGCAGCTTCTCGATGGGCGCGACGCCGGCGACGGCTCCGGGGAAGTACGTCGGGTAGTCCGGTTCGTAGTGCATGCCGGTGGTCCGCTCCACCGCGAAGGTGATGCCCGGGACGGCGCCGCGCAGCACGGCGGCCAGGGCGCGGGCGTCCGCCGGCCGGAGCTGGTGGACCTCGATCAGCGGCGGTGTCGCGGACGGCGGGAGCCCGCCCCCCGCGACCGGCGCCCGGTCGGCGGCTCCCAGGTCGCTGACGGTGTCCCCGGCGGGGCTGCCGAGTGCGGTGAGGTCGGCGACGGCGGCGCCGTTGGCGCAGATGGCGACGGTCCGGTCCCGGACGGCGCTCACCACCTCCAGCCAGCGGGCGGGCCGACCGGTCACGAAGACGGTCTCGATCCCGGCGTCGGAGGCTGCGGCGAGCGCGTCGAGGGTGCGGCGCGAGACGGTGCGGTCGTCGGCGAGGAGCGTGCCGTCGAGGTCGGTCGCGATCAGTCGGGGACGGTGTTCCGGATGAGGACGTACGCGGTGAGTCTCGGTCACAGCAATAATCCTCGCGCATATGCCAGCACATGTGTGCAGTAGTGGTCACGGATGAGCCAGCGGAGGAACCACCCCTACCGGGCAACACCGGACGTTACCCGGCGGGGGGTGTCGCGCCGCCAGGGCCTACCTCCCGAAATGCACCGGCGAACCGGTCACCGGTCACCACCCGACCGGCGCACCACCCTTGGCCGTATCCCGCCGCCCTCGCGCCGTCGGAGCGCTGCGTGCCCGGGCCGTGACGCGGCCCCGGTGTGATCCGCCGTTGTCCGTGCGCCGGCCGCGTCCGCCGCCCCGGGGTTGGGGGAGTTCACCCGCTCCAGCGCCAGCGCCCTGG
>NZ_JAAVJD010000458.1 GCF_012033735.1 Streptomyces lonarensis | reverse complement strand
GGGCGGTCCCGCGCGCCCCGGCCGCCGGGACGCGCGGCGGCCGGGGGCGGGGCGAGGGGCGGCCGGGCGCGCTGCCGCAACCCCATCCGCTGCCCGACCTCACGCGTGGTCTCAGCTCGGCAGCGCCAGAGCGATGTCCTCGCGTCGCCGCACCCCGCTGTCGTCGACCGACGACCGCAGCTCGGCGAGCGGACCGCGGCCCGGGTAGTCGCCCTCCGGGTCCACATCCAGCCACGGCACCAGCACGAAGGCCCGCTCGTGGGCGCGCGGGTGCGGCAGCGTCAGCCGCGGGTCGGTCGAGACGACGTCCTGGTAGGAGACGATGTCGACGTCCAGCGTGCGCGGCCCCCACCGCTCGTCGCGGGTCCGCTCGTACGCCTCCTCGACCGCCTGCGCGCGCTCCAGCAGCGACGACGGCGGCAGCGTGGTCCGCACCACCACGACCGCGTTGAAGTAGGTGCCCTGGCTGCCCTCGGGCACACCCCAGGGCTCGGTCTCGTACACGGCGGAGACGGCGGTGACCCGCAGCCCCGGCGTGTCCTCCAGCGCGTCCACGGCGCCCTGGATCGTCTCCAGCCGGTTGCCGAGGTTGCTGCCGAGGGCGATCACCGCGAGCCGCGGGTTGTGCAGGGTGGCATCGGCGGCGTCCACCTGCTGCACCACCGCGGAAGGGACCGGCTGGACGGTCGGGTCGGGGGAGGAGGAAGCGGCGTTGTCGCTGCTCGTCATGGTCTGCTCCGCAGAATGGTGATGGTCACGTCGTCGAAGGGGACGGTGATCGGGGCCCCCGGCTTGTGCACCGTCACTTCCACCTCCCGCACCGCCTCGTGCGAGAGGCACTGGTCGGCGATGCGCTCCGCGAGGGTCTCGATCAGCGCGAACGGCTCGCCGGAGACCAGGGCGGTCACCTCCTCGGCGACCACCCCGTAGTGGACGGTGCGTCCCAGGTCGTCCCCGGCGGCGGCGGGGCGGGTGTCCAGCCCGAGCCTGACGTCGACCACGAAGGTCTGGCCGAGAGAACGCTCCTCGGGGAGCGCGCCGTGGAATCCGCGGGCCCGCAGCCCACGCAGTGTGATGTGGTCCATCGCCGCCCACTTCCTTCCCGTTCGCGCCGGCGCCCGTGATGGGCCGGCAGCCGTGGTCCCGGCCGTGGTCGGGACGACCGCGGTGGGGCGGCGCGGGGATGCCGCCGCCGGCACCGGCAGGCTGCGCCGTCGACGGGCACGGTACGTCCCGCCGGGGTCCGGGCGGTCCGACCCCTCGCAATCTACCCGCGCCCGCCACCGTGGCTCGCGGGCGGGTACGGCACCCCGGAAGGGGATGTCGCGCCCTCTACCCACCGCCCCGCGCCGCTACGCGTGGGCGGGCGGGCTCCGGCCACCATCGGGGGAGGGCACGGCCCCGGGCAGGGCGCGCGGCGGCCCGCGGGCGGGAACCGGGCGGCTCCCGCGCCCGCCCGTGGGG
>NZ_JAAVJD010000457.1 GCF_012033735.1 Streptomyces lonarensis | reverse complement strand
GCCGCACCCCGCGACCGCCCCCGTGGCGCCGCCGCGGGTGGGGGCCCGGGCATGGCCGCTGCCGAAACGGGCATGCGGCAGCGAGGAGCCGGGCGCGGCGAACCCGCCGACCGGACGGCACATCGGCGGCGGTCGGCCCCGAGCCACCACCGCCCGGTCCACCGCCGCACGCCGCCAGGACCGCCGCACCGACCGGACGGCGTCCGGATGCGTGACGCGCCGGTTCCGTCGACCGTGGAACGGAGCGACGCCGGCCCGCCCCGGGCCGACCGGGGCGGCACGCCGCGGGGGCGCGGTGGACCCCGGCCCGCACCGGGCCGGAACGACCAGCGAGTGCGAGGGAGAGCGCGATGACCGAGACCGGCCGCAACGGCGACTCCGGGGACACCGGCGACACGGGCAGCGCAGGCAGCGCAGGCAGCGACGGCAACACGTCCTACGGCAGGAAGAAGTTCAAGCGCTCCCGCAGCCACTTCGCCGACCGGATCACCGCCGACGGGCGCGACGGCTGGCCGGTCGAGCCCGACCGGTACCGCCTGGTGGTGAGCCGCGCCTGCCCGTGGGCGAGCCGTGCGCTGGTTTCCCGGCGGCTGCTGGGCCTGGAGGACGCCCTCTCGCTCGGTGTCACCGACCCGATCCAGGACGACCGCAGCTGGCGGTTCACCCTCGATCCGGACGACCGCGACCCGGTGCTCGGCATCCGTTTCCTGCACGAGGCCTACGACGCGCGGGAAACCGACTACCCCGGCGGCGTGAGCGTCCCCGCCATCGTCGACGTGCCCAGCGGAAAGCTGGTCACCAACGACTTCCAGCAGCTGACGCTGGACCTGGCGACGGAGTGGACCGAGCTGCAGCGCCCCGGCGCGCCGGACCTCTACCCCGAGGCGCTGCGCTCCGAGATCGACGAGGTGATGGACGGGGTCTACCGCGACGTCAACAACGGTGTCTACCGGGCGGGCTTCGCCACCTCCCAGGACGAGTACGAGACCGCCTACGCGGATGTCTTCCGTCGGCTGGACCTGCTGTCGGAGCGGCTGACCAACCGCAGGTACCTCGTCGGCGACCACATCACCGAGGCGGACATCCGGCTGTTCACGACGCTGGTCCGCTTCGACGCCGTCTACCACGGGCACTTCAAGTGCAACCGCAACAAGCTGGCGGAGGACCCGGTGCTCTGGGGGTACGTGCGCGATCTGTACCAGACCCCCGGGTTCGGCGACACGGTCGACTTCGACCACATCAAGCGCCACTACTACCAGGTGCACACCGGCATCAACCCCACGCAGATCGTCCCGGCGGGCCCGGACCTCTCCGGCTGGTTGACCCCGCACCACCGCGAGGAGCTGGGCGGCACACCGTTCGGCGACGGCACCCCGCCCGGACCGCCCCCTGCCGCCGAGGTCGTGCCCGAGAACGCCCGGCCGTAGCCGGCCGCCCCGGTCCCGCCCGGCAGGCCCCGGCCGCTGAGGCCGGGCCGCGGC
>NZ_JAAVJD010000456.1 GCF_012033735.1 Streptomyces lonarensis | reverse complement strand
GGATGGCGAGCTGCGGGACGCGCAGCAGCGGCCGGTCCACGTTGACGAGGACGGAGTCGCCGCCGCGCAGCGGCAGGGGCCCGGCGAGGCCGGGAGGCGCCGCCCGGGGCAGCCCTCCGTATGCTGGCTCGCATGAGCGCGCTACCGACCTTCGGCCCTGACCACACCGACGGCCTGCTGACGTTCCTGTCCGCCTCCCTTTCGCCGTACCACGCCGTGGCCACCGCCGCCGAGCGTCTCGTCGAGGCCGGCTTCCGCGAACTGCGGGAGACCGACGCGTGGGACGGCGACAGCGGCGGACGCTTCGTGCTGCGGGGCGGCGCGATCATCGCCTGGTACGTGCCGGAGGGCGCGACCCCCGCCACGCCGTTCCGCATCGCCGGCGCCCACACCGACTCGCCGAACCTGCGCGTGAAGCCGCTGCCCGACGCGGGCCGCCACGGCTGGAAGCAGGTCGCCGTCGAGATCTACGGCGGCACCCTCCTCAACACCTGGCTCGACCGCGACCTCGGCCTCGCCGGGCGCCTGACGCTGCGCGGCGGCGACTCCGTCCTCGTCAACGTGGACCGGCCGCTGCTGCGCGTCCCGCAGCTCGCCATCCACCTCGACCGCCAGGTCAACGACGGCCTCAAGCTGGACCGGCAGCAGCACATGCAGCCGGTGTGGGGCACGGGGACCCCGACCGAGGGCGAACTGATCGCTTTCCTCGCCGCCGAAGCGGGTGTCGAGGCCGCGGACGTCACCGGCTGGGACCTCATGGTCCACAGTGTCGAGCCCCCCGCCTACCTGGGCAAGGACCGCGAACTGCTCGCCGGGCCGCGGATGGACAACCTGCTCTCCGTGCACGCCGCGACCGAGGCGCTCGCCGCGCTCGCCGGCCGCGCCGACGCCGGCGAGCTCACGCTGCCGCACATCCCGGTCCTGGCCGCCTTCGACCACGAGGAGAACGGCAGCCAGTCGGACACCGGCGCCGAGGGCCCGCTGCTCGGCAACGTGCTGGAGCGGTCCGTCCTGGCACGGGGCGGCTCCGCCGAGGACCGCGCCCGCGCCTACGCCGGCTCCGTCTGCCTCTCCTCCGACACCGGCCACGCCGTGCACCCCAACTACGCGGAGCGCCACGACCCCGGCCACCTGCCGCGCGTCAACGGCGGGCCGATCCTCAAGGTCAACGTCAACCAGCGCTACGCCACCGACGGCAGCGGCCGCGCCGTCTTCACCGAGGCGTGCGAGCGGGCGTCGGTGCCGTGGCAGACGTTCGTCTCCAACAACGCGATGCCCTGCGGCACGACCATCGGCCCGATCACCGCCGCACGGCACGGCATCAGCACCGTCGACATCGGTGTGGCGATCCTGTCGATGCACTCGGCGCGCGAGCTGTGCGGCGCGGCGGACCCGTACCTGCTGGCCAACGCGCTGACCGCGTTCCTCGCCGACTGACGGGACGGGCCTCCGCCCGATCCGGCGGACGCGGCGGCGGCCGGGCGTGAACCGGCC
>NZ_JAAVJD010000455.1 GCF_012033735.1 Streptomyces lonarensis | reverse complement strand
GCAGGCCCGGGCCGACCATGTCGGAGACGAAGGTCTGCCGGGCCGGGTTGTCGAGCACGGGGACGACGGCACCTCGGGCGACACGAGCGCGGAGCCGGACGACGGCGCCGCGGAACGCGCGCGGGAGGCCGCCCACGCCGCCCGCGACCGTGAGGCCGCCTCGACCGCCAAGGTCGGCACCTTCGCCTCCCTGAAGATCCACAACTACCGGATCTTCTTCGCGGGCGCGGTCGTCTCCAACACCGGCACCTGGATGCAGCGCATCGCCCAGGACTGGCTGGTCCACACCCTCACCGGCTCCGCCGCCGCCGTCGGCATGACCATCGCCCTGCAGTTCCTGCCGATGCTGCTCTTCGGCCTCTACGGCGGCGTCCTCGCCGACCGGGTCGACAAGCGCAAGCTGCTGATCTGCACTCAGGCGTCCATGGGCATCACCGGCCTCGTGCTCGCCGCCCTCACGCTCTCCGGCAACGTCGAGGTCGTCCACGTCTACGCGCTCGCCTTCATCCTCGGCGTCGTCACCGTGCTCGACAACCCGGCCCGGCAGACCTTCGTCTCCGACATGGTCGGCCCGGGCCTGCTGCGCAACGCGGTCTCCCTCAACTCCGCGAACTTCCAGACCGCGCGCATCGTCGGCCCCGCCGTCGCCGGCGTCCTCATCGGCGCGGTCGGCAGCGGCTACGCCTTCCTCTTCAACGGGCTCTCGTTCATCGCGCCCGTCACCGGCCTGCTGCTGATGCGCACCGCGGAGCTCAACTCCGCCGAGCGCGCGCCGCGTTCCAAGGGCCAGCTGCGGGAAGGGCTGCGCTACGTCGGCAGCCGGCCCGACCTGCTCTGGCCGATCGTGCTGGTGGGGTTCATCGGTTCGTTCGGCTTCAACTTCCCCATCTGGGTCGTCGCGTTCACCGACCGCATCTTCGACGCCGGGGCCGGCACCTACGGCCTGTTGAACGCGCTGATGGCGGTCGGCTCCCTCACCGGGGCGCTCATCGCGGCCCGTTGGGGCACCAGCCGGACCCGCTGGACCGTCGCCTCGGCCGGACTCTTCGGCACTCTGCTGATGGTGCTCGCCGGTGCGCCCACCCTGTGGATCTTCGCCGCGCTGCTGATCCCCACCGGGCTGGTCGGCATGACCTTCATGATCAGCGGGAACACCAGCCTCCAGCTGGCCAGCGACCCCGCCATGCGGGGCCGTGTCATCAGTCTCTACATGATGGTCTTCCTCGGCGGGACGCCCTTCGGCGGTCCGCTCATGGGCTGGCTGACCGACAGCTACGGGCCGCGCGTCGCCCTCGTCCTCGCGGGCGCGATCTGCGCCACCGCCGCACTCGGCGTCGCCATGGCGCTGGGCCGGGTCGGCGGCCTGAAGCTCCGGGTCCGGCTGCGCCGCGGGGAACCGCTGCTCGCCTTCGTCCCGCGCCACCCCGCCAAGGGGACCGACGCCGCCGCCGACCTGCCCGCCGACGCCCCGGTGAAGGACGGTGCCGCGACCGGCGGGACCACGGGCCGGCCCGCGCCCGCCGGG
>NZ_JAAVJD010000454.1 GCF_012033735.1 Streptomyces lonarensis | reverse complement strand
GCCGTCGGCAGCGCGGCGGGGCCGGCGGTGGCGGTGGGGTCGTCGGCGGCGGGGCCGGCGGCGCGTGCGTGCGTGGCGGTGGTGGGTTCGGCAGTGGCGGGTACGGCCGTGCTGGGTTCGGCAGTGGCGGGTACGGCCGTGGTGGCGTCGGCCGGGTCGGAGGTGGCGGCGCCCGACTCGGCCCAGGCGCCCGGGAGTTCCCGGGGGTCGCGGTCGGACGGGTCCGACCCGTCGAAGATCCGGGCCATGCCGTGCAGCGCGGAGAGCAGCCCCCAGGAGGTCAGCGCACCGCTGCCGGCGCGGTCCGGCGCCACGGGCATGCCGCCCGTGGCGGACCAGCGCAGCCGGCCGTCGCCGTCCAGGTAGCTGCGGGTGCGGCCCGCGTTGTCGGGGTGGAGGCAGTAGGGGATGTCGAGGACCCCGCGCGCGAACGCGGTCCGCAGCGCGCGGCCCACGTTCTCGTCCAGCGAGAGCACCGCCCGGACGAACTCGCGCGCCTGGAGGTAGACCTCGCTGTCCCCGCCGCCGACCGGTGCGGGGGCGGCCGACGCCGCGGCGCCGGCGGCCGTCTCCAGCGCGCGGACGTTCTCTTCGACGGTCGGGATGCGGTGCGCCTCGGCGGCGGTCTTCACGATCAGCCGGCGCGCCCCGGCCCGGACGGCCAGCCGTGCCGAGCACTCCAGCAGCCGCAGGGCGCCGTGCTCCGTCATGGGGTAGACCCCCATGTAGGTGTAGAGCACGACGTGCCAGTCGGTGCCGGCCGGGAGGAACTCGCCGGCGAGCCGCCGCAGCGCGCGCACCGCGTCCTCGTCCTCCGCGGCGTGCGTCTGCTGCGCGTAGCTCAGCGAGACGCTGGTGATGCCGTGCCGGGTGAAGAAGACGCCCTCCAGCAGGCTGATCGCCACCAGCAGCGCCGGCGGGCAGAGCTGGCCCAGCATGCAGCCGCCGAAGCTCTCCACGTGCGGGAGGCGCGGCGCGGGCGCCAGCTCGGCCAGCAGCTCGCAGGCGCGCGCCCAGTTCTCCACCGATCGGGCCAGCGGGGTGCGGCCGTACGGCAGGCAGTAGGAGACCGGGCCGCCCTCGGTGGCGTCCAGACCGCCGGCGACCAGCGCGCGGATGATGCCCTCCGGGACGGAGGAGCCGTGGCGGACCTGGACCGGGAACTCCGGACCGGCGACCCCGGCCAGCAGCTCCCGGCTCCGTGCGGCGGAGTGGGCGGTGATGGGGTAGCCGTTGAGCGGGACGCCGTCGTCGAGGCAGGCACGCGCCGAGGCGTCGTCACCGACCCGGGTGTAGCTGTCGATCGTCAGGGTCCCGACGGTCGTCGCGCCGGCGGCCCGGGTGGCGGCCAGGCCGCGGCGCATCGCCGCGGGGTCGCTGAACCCCATCCGGGGCTGCACCACCAGGGAGCCGGCCGCCGCCGCGGCCGCGACGAAACCGCCGAACGACGAGGCGGCGACGGGCTCCGCGCCGCGGGGCGCCGAGGCGCGGACGGCGTCGTCGGGGTACCCGGGTGCGCGCAGCGCGGTCACG
>NZ_JAAVJD010000453.1 GCF_012033735.1 Streptomyces lonarensis | reverse complement strand
GCCCCGCCGTGTGTGGGGGCGTCCGACTCCCGCAGCGCCGGCCGCCGGAGGGGGCGCGCCCTGCGGTGGCGCCCCCCCCGAACGGCCCATCGACGCCCGGGCGGTCGCGCCCGGGCGCGACCGTCTGCCCGGGAGGTGCCCCGGCGCCACCCGCCGACGCCCCGCGCACCACCCCGCGGTACCGGCCGGTCGACGGGACTGTCACCGGAGCGCGGCTCGCCCTACTCTGAATCCGTGACGGCTGGGCGTTCGGACCCTCCAGGAGGGGCCGCCGGGGAAGTCCCCGACCACGGGGACGACGAGTTCCGTGCGACCGTCTTCGACGAGTCGTTCGTCCGCGCTGCCTCCCTTCAGGAGCACAGCGCGGCGCAGCGGCTGGAACCGGGCACCTTCCCCGTGCACCCCCGCGACCCGGACCCCCGTCCGGACGGACGCTCCGGGCGGCTGCTGCCGCGCAACGGCCTCGCCGTGGCGGCCGTGCTCGTCACCGCCGTGCTCATCGCGGTCTTCCTCGGCAACAGCGGGCTGCAACCCGCTGTCCACCGCAGCCCCGACATCGTGCCCGCCGGGAGTCTGCTGCCCCTCGCACCGCAGGGCGCCGTCCCTGCCGCGGCGCCGGAGGACCCCTACGCAGGCTCCGTGGCCGACGGATTCGGCACCGAACTGGTACTGCCCGAGGCGAGCGCGGTCGGGGAGTGGGACCGCGACCAGGTGATCGACGCCCTCGTGCTCGCCCGGCGCTACGTCACGGCCAGCAGCCTCACCCCCGACGTCCTGGTGGGAGGTGCTGTCGCCCCCGTGCGCGCCTTGCTCACCCCGTTCCAGCAGCACCGCCTGGACCGCGCGCTGCGGACCGGACCCGGCCCGGTGCGCGCCTCCACCTTCCTCGTCCGGTTCGAACCGGGCACCGTCGGGTTGGCCGAGGACGGCACTCGTGTCGAGGGGGCGTTCGCCGTCGAGCAGGCACAGGGGCGGTTGAGCGTCTCCGCCCGTCACCGCTTCGCCTACGCGCTCGTCCCCGCCGACGACCCGCTCGCCGACCCGTCGCTCTTCCTTCTCCACCGCGAGGTGGTGCTCAGCTTCGGCGAGGAGGAACTGGCGGCCGGGCAGGTGGCCCTGGAGAGCACCACCGCGACAGCGGGACCGCTGGACTGCGCGGACCCGGCCGATGCACCAGCCCTGCGCCCGCTGCTGGCCGGGCAGCGCCCCGCGGCCGCCCGCCACCGCGGGGCGGGCGACGGCGCAGCAGAGATCCCGGGCGTGCCGCCGGCGACCGCGGGCTCGGCGGACAGCAGCCCCGTCGACGGCAGCGAGCACGGCGAGGGTGGGCCGGGCGGGGACGAGCACGGCGAGGGTGGGCCGACGGCGGGTGCGGAGCCGACCGCCGACCCGGATGCCGCCGCGGGGCGCGAACCCGCCGCGACCTCGGTCGCCGGCGAGCCGGCCGACGGAGAAGCGGCCCCGGGCGGGAACGGGCCGGTCGGCCGAACGGGGGCGGGCCCGGGGCTCGACCCACTGGGGCTCCCCGCTGCC
>NZ_JAAVJD010000452.1 GCF_012033735.1 Streptomyces lonarensis | reverse complement strand
GACGGTGGTGCCGGTCGCCCGGATGTCCCGGGACCGGCCTCGGCCGCGTCCGCCTCGGCGGCGGCACGGGCGGCGGCCGAGTCGGGGCGGCGGCGGGCCACCCACCCCTCGACGTTGCGCTGGTGGGCGCGGGCCACGGCCAGCGCACCCGCGGGCACGTCCTGGGTGATCACCGAACCGGCGGCGGTGTAGGCGCCGTCGGCGACGTTCACCGGGGCGATGAACATGTTGTCGCTCCCCGTGCGGCAGTGGGAGCCGATGGTCGTGTGGTGCTTGCGCTCGCCGTCGTAGTTCACGAAGACGCTGGCCGCGCCGATGTTGGTGTGGTCGCCGATGGTGGCGTCCCCGACATAGCTGAGGTGGGGCACCTTGCTGCCGTCGCCGATCGCGGCGTTCTTCGTCTCCACGAAGGCGCCGATCTTCCCCGAGGTGCCGAGCCGGCTGCCCGGCCGGAGGTAGGCGAACGGGCCGACCGTCGCCTCGGCGCCGATCTCCGCGCCGGTGGCGACCGTGTTGTCCACCCGGGCGCCCTGGCCGACGCGCGTGTCGGTCAGCCGGCTGTTGGGGCCGACCTCGCTGCCCTCGGCGAGGTGGGTGGTGCCCAGCAGCTGGGTCCCCGGGTGCACGAGCGCGTCGCGCTCCACCGTCACGGTGACGTCGATCCACGTGGACGCCGGGTCCACCACGGTGACGCCCGCCAGCATCGCCTGTTCCAGCAGCCGGTCGTTGAGCGTGCGGCGCGCCTGCGCCAGCTGCACCCGGTTGTTGATCCCGGCGATCTCGCGGTGGTCCGCGGCCAGCGCCGCGCCCACCCGGTGGCCCTCGGCGCGCAGGATGCCGAGGACGTCGGTGAGGTACTCCTCGCCCTGGCTGTTGTCGGTCGACAGCTTGCCCAGCGCCTCCGCGAGCAGCCGGCCGTCGAAGGCGAACACCCCGGAGTTGATCTCCCGCACCGCACGCTGCGACTCGTCGGCGTCCTTGTGCTCGACGATCGCGGTGACCGCGCCGTCGGTGCCGCGGATGATCCGCCCGTAGCCGGTGGCGTCGGGCACCTCGGCCGTCAGCACCGTCACCGCGTTGCCGTCGGCCTCGTGGGCCGAGGCGAGCGCCCGCAGCGTCGCGGAGGTGAGCAGCGGGGTGTCGCCGCAGGTCACCAGGACCGTGCCGTCGACCGCGTCGGCGGTCGGACCGCCGCCCGCCAGCTCCTCCAGCGCCACCCGCACCGCGTGGCCGGTGCCGTTCTGCTCGTACTGCACCGCGGTCCGCGCCTCGGGCGCGATCTCCGCGAGGTGCCCGATGACCCGCTCGCGCGCGTGGCCGACGACGGCGACCAGCGCCTGCGGCTCCAACTCGCCCGCTGCCGCCACCACATGGCCGACCAGGGAACGGCCGCAGAGGTCGTGCAGGACCTTCGGCGTTGCCGACTTCATCCGGGTGCCCTCTCCGGCGGCGAGGACGACGACGGCGGCCGGGCGCATGGAACTCACGGGGATGCCCTTCGGTACGGGGTGCGGCGGACGGTGGACGGCGGGCGGACGCCGCGCCGCCGG
>NZ_JAAVJD010000451.1 GCF_012033735.1 Streptomyces lonarensis | reverse complement strand
GGCGCCCGCCCCGCCGGGACGGGCGCCGTCGGCGTGCGCTCCCGGACCGGCAGGCCCGGTGATCAGCCAGGCGTGCCGGAGATCACGGCGCCGCCGCGGGAAAACGCGTCGCGGCACCGGCCGCCGTGCAGGACGATGCGGGGATGCGTACATACGGCGAGCTGCTCCGGATTCCCGGGGCCCGGAGCTCGGTGCTGGGTGGGTTCCTCGGACGGCTACCGAACGGCATGCGCATCCTCGGGTGCCTGCTGATGGTCTCCGCGACCACCGGCTCCTACGCCCAGGCCGGCCTGGTCACCGGCGTGATGACGGTCTGCCAGGCGATCGCCGCCCCGGCGCTCGGCAGGGCCTCGGACCGGCACGGCCAGCGCCGCCTGCTGCCGGCGACACTGCTCGGCCACGGCATCGGCTTGGCCGCGCTGATCGCGCTCGCCGTCGGTGAGGCGCCGTTGTGGACGCTGCTCCTGGCGGCCGCGGTGTCGGGCTTCACCTGTCTGCCGGTCGGCTCGCTGGTGCGGGCCCGCTGGGTCGCGATGCTCGGCAGCTCGCCCCGGCTCCCGACGGCCTACGCCCTGGAGTCCGTCGTCGACGAGACGGTCTTCGTCATCGGACCGCTGCTGGCAACGGCCCTGGCGATCTCGGTGCACCCCGCCGCCGGTCTGGTCGGCGCTCTCGCCCTGCTGACGCTCGGCACCGTGATACTGACCGTCACCGCACCGGCGAGCCCACCGGAGCGCGGGGCCACCGCGGGTGGCCGCGTCCGTGCGGTGCCGAGGTACGCCGGCATGCCGCTGCTGCTGGCGGTCTTCGTGGTGCTGGGCACCTTCTTCGGCGTCATCGACGTCTCGATACTGGCCTTCGCCGAGGAGCAGGGGGTGCCCGGGCTGGCCGGCATCCTGCTGGCGCTGGTGGCCGTCGGCAGTCTGATCGCGGGCTTGGCGTGGGGTGCCGTCAGCAGCTGGCGCATCGGGCTCCCCGGCCGGATGCTGCTCTGCGCCGCGGCCTTCACCGCTTCGGCGCTGCCGCTGCCCTGGGTGGACGGACTGCTGGTCATGGCCGTCTGCATGGTCCTCTGCGGCGCTGCGGTGGCGCCCTCGCTCATCACGGCCTCCCTGCTGATCGAACGCCTGCTGCCGCGGTCGCGGCTCACCGAGGGCTTCGCCTGGATGTCGAGCGCCATCGCCATCGGCATGGCCTCGGGCACCGCGGCGGGCGGCCGCATCGTCGACAGCGCCGGGCACGGGCCCGCGCTGGCGGTGGCCACCGGCGCGGCGGTGGTCTGCCTGCTGCTGTCGCTCGCGGGCCACCGCCCGCTCGACGCGGCCTGCACCGCGGCCCCCCGGCCGCCGGCGGCACACTCGCTGCCCGAGCCGGCCGCCGTGGCACTCGCCGCGGTCGCCGACCCGGCGGACGGCGGGACGGCCATGGGCGATCCGGGCATCGGCGACCCGGCCATCGGTGGTCCGGTCATCGGTGGTCCGGTCATCGGCGGCCCGGCGGGGACGGCAGCCACGGCGGGGACGGCGGGCGGGGTGGCCACGGGCGAGCGGACGGCTCCGGCGGCCGGCCCGCCCGACGGCGACGACGCCCAGCGGGCC
>NZ_JAAVJD010000450.1 GCF_012033735.1 Streptomyces lonarensis | reverse complement strand
CCGGGCGGCCGCGCTGCGGCCTCCGGCGTCCGCGCGCGGTCGGCGCGCTCCGCGTCCACGGCCACGCCCGAGCCGGGCCGGGCGCCTGCGCGCTCCCCGGTCGGTGGCGCGCCGTCCGTCCTGTCGTCCGCCTCACACCTCTCACCCCTCACGGGCGGCACGGTACGCGCCGGGGGCCGGTACGGGCGTCCCGCGAGGTGGGAACCGGTCCCGCACACGGCGGCGACACACCTCATCCACCTTGAGGACTAGGGACGCGCCGACGGGATCGCCCCTCCGGGTGACTCCGACCCGCTTCTCCCCTGCCTACGCTGGGTGACATGAGCCGGATCTACGACTTCCTGCGCCGACACCCCGTCTGGGTGGACGGTGCGTGGAGCCTGATCCTGGCGCTGCTCAGCCTCCGGGTGGTGCTCGGCTTCCCCGACGGCCTGCCGGCGATCAGCCTCGCGGGCGCCCTTGTGGCGATCGTGGCCATCTTCGTCGCCTCCACCTGGCGCCGCCGCAACTCCAGCCGCATGCTGCTGGTCGCCATCGGCGCGGGTCTCGTGCAGCTCGCCACCGACGCGCCGCCGATGCTGATCAACATCTGCTTCCTCTTCATCGTCTTCAGCGTCGCCTCGGACCGCGTCCGATGGGCGTCCCGGCTGGCGCTGGTCGCCGCGCTGCTGGCCCCGACCGCGGGGGTGCTGCGCTGGAACCCGAGCGGGTTCGACGAGCCGTTCTACCTGGTCTCCAACACCGTCCTGTTCACCGTTGGCTTCGCGCTGGCCTGGGTGCTCGGTGACTCGCTGCGCACCCGCCGCGCCTACTACGCCGAGCTGGAGGAGCGCGCGGCGCGGCTGGAGCACGAGCGGGAGACCGAGGCCCGCATGGCCGTCTCGGCCGAGCGCGCCCGGATCGCCCGCGAGCTGCACGACGTCGTCGCCCACAACGTCTCCGTGATGGTCGTGCAGGCCGACGGCGCCTCCTACGTCTTCGACAGCTCGCCCGACCAGGCGCGCAACGCGCTGGACACCATCTCCGGAACCGGCCGCCAGGCGCTGACCGAGATGCGGCGGCTGCTCGGCGTGCTGCGCGAGGACGGCACCGAGGACATGCCCGGTGACTACGTACCGCAGCCCGGACTCGAACAACTGGACGACCTCATCGCGCAGGTGCGCGGCACCGGCCTCACCGTCGACTGCCAATGCGACGGCAGTCCCCGCCCGCTGCCCAGCGGCGTCGAACTCACCGCCTACCGGATCGTGCAGGAGGCGCTCACCAACACCCGCAAGCACGGCGGGCCGGGCGCCGCGGCCAGCGTCAGGCTGACCTACGGCGGCGACGCGCTCTCCGTCCTCGCCGAGGACGACGGCCGCGGCGCCCAGGCCTGGCTCTACGGCGACCGCGGCCACGACGGCCACGGCCACGGGCTCATCGGCATGCGCGAGCGGGTCGGCATGGTCGGCGGCCGCCTGGAGACCGGCCCGCGCCCCGGTGGCGGCTTCCGCATCCGCGCCACGCTGCCCGTCGCCGACGCGGCGCCGAAGGGCGTGGGCGCCGGCGCGACCGGCCCCGCCGGCCCGGCGCGGACCGGACCGGCTGATCCCCCGACCGCCGACGGTGACCCCCCGGC
>NZ_JAAVJD010000044.1 GCF_012033735.1 Streptomyces lonarensis | reverse complement strand
CCTCGGCGCGCCGGGCGCGGGCGAAGCGGCGCACGAGGTCGTGGAGGCGGAAGCGGTCGCCGCGGCCACCGGCGGGGCGGCCTGGCGGGCGGGTGGGGCGGCGGGGGCGGGGCCCGGCGTCAGGAGGACGAGGGGGTGTCCTGCGACTCCTTGATGTCGATCCGGTTGAGCTGCTTGGTCATCGACCGGAGCAGCATCCACACGGCCAGACCGAGCACGGCGAAGACCAGAAAGCCGAGGGCACCCGGCGTCACCGTGAACTCGTCCAGCTCCCGGGCGAGGGGGGTCAGGTCAGTCATGTCAGCCATTGTCGCGGACACCGGCGAACAGGTCCGACTCGGGGAGGGTGGTCTCCACCACGCTCTTGGCGAGCTCGTACTCCTCGGTGGGCCACACCTCCCGCTGCACCGAGAGCGGCACCCGGAACCAGCCGCCGTCGGGGTCGATCTGGGTGGCGTGCGCCAGCAGCGCCCGGTCGCGGGTCTCGAAGTGCTCCCCGCACGGCACGAACGTCGTCAGCTCGCGGTCCTTGCGGCTGATCTGCTCCCACCGCTCCAGCCACTCGCCGTAGGGCGACTCCAGCCCCCGCGCCAGCAGCGCCTCGTGCAGCGCCACCGTCCGCGGCCGGTTGAACCCCTGGTTGTAGTAGAGCTTCGACGGCTGCCAGGGCTCGCCCGCGTCCGGGTACCGCTCCGGGTCGCCCGCGGCCTCGAACGCCACCATCGAGATGCGGTGGGTCATGATGTGGTCCGGGTGCGGGTAGCCGCCGTTCTCGTCGTAGGTGGTGATCACCTGCGGCCGGAACGAGCGGATCAGCCGCACCAGCGGCTCGGCCGCCTCGTCGACGTCCTGCAACGCGAAGCAGCCCTCCGGCAGCGGCGGCAGCGGGTCGCCCTCGGGCAGCCCGGAGTCCACGAACCCCAGCCACTCCTGCCGCACGCCGAGGATCTCCCGGGCGCGGTCCATCTCCCGCGTCCGCACCTCGTGGATGTTCTTCTCGATCTCCGGGTCGCCCTGGAGCTTGGGGTTGAGCACCGAGCCGCGCTCGCCGCCCGTGCAGGTGACGACGAGCACATCGGCGCCCTCGGCCACGTACTTGGCCATGGTCGCCGCGCCCTTGCTCGACTCGTCGTCGGGGTGCGCGTGCACGGCCATGAGCCGCAGGTGTTCGGTCAAGGCACGATCCTCGTCATCTTGGTCCGCCAATCGGCTTCTATAGTGACTGATGGCGCCGACACTCCATTCCCGCCCTCCGGCACAGGCCGGGACGCGACCGGGCGGAGCCCGGGGCCGCCGCCCGACACCGCCACGCGAGGACCGAGGACCGCAGCCATGCCGACCGCCGGTGACCAGCCCGCCGCCCCCCGCCAGGGAGACGGCGCAGCCTCGCCCGCCTCGGGGCCGGCCCCCGGCCCGTCCCGCCCCGGCGCGGCGCCCGCCGGGCGCTACGGCTCGCCGGCCGGCGGGAGCGGCGACCGCGGCCTGAAGATCGTCGGCGGCGTGCTGGGCGTGCTCTTCCTCGCCTTCATCGCCTGGTCCGGCATCTCCTACATCGGCAAGCAGGACGTCACCGGCGAGCTCACCGGCTTCACCGTGGTCTCCGACACCGAGGTCGAGGTCACCCTCCAGGTCCGCAAGGCCGAGGGCACCCCGGCCGTCTGCACCGTCCGCTCCCAGGCGGAGGACGGCCTGGAGGTCGGCCGCGTCGACTTCCGCTTCGAGGCGGAGGGCGCCACCCTCCACCGGGCGCACACGCTGCGCACCACGGAGCGCGCCACCAGCGCCGAGCTGCTGAGCTGCACCGCGGGCGACTGACCGCCGGCGGTGCCCCGCGCGGCAGTCGTCCGCCCACGAGACGCCCCGCCCGCGGTGCGCCCGGGGCGTCGCGGAGCGTCACCGACCGTTCCCCCGCCCCGGCCCGCCCGCCGCCGACGACCACCGCGTGTCACCGGGAGCCGTCGCCGCCCGCTGCCTGAAACAGCAGGTCAGTGCGGGTGACGGCCGCAGGTGGTTTGTGCGCGAACTCGGAGGGTAATCCTCTCGCAACTCGATGATGCTTGGTCTATCATCGATCCTTCGCCCACCCGGCACGGCAAGGAGTCGCCGGGTCGGGCCTTGTTTGTATTCCCACCAGTAACCCGAGGAGCACCTGTGACCCAGACCAGCGACAACGTGATCTGGCTGACCCAGGAGGCGTACGACAAGCTCAAGGGGGAGCTGGAAGACCTCACGGGTCCGGCGCGCACCGAGATCGCCCGCAAGATCGAGGCGGCTCGCGAGGAGGGCGACCTCAAGGAGAACGCGGGCTACCACGCGGCCAAGGAGGAGCAGGGCAAGCAGGAGGCCCGCGTCCGCC
The DNA here is from genome assembly GCF_012033735.1 of Streptomyces lonarensis. Taxonomy (GTDB): domain Bacteria; phylum Actinomycetota; class Actinomycetes; order Streptomycetales; family Streptomycetaceae; genus Streptomyces; species Streptomyces lonarensis. Next base: position 28,029 of record NZ_JAAVJD010000044.1, on the reverse strand, counting down.
AGCTGGAGGAACTGCTGCGCACCGCCCAGGTCGGTGCCGCCCCCGCCGACGACGGCGTGGTCGAGCCCGGCATGGTCGTCACCGTCGCCTTCGACGGCGACGAGGACGACACCCTCGTCTTCCTCATGGCCTCCCGCGAGTACGCCTCCGAGGACATCGACACCTACTCCCCGCAGTCGCCGCTGGGCAAGGCGGTCAACGGCAAGAAGGCCGGTGACGACGCCGAGTACGAGATGCCCAACGGCAGCGTGGCGAAGGTGAAGATCATCGACGCCAAGCCGTACGTCGCGAACTGACGCAGACCGCACCCGGCCTGCGGGCCGGGAGACCGGCCCGCAGCCCGGCGCCCCGGCCGAGAGCTGGGAGAACCGAGGGCTGAGGGAGCCGCATCACCCCGAGTCCGCCCCGCACCCCCACCGCGGCGGCGCCCGTGCAACGGCCGGGAGCCCCCCCCGGGCGTGCGTGAGACCCCGCGCCGGGCCCGCGACGCCCGCGACGCAACGGCGGCACGGGACTCAGGCAGTGCCGACCAGGAGCGCGATTCCGGCCACCATCAGTACCGCCGCGGCGATCCGCGGCCCGCCGAACCGTTCCTTGAAGAGAAACGTGGCGATCGCCGCCCCCGCTATCACGCTGAACTCCCGGAGCACCGCCACCGGGGCGATCGGCGCCCTCGTCTGCGCCCAGAGCACCAGACCGTAGGAGAGCGTGGACAGCGCGCCACCGATGAGCCCCGGCACGAGGAACGGCCGCAACCGGGGCAGGAGAGCGCCGCGCCGGGTGACCGCCGCGTACATCGGCACCGCGAGCCCGTCGAGCAGCATCAGCCACGCGATGTAGCCGAGAGCCGCGTCCGCCTCGCGCACGCCGAGGCCGTCGACGACGGTGTAGACGGCGATCATCACCCCGGTGGCCGTCGCCATCGCCACCGCCGGACCGCCCGGGCGGCGCGTTCGGTCCCGCACGCCCCAGAGCGCGAGCCCGAGGATGCCGGTCAGCACCACCGCCACGCCGGCGGCGCCGGCACCCCCCAGGTGCTCGCCGAGGACGAAGACGGCGAACAGGGTCACGAGCAGCGGAGCCACGCCCCGGGCTATGGGGTAGACCTGCCCGAAGTCGCCCAGCCGGAAGGACCGCATGAGCGCCAGCTGGTACGCCACGTGCAGCAGGACCGAGGCTCCGAGGTACGGCCAGGCCGCCGCCGCGGGGAACGGGACGAGCAGCGCCAGCGCGGCTCCGGAGAGCGTGCGGCCCACCCCCACCAGGGTGAGAGCCGCCAACTCGTCCGGTATGCGGTGGGCGATGGCGTTCCACGCGGCGTGCGTGATCGCGGCGAAGAGCACCACGGCGACGACGAGTGGTGTCACCGGCGCGCAGGTGCGGCCGCCGGCCGGCCGGCCGAGGACAGTTCCGCCAGGACCTCCGCGCGGACCGAGGCGTCCAGCATGTCGACGTTGGCCCGGTAGCAGCGGGCGCTCCCGACGAGGTCGGCCAGCTGCCGGCGCATGGCGGCCAACGACGCGGTGAACGCGTCGAGATCGCCTCGGTGGTGGGCCAGCAGGTCGTCCTTGAGCCCGTAGTTGACGACTCCGTCCGAGAACAGGCCCAGGAAGAGCCCGGCCTGCTCCGCGCTGATCCGCTCGAACGCCCGCGGACGGTCGGGGGAGTAGTCGGTGACGACCACGGTGCGGACCCGGCCCCGGTCCCTGGGGGCGCCGGGGAAGAGGAGTTCCGGAGCGGCCACGAAGTCGCCGCTCTCCAGGTGCGGGGTGAGCGCCCGCCTCGCTATGAGTTCGGCGAACTGCGGTGAGGGGCGGACCCGGACGGCGGAGGGGACCGCGTGCGCCTCTCCGTCGCGCACCAGCATGTGGGTGTTGGTCAGGAACCGCGCGCCGTTCAGGCACGCCTGGGTGAGGAAGACGGTCTTGCCTCCGCCGTTGGGGCCGGCCAGCAGCGTGGCACTCCCGTCGTCGAGGGTGAAACCGGCGGCCTTCAGGTGGAGGTAGCCGTGGTCGACGGCGAACTCCGTGAGGAGTCGCTTCACGAAGTAGGGCCAGATGGTCCGCTCCAGGCGGCGGCCGAGGACGACGGAGCGCCGTCCGTCCGTGAAGAGGTACGCGGGCTCCCCGAAGATGTGGTTGAGGTAGTACCCGGAGCGGAAGCGTGTGGCGCGCAGCGTGCGGTCGCGCAGCCGGTCCAGGTCCGCCGGGTCGAAGTGGTCCCTCTCCAGGTCGACGCAGACGATCTCGTGGTCCGGCTCGCGTCCTGCCGGGGCGTCCCGGGAGAAGTAGGCGTAGCCGTCGAACTCCTCCAGGTTGCTGGTGATGCGGACGCTCAGCAGGTTGAGGTCGACGTGGCGTTCGGAGCGCACGGGCAGCCGCCCCAGCCCCGCAGGGCCGTCCACGCCGCCGGCCGTCGCCGCGGCGGTCACCGGGCGGCCGTGCCGGCCACGGCGTCGCTCATGCGGCGGACCGAGGAGAAGGTCTCGCGGGTGAGCAGTTCGTCGGGGAACTCGATGGCGAACTCGTCCTCCAGCGCCACCATCAGTCTGACGCAGCGCAGCGAGTCCAGGCCCATCGACCAGAGGTCGGTGTCGGTGTCGACGAGGGAGACGTCGACGGAGTCCCCGAGGACCGAGAGCAGGACCTGCCGGACCCGGTCCTCGGTCCCCGGCGTGGTGGCGGTGGTGTCGTCCATGGTGCGCGTCTGTCCTCTCCGTCGTGGGTGCTTCAGGCCGCCGCTGCCGCGCGGAACCGCTCCACCATCTGCTGGGGGGTCCACTCGACGCGCTTCCCGGCGTGCGCGCCGCGGGGGGCGCAGCTGATGTGGATCAGGGAGGTGACGCCCGGTTCGGTCCTGACGGCGGCGAGTTCCGCGGCCGAGGTGACGGTGTGCGCCGCGGCGTACCCCGCGGCGAGCGCCAGGCCGGCGGGGTCGGCGACACGGACCGGCCGCTGCCCCCCGGTGCTCTCGTGGACGCCGTTGTCGAGCACGACGTGCACCAGGTCCGGGGCGTGTTCGGCGATCATGGGCAGGGCGCCCGGGTTCATGGCGAAGGACCCGTCGCCGTCGAGGACGACCACGTGGCGCCGGGGCGCTGCCAGGGCCACTCCGAGGCCGACGGGGGCGGCCATCCCCATCGAGCCGACCAGGTAGAAGTTCTCGGGCCGGTCGACGGTGTTGTACAGGTCCCGGGTGATGAAACCGCAGGTGGAGACGGTGAGGGAGGTCGGGTACTTCTCGGTGACGGCGCGTATCGCGTCCTGGATGCCGAACACGGTCAGATCCCTTCCTTGACGACGAGAACCGGAGTGGTGCGTCCGTCGTCCGCGGCGTCGAGGCAGCGCTCGACGGAGGCGTAGGCGTCCTCGGGGTCGAAGACGGTGTGGCGCAGGCCGAACACGTCCAGCAGGTTGAGGAGTTCGCGGCCGATGATGTCGTGCTCCACGGCGTCGCCGGCGTCGTGGCCGCGCCAGCTGACGACCAGTGGCACGTGCAGGTCGTAGATCAGGTTGAGCGAGGTCAGCACGTTGAGGGAGTAGCCGAGCCCGGAGTTCTGCATCAGGACGGCCGGGCGCGCTCCGGCGGCGGCCAGGCCGGCGGCGACGCCGACCGCCGAGTCCTCCCGCGGGGCGGGGAAGTAGGAGAGCCCGGCAGCGGGTCCCGTCCCGGCTTCCAGGGCCCGGAAGACCCCCTTGAGGAGGGAGCAGGGGACGCCGGTGAAGTGGGTGGTCCCCCGGTCCGCGAAGGCCCGGACGAGGGTGAGGGCCGCGCTGTCACGGTCGGCGACCGCGACGGGCGGAGCCGGGGGTGTCGGTGTCTGCACGTCTGTCATGGGTGGGGCAACTCTTCTCCGGTGAGGGCGCCGTGCTGCCGGTGCGCGGCGCGGGAGGTGCGGGGACGCCTGGTCTGCCCGGGACCGGGGGAACCCCGGCGGGTCGATGTGTCGACCCGCCGGGGCCCGGGTGTCAGGGCCAGGCGTTGAGCTGGGGGAGCGGGGAGTCGGTGTCCGTTGCGGGGAGGGTGGCGTGCGGGCGGCCGGAGATCCAGGCGGCGAGGGCGCGGACCGGGCCGTGCACGCGGGCCGGGGCCTCCCCGGGGCCGGCGTTCTCAGCGGCGGCCCAGCCCTCGTCGGTGTCCTGCGCGTGGAGCGTGGTGCCCTGCGGGAGGCGGGGGGTGAGGAAGGCGACGACGTGGGTGGAGAGGGCGGTGCTCCACGCGTCGGGGCTGTGGCCGACGGTGAGGTCGACGGTGTGGAGCTCGGTCTCGCGCCACCAGGCGAGTTGGGTGGCGAAGAGGGGCGAGTTCCGGTAGCTGCAGGGCAGTTCCCAGCCGTCGGGGCCCAGGGGCTGCCAGGCGTCCTCCAGGGCGGTGAGGCCCTCTTCGAGCTGGTCGCGCAGCCAGGGCACGGGCCGGCCGTGGAGTTCCTCGATGCGGCGGTCACGGGTGGGGCGGCCGCCGTCGTACACCTCGACGGTCTCGCCCTTGACGGCGTAGCGGGCCTGGCGGGCGAACGCCTGCGACAGGTCCGCGAGGTGGATGAGGACGTGCGCGCGGGTCCAGCCGGGGAGGTGGATCGCCTCCCGGGCCTCCTGCTCGGTGAGTCCGGCGACGGCGGTCCGCAACCGGGCGTGGGCGGCGCGGATCTCGCCGAGCCGTTCGTCCACCCCGATCCCGCCGTACGCGGGGGCCGAGTGGTCGATGGTGGTGCTCATGAGGGGTTCCTTTCGAGGTCCGGCGCCTGTTCCCCGGCCGAGGGCTCCTGCGGCACGAACGCGTGAATCCAGCAGAGGATGTCCCGGATGACGTGGTGGTCCTTGTTGGGCCGGAGCGCGCCGATCTGGTGGTACATCACGCCTTCGCTGGGCGGACCCAGGAAGGTGATCCGGGACGCGACGGAGCCATCCTTGCGGACCGGGTGGAACTCAGGGGTGAGATCCAGACCTCCGGGCACGAAGTCCGGTTCGCCGACGCCGGGGTTGGCCCACTTGCGGACCAGGCCGCGGCGGAGCAGGTTGGGGTAGATGTCCATGACGTCCCGCTCGGCGTCGAAGCCGTGCACCCGGGCGTCGACGAGGGCGTGCGCGAACCGCACCGCGCCGGTGGCCGGTCCGTCCACGCGGAAGAGGCCGCGCTCCTCGTCGCAGCCGAGACGGGCCCCGGGGCCGACGGAGATGTCGACGCGGCCGCTCTTGACGAGGGCGGTCACCTTCTCCATCGCCTCCACCGAGGCGCCTTGGCACAGCCGGTTGTGGTGCGGTGTGTAGACGGTGAGGAAGGTGCGGTGCGAGGAGGCGAGCAGCCCACCGAAGTCGACCGCCTCGATGACCACGCCGCGCATGTCGCGCCAGGCCGCGTCGGCGGCGGCCTTGGTGGGGTTGCTCAGGTTGCCCTGGGTCGCCCGGCGGATGTCCCGGTCCAGGAAGTCGAGGAACGTCCGGACGTACTCCTCGGGGTCGGCGTAGCCGCCCTCGGGCACGGGCACCGGGTCGATCGTCCGTTCCCAGGAGAAGCGGTGGTCGGCCGGCGCGGCGCTGTGCCGCCACGGGGACTCGGCGGACGCGACGGCTGCCGCGAACGCACGGGGGTCGTCCGCCCGGGCGAGCAGTGCCTCCGCCTGCTCCGCGCCGTGGACGACGGTCAGGAAGGCCCGTACCGCCCGGTCGAGGGGAGGCGTGCCGTCGGCCGGTCCGGTTCCCGGCGGCGGTGTCAGGGGGGCGCTGCCGCGCAGGACGGCGTCCACCCGGTCTCCCACGGCCCCGGCCAGCTCCTCGACGGGTGCGAGGAGGAACTCCCCGGCCTCGTGGTGGTCGGTGAAGGCGGCGGCGTCCGCGAGGAACTTCTCGTACGGCGGCCGGGCGGCGCGGACGGCTGCCTCGCGGAACTCCGCCCCGAACAGGACCCCGTACTGGAGCAGCGCCATCTCCAGCAGGATCAGGGGGAAGACGTGCCGCTCGAAGTCGAGCTGCCGGACGGTGCGGCCGCCGATCTCGTTGGGCACGCCGACGGTGCGGCGCAGTTCGGCGACGGCCGCCAGGGTGAGGAACGGGCCCTTGTACTCCAGGGCCGCGATGTCGCGCTCCTTCTCGTTGTACGGCCGGGCGAAGGTGAACAGCCCCGAGCGGCTGAACGCGACGATGGAGTCCGGTTCGGCGCCGCACGGGACGTAGCGGAGCTCGCCGTCGTCGTCCCGCTCGAAGGTCCCGCCGCGGCTCTCGGTCAGGTACAGCAGCACGTCGATCCCGGTGAGGCCCATGCCGAGGCAGGCGACCGTCGTCCCGGGGCCGGTGAGCGCGGGGTCGAGCGACCGTTCCAGCGGGTAGGCGGAGGGGATCAGGTGCGCGGGGTGCTCGGCGGCGAACCGGGCCAGCTCGACGTGGTGCGGGTTCAGCTCGGGCCGGTTGCTGGAGTGCCCGGTGAGCATCAGCACGTGGTCCGCCTCGTAGGGCTCCTCCCCGTCGGCGGTCAGCACGGCGTACCGGTCGCCGCGCTCCTCCAGGTCGACCACCTCGGCCTGCCGGAGCGTCACCCTCACGCCGGCCACGGCGCGGAGGATCGCCACATAGCCGGCGAACTGGTCGCGCAGCGCCTCACCGTGCACGAACCGCTTCGGCCAGTCCTCGGCGACCATGTCGTACAGCGGGTCGCCCGTCTCCGCGAACTTCCGGCGGCACCACTCCAGCAGGGTCGGGCGCTCCGCCGAGGGCAGCAGCGGGCCGGCGTCGACGACGCTCTCGTCGGCGGCGAACGCGACCTGTCCGACGATTCGGTTGAGGTAGCTGCTCCGCGTCTGGTCGGGGCTGTGCACCTGGCCGGGGCCGAACTCGCCCGACAGGTCGTAGATGACGATGTCCAGGGACGCCGCGGCCCGCCGGCCGCGCAGCAGGGCTGCGAGGCGTTCCAGCACGTAGGTGCAGGTCGGTCCGCCGCCCACGATGGCCAGGTGCAGGGGCCCGGCGTTCACAGAGTCTTCGGTAGTCACCGGTTCACCGCTCCATCTCTCGTTTCGACAGGGGGCTGGGTGGGGCGGGCGACGTCGTCGGCGGTGACCTCGTCGAACGCCCGGAGGAAGCCGCTCAGGTCCTCGTCGGTGAGCCGGCCCATGTTGGCGACGCGGAAGGTCCCCGCCGACTTCCCCTGGGTCGCGTAGATGACGTAGCCGCGTGCCTTCAGCCCGTCGTGGAGTTCGTCGTAGGTCATGCCGCCGGAGAGACGGGCGTTGGTGAGCGAGCCCGCCCGGTGTTCCGGCGGGAGCAGCAGCTCGATGCCGCGGCTCTCCAGCCCGGCACGGATCGTCGCCGCGCGCGCCGCGTACCGTGCGGTGCGGGCGGGGACCCCTTCGGCGAGGGCGAGGTCCAGCGCGGTGTCCAGCGCCCGCAGCACCTGCAGCGCCGGGGTGAACTGCGGGCTGCCGTTGAGGACCTGTGCGCGGTGGTTGGCCGCCAGGTCGAGGTAGAAGGTCCTGGCCGGTACCGCTGCCAGGCCCCCGAAACGTTCGTGCGGCGCGCAGACGAAGCTGATGCCGGGCATGCCTTCCAGGCACTTGTTGGCCGTGCCGACGCACCAGTCGATCCGGTCGCGGACGACGTCGAGTTCCTCGGCGCCCAGGCTGCTGATCGCGTCGACCACCAGCGAGCGGCCGTGGCGAGCGGTCAACCGGCCGAGTTCGCGGAGGGGGTTGAGCATGCCGGTGCTGGTCTCGTGGTGGACGACCCCGACGTGGGTGATGTCGGGGTCGGCGGCGAGCGCGCGGTCGACGGCATCGAGGTCCAACGGGACGGCCCAGCCGAACTCCAGCCGCGTGGTGGGGATTCGGTGGACGTCCGCGATGCGCAGCAGGCGTTCGCCGTAGTGCCCGTTGTCGAGCACCAGCAGCCGGCCGTCAGCCGGGACGACCGAGCTGACCACCGCTTCCAGCGCCGCGGTGCCGGAGCCCGTGAACAGCACGGTCGCATGGGTGTCGGGGCCGGCGCCGCAGATCCGGCTCACCTTGCCGCCGACCGTGCCCAGCAGCGCCTGGGCCTCGGGCTCGCGGTGGCACTCGTCCGGGCCGCCCAGTGCGGCGCGGACCCGGTCGTGCACGTTGACGGGGCCGGGGTTGAGCAGGACGACCCGGCCGGGGTCTGCCGAGGTGCCGGTCATGCGGGGTCCTCCCGGAACAGTTCGGTGGCGGTGGGCGTGCGCCGCCGGATGAGGGTGCGAGGGGTGCTGCCGGGCCACGACGCGAGCGGGGCGAAGAGGTGGTCGAGCCCGCCGGAGCCGCGGTCGCCCTTGGTGATGAGGCACTCGGCGCCCCGCCGGGCATGGGCCGCCAGTGCCTCGACCTTGCCCTCCATGGCTCCGGTGGCGTCCCAGGCGTCCTCCCAGAACAGCCGTCGGACACCGGACAGGTCGTCGGGGTCCAGGTACGGCAGCACGGGGCTCTCACGCCCGGGCGCCAGGTGGATTCCCGACACGTCGGTGAGGGCGACGACCCGGACCGGCCCGGCGGCGACGGCGGTGTCGAGCACGATGCCGGGGACGTCGTCGCTGCTGAGGATGCGCAGCGTCCCGGCGGCGGTGATCACGCAGTCACTGGACAGCACCGGCAGCGCTCCCTCACCGAGGAGCCGGGAGACCACGCCCGTCGCGGTGGCGGTGGTGCCGTCGGGCAGCTCGCTGAAGAGCGGGGTCGCCTGGAGCGGTACGGCCCGCACCCCGCGGGCGCGGAGCGCCGTCGTCCACGACCAGCGCATCCGGAAGGCGGGCTCCGTCAGGGCCACGGCGGCGTAGGGGTCGTCCCGCGCGGCCTTGATGCGCAGCCCCACGGGGTGGCAGAGCGCGCCGCCGCCGGTGACCAGGACGACCCGGCCGGGGCGGGCGGTGTGCAGCTCCGCGACGCGCGCTGCGTAGGCGTCCACGGCGGCGTCGTCCGTTTGCCCGCTGCGCCGCTTGTCGGACAGCAGGCTGCCACCGACCTTGAGGACCAGCAGCCCCGGCGCGCCGTTCCCGGCGGTGCCCGGGTCGCGCGACGCCGCCGGCGAGGTGACGGCGGCGCTCACCGGAGGGGAACCGTGGAGACGGTCCCGGAGGTGTGTCGCCGGGCGTTGAACAGCCGCTCCAGGAAAGGCTGTTCCCAGCGGGCGCTCTGCCCGTCGAGGGAGCCGTAGACCTCCAGGTAGTCGGTGTCCTCGGGGCGCAGGGCGGTGAGGACCCGCTCCGGTACGCAGTCCGGGTAGAGGACGGAGGTGAAGTGCAGGGCGTAGTACACGATCTCCTCGCCGCCCACCGCGGCGACCCGCTTCAGGAACCGCTGCCAGGCGTCGTCCTCGCAGGCCCCGGCGACCAGGGCCAGGTCCAGGAACTTGCTCAGCTGGAGGTCCTGGCGGTCCTCGATGAAGTGGAGGCTCGTGGCCTCCTTGTGCAGGTGCGAGCAGAGGTCGAGGAGGCGGTCGTCGGGCGCGGGCTCCCAGGCGGGAGCGCCGCACAGCACGACGGGGACGGCCCGGTCGAGCAGTTCCCCGGCGGCGGCGGAGACGCCGGACTTCTTCTGGAAGATGTCGTGGCAGATGTCGACGTTGAAGTCGGTGATGTCCGGCCGGCCGCCCGGCTTGCGGTACGGTAGCTGGTTGCTGAGGTTCATCTTCCAGAACGCCTGCGTCTCGCGGCTGTAGGGCTCGATCCGCTCGCCGTCCTCGGCCACTCTGCCCTGGATGTAGCCGAGTCGCAGGAGGACCTCGTGGGCGGCGCGCGCGTCGTCGCGGGAGAGCAGGACGTCGAGGTCGGCGATGCGGCGGAGCGCGGGGTCGCTGTACTCGCCCTCGCCGAGGGAGAAGCCCTTGCGGACCGCGAACCGCAGCCCCGCGGCGGACAACGCGTCGAAGACCCGGCCGAACTCGTCGGAGAGGCCCTGGTTGCGGGCCCGGTTGGCGAGGTAGGCCCCGGTGAACACCCAGGGGTAGGGGAAGGCCGGCAGTTCCCCGGCCTTGCGGTCCAGCCGGTGGCGGTCGACGTGCCGCCCGATCAGCGGCAGGAGTTTGTGCCAGGCGGCCGCCTCCAGGAAGGCGCCCCAGTCCAGGTCCGGCCGTGCGGCCAGCGCACGGACCGCCGCCACGTCCTCCTCGGTGAGACGGAGATGCGCCATGCGCAGCAGCAGTCGGGAGTGGGCGGGCGCGTCGTCGGCCAGCGGGTCACGGGGGCGGGTCGTGTCAGTCATGTGGCACCTCTGCGGGGGACGGGCCGCCCTGCGGGAGTCGGCGGAGCGCACGGTGGTCGGTCTTGCCGTTGGGGGTCAGGGGGAGCTCGGCGAGCTCGACGAGCTGCCGCGGCACCATCACCTCGGGAAGGAAGCCCGAGAGATGGGCGTGGAGTTGGTCGGGTGTCACCGGGGCGCGGACGGTGTAGTGGGCGCGGAGCGCGGGGAGGCCGTCGGTATCGGTCACGGTGACGGCAGCGGCGCCGACGGAGGGGTGCCGCAGCAACCCGGCCTCGATCTCGTCGAGTTCCATCCGCACCCCCGCGACCTTGATCTGCCGGTCGACGCGGCCGAGGTACAGGACGACGTCCCCCTCGAAGCGGGCGAGGTCACCGGTGCGGTAGAGCCGGCCCGACGGGGAGCCGGGGTCGAGCGGGTCCGCGTGGAACGCGCGGGCGTTGTTCTCCGGGTCCCGCGCGTAGCCGAGGCCGACGACGACGCCGCCGACGAAGAGCTCGCCGGCCTCACCGGGCTCCGCGGCGCGCCACGGACCGTCCTCCGTCTCGCGCACCAGCAGGTAGAGCCGTGCACCCGGGACGGGGCTGCCGACGGGGAGCCGCGGCCGCTCGGTGTCGGCGGCCGTCACCTCGTGGTGGGTGACGTCGTCCGAGCACTCGGTCGGTCCGTAGGCGTTGACCAGGCGGGTGTGGGGGAGTGCCGCCAGGGCGCGGGCGGCGAGCCGCGGCGGCAGCTCCTCGCCGGTGGAGACCAACTCCCGCAGCGCGGGCAGGACCGGTGGCCGCCGCTCCGCCTCGTCGACGAGCCAGCCGACGATCGTGGGGACGAGTTCGACCACGGTGACGCCGGTCCGTTCCAGGACGGACCGCAGGCGGCGCGGGAACTCGATCTCCCGGCGGCGGACGACGACCACGGCACCGCCCACCAGCAGCGGGGTGAGCATCTGCCAGATGGAGATGTCGAACACCAGGGGCGCGGTGAAGGCGAGCCGATCGGCGGAGGAGAAGCCCAGGTCGGCGACCTTCGCCCACAGGTGGTTGGCCATCCCCCGGTGCTCGACGACCGCGCCCTTGGGGCGGCCGGTCGTGCCGGAGGTGAAGATGACGTACCGCGGTTCGCGCGACCGGTCGCGGCCGTCGGGCTCGTAGGGGGCGTAGGGGGCGGCCTGCCCGCCCCGGGCGGGCGTCACGACGACGGGGGTGCCGAGTGCGGCGGCTGCCTTCACCGCGCTCCCGTCGGCGGCGGCCGGGTCCGTGTAGTCGAGCAGGAGCCCGACTCCGCCGCGCCGCAGCACCTCGGTGACGCGCTGCTCCGGCCAGTCGGAGTCGAGCGGCAGGTAGACGGCGCCGAGTGCTTCGAGGGCGAGGAAGACGGCGACGGTGTCGGCCGAGCGCTCGCCCACCGCGGCGACCACGACGCCGGCCCCGCAGCCGGCGGCTCGGAGCGCCGCCGCCACCTCGCCGGTCCGGGCGAGCAGCGCGGGGTAGGTCAGGGTGAGGTCGCCGTCGACGACGGCGGTGGCGTCCGGAGTGGTCCGTGCGAACCGGGCGACGTGGTGGACCACCGCGGCGGCGGTGTCGGAGGTGGCGTCGCGCCCGAGGGAGAGCGCGGCCGCCCGGTCCGCGGCCCCCTCGGCGAGCGGCAGCGGTGCGAGCCGCGGCGCGGCGAGGTCGGCGGGGCGGAGGTCGGCCGCCGGCGGCGGGGTGGCGGCCGGTGGCGGGGCGAGGTCGGTCGGCTCGTCGGTCACGACACCCCCGCGCTCCGGTGGCGGTCCAGCTCGTTGAAGAAGCCACCGATGGGCACCGCGTCCCCGGCGGCGACGGCCGCCCGGTGCACGTGGGCCCCGACCGCGAGGTCGAGGACGCCGAGCCCGAAGGGGGAGAAGACCACGGTCCTGTCGGCCGGTACCGCGAGCGTCCCGGTGAGCACGTCGTGGAAGGTCCCGTGCAGGAAGTCCCTGCCGCCCGTCCGCTGCTCCGCGAGGTGCACGGAGGTGTCCGCCTTCAACACGTGGTCGACGTCGTCGACGATGTTGACGCTGTCCAGGATCACGTCGGTGCCGAGGTCGCGCAGCGACACGTGCAGGACCAGGGGGTGGTGGGAGAACCAGTCGGGGTCGGTGACGTGCGGGGTGGCCGCGGTGGTGGCGCACACGACCACGTCCGAGGCGCGGACCAGGCCCTCGGCGGTGCCGTGGAGCCGCACCGGACGGCCCGTGGGCCCGAGGACCTGCCGGGTGAACGACTCGGCGCAGGTCTCGTCGAGGTCGTGGACGTGGTACTCCTCGATCTCCCAGTCGAGTTCGGCCAGGTACTCGTGGAGGAAGCGTGCGATCAGGCCGCTCCCGAGGAAGCCGACCCGGCGCGGTTGCCCGCCGCGGGCGGCGGTGATCCGCCGTGCGGCAGCCGCGGCCGAGGCCGCCGTGCGCACCGCGCTGATGACGGAGGCCTCCAGGCAGGCGTAGGGGTAGCCGGTGGCGGGGTCGTTGAGCAGGAGGACCGCGGAGGCCCGGGGGATTCCCCGTTCCAGGTTGGTGGGGAAGCTGGAGATCCACTTGATGCCGTCCACGGCGCCGCCGGCGACGCCGTCGGCCGCCTCGGGGTCTCCCGCACCGACCGAGGCCGGCAGGGCGATGATGCGGGCGGTCGGCCGGTCGGGGAACCGGAGGAAGTACGACGGGGGGTTGACGGTCTCCCCCCGCCCGTGGCGGCGGTAGGCGGCCTCCACGAGGTCGATGATCTCCGACCGGTTCCCGGCGAGGCATCGCTGCACGGCTGCTCCGGGGACGACGGCGAACTGCGGAGGCCCGCCCTGCTGCTCAGGCATTGCTCTCTTCCTGTTCCTTGTCGAGGTCGCCGTAGGTGCGCCGCACCCAGGCGTCGTCGTAGACCGTTTCGATGTAGCGATCGCCCAGGTCGGCGGAGATGGCCACCGAGGTGAGCAACGCGACGGGGTCGTGCCGCCGGAGCCAGTCGGCCGCGCCGCTGACGACGGTTCCGGTGGACCCGCCCATGAGGAACCCGTGCCGCGCGAGACGGCGGCACATCCGGACCGCGTCGCGCTCCTCGACGCGGACGACCTCCTCGACCGGGGTCGCCTCCACCAGCGGCATGCGTTCGGCGGCGCCGAGCCCCGGCAGGTGGCGCGGGCCGGCGGGCATGCCGAAGTTGACGGAGCCGACGGTGTCCACCGCGACGATGCGGGTGCGCGGCGCGTTGTCGCGGAACCAGCGGACGCAGCCGGTCAGTGTGCCGCCGGTCCCGGTGCCGATGAACAGCACGTCGAGGGAGGGGAACTGTTTCGCTATCAGCGGGGCGGTGTTCTCGTAGTGGGCCAACCAGTTGGCGGGGTTCTCGTACTGGTTGAGCCACACGTAGCCGGGGTCGCGGGCGCACAGTTCGCGCACGGTGCGCTTGCGGGCGGCGAGGTAGCTGCCGTCGGCGTCGGGCTGGTCGGCGACGACCACCTCTCTGCCGAGCGCGCGCATCAGCTTGACGGTGGCGGGGTTGCACTTGGGATCGGTGACGCAGACGAACGGCAGGGACCGGGCGGCGGCCACCACGCTGAGCGCCACCCCGAGGTTTCCGGACGACGACTCGACCATGGTCGAGTGCTCGTCGACCAGGCCGAGCCGGACCGCCGCCGAGACCATGGAGGACGCGGCCCTGAGTTTGACGGAGCCGGCGAAGTTGAAGCCTTCGCACTTGAGGTGCAACGGAACGCGGAGGGTCGGCCCGAGGTCGACGTAGACGTCGCTGTCGAACAGTTCGTCCGCTGTGGAGATGATGGCCAAGAGTCGTTCCCGCTTCTGTCGTCCCGCCCAACGGCCGTACCGGCGCTCAGACGTCGAGCTTCTGCCAGGACTCCAGGCGCTGCAGGGCGAAGATGTCCTGGACCGAGGCGATCGAGTTCTCGACCGCGGTGCTGTCGCCGGTTTCGTAGACGGAGCGGTAGGTCGCGCGCAGCGCGCTGACGGTGGCCCGCAGCCCCTGGTTGGCGTAGATGACGACGGAGACGCCGGCCTGCTTGATCTCGTCGATGTGCCAGTCCGGGTAGGTCGTGGGGACGATGACCACCGGGACGCGGAAGTCCCAGCCGTCGAGGAAGCCGAGGACCTGGTCGCGGGTCCTGACCTTCGAGTGGACGAGGACCGCGTCGGCACCCGCGTCGGCGTAGGCGCGGGCACGTTCGAGGGCGGCCTGCACGTCCAGGCCGCTGATGAGCGCCTCGGTGCGGCCGATGACGAACATCTCGCGCGTCGCCTGGGCGGCCTTGGCGATGCGGATCTTGTCCGCGAACTCCTTGGTGGGGAGCAGCGTCTGGCCGCCGGAGACGAAGCTGTTCATCTTCGGGAAGAGCTTGTCCTCCATGCAGACGGCGGTGATACCGGCCGCCTCGAACTCGTGGATCATGTGCGCCACGTTGAGGTTCCCGCCGTACCCGGTGTCGCAGTCGGCGACGACCGGGATGCGCAGCGCCTTCTGGATGTTGGCCGCGGCTTCGAGGTACTCGGTCATGCTCAGGATGCTCGCGTCGGGGAGAGCCCGTGAGGCCGAGACCTCGAGGCTGGAGGACCAGACCGCCTGGAACCCCGCCTCCTCGGCGAGCAGCCCGCCCAGGGCGTGGTTGGCGCCGGCCACTCGAACAATCTCGTTGTCGGCCAGCACAGAGCGAAATGAGGGATGGATGGACCGCTGCACGCCTGGGACTCCTGACTCGTTCACGGAAGTTGATCTGAGCGCTCCGCGTCGATGACGACGCCGTCTGAGCAGTGCTCAGGCAAGGAATTGCCTGGCGTACGTGGGGAGATCAGTGCCTCGATACCGGGACAAGGGCCGGGTGGCACGGAAGTGAAGGTAGGGTGACGGTGCCGGGGCTGTCAACGGTCTGTCAATCATCTTGTCAACGACTTGCCACCCGTGCTGGAATGCTCCCGGCCCGAGGAGGGCCATCGGAAACCCGGAGAGGAACAGCAGAGATGAGCACCACGCTCGCACTCGCACACCCCCGCACCCTCAAGGTTCCGGACGAGACGTTCCACCGCTTCTCCGAGGCGACGCAGCGTGAGGTCGCCGCCCGCGTCGACCAGCTCGTCGAGCGGTTCCCCGACGGGCGCGTGGACGCGATCGAGGTGGACCTCCGGAGCCTCCCGCTGCTCACCGCGGAGGTCGACGCCGTCCGCCATGTCATCGACGACACGGCCCACTTCCTCGTGTTCGACCGGGTCAGCGGCGTGGACACCCTCCGCGGCCAGGCCGTTCTCGCCTGGCTGCTCGGCACCGCCCTCGGCCGGCCCATGGTCCAGAACACCGACGGCTGGCGACTGATCGAGGTCTACGACCGCGGCGTCCGCCGGACGATCGAGGACGGTGCGCGCTACCACCAGACCAAGCAGGGCGCGTACATGCACAACGACGCCGTCAACGATGTCGACCCCATCGACTACCTGCTGCTGTCCTGCGGCCAGTCCGCCCACGTCGGCGGCGAGAGCATCCTCGTGGACGCCGGGCCCGTGCACGAGGTCCTGGTGGACCACCCCGACGAACTCGCTCTGCTCACACAGGACTTCTGGTTCGAGAAGCGCGGGATGTCACTGACGCGGGAGGACGGCTTCTTCCGCTCGCCGATCATCCGCTACACCGCGGACGGTGAACCCCTGGTGCGTTACTTCCGCACCTACATCGAAGTCGCCCACGAGAAGGTCGGCGAGCCCCTCACCGACGAACAGCACGCCGCGCTGGACCTCTTCGACGCCGTCCTGGACCAGTCTTCGGTGCAGTACCGCGTCCGCCTGGAGCGGGGCCAGACACTGGTCTCGGCCGACGACCGCTTCCTCCACACGCGGACGGCGTTCTGCGACCGCTTCCCGCCTCGCGAGATCGACATGACGGCGGACCGGCCCGAGGAGGTCAACCGCTACATGTTCCGGATGTGGTCGACCAAGGCCTGACGGAACGCCACCGCACCGAGGACGACCACCGCTACGGGAACAGGACACCACGTGCTGCGGGAGACCGCCCCCCAGGACCGCCGGCCCCGTGGCCGACGCGCCGGGACGCGGGGCCGATCCGTCGGCGACCGCCGTCCGCGCCGGACCCGGCCGCCCGTCGTCCGGCGCCCTGCCACCGGCCGCGCCGCCATCGCCACCGCCACCGCCATCGCCATCGCCATCGCCATCGCCACCGCCGCCCCCGGCCCCCGGGGCCGCGGCCTCACCGCCGTTCACCAGGACCGCCCATGAGCCTTCTCAAGAACCACGACTTCCGGCTGTTCTGGGGTGCTCAGACGGTCAGCATGGTCGGCACGAACATGACCCGCGTCGCCATCCCGCTGCTCGCTGCCAGCGTCCTCTCCGCCACCCCGTTCCAGATGGGGCTGCTGCTCGCCGCGCAGACCGCCGCCTACCTCCTCCTCGGACTGCCGGCGGGCGTCATCGTCGACCGGTCCCGCTGCCGCCCGGTGCTCATCATCTGCGACCTGCTGCGGGCCGTGCTGATGGCCGCCATCGTCGTGGCCTTCCTGCTGGACCGGGTCACCTTCGCGGCGCTGCTCGTGGTCACCTTCCTCGTCGGCCTGGCCACCGTGTTCTTCGAGGTCGCCTACCTGTCCTACATCCCCGTCCTGGTGGGCCGCGACAACCTCGTCGAGGGGAACGCCCGGCTGGAGAGCACCAACGCGGTCTCCCGTCTCGCGGGACCGACCCTCGGCGGCAGCCTGGTGCAGATGGCCGGCGCGGTCGTCACCGTCTCCGTGCAGGCGGTCTCCCACCTCGCGTCCGCGCTGCTGCTGTACCGCATCCGCACCCCCGAAGCGGTCCCCGACCGCACCGCGCGCCGCCGCATGGGCCCCGAGATCCGCGAGGGCCTGGGGTTCGTCCTGCGCGACCCCGTCTTCCGCGCCATCACCGGCTCCGCCGCCACCTACAACTTCTTCTACTCCGTCACCCTGCCGATGGTGATGCTGCTGCTCGTCAACGAGATGGGGCTCTCCGGGGCTGCCGTCGGCGTCCTGATGGCGGTCGGCGGGGTGGGCGGCGTCCTCGGCGCCGCCTTCGCCGGCCGGCTGTCCCGCCGGTTCGGCCAGGTCCGCGCCATGTGGACGTCCTACCTCCTCACCGTGCCCGTCGCGCTGCTCATCCCGTTCGCCGACAGCGGCTGGCGGACCGCACTGTTCGCCGTCCCCTGGTTCGTCATGAGCTTCGGCATCGTCGCCTACAACGTCGGCCAGGTCAGCATCCGGCAGCACCTGTGCCCGCCGGAACTCCTCGGCCGGATGAACGCCAGCGTGCGCTTCCTCGTCTGGGGGATCATGGCGCTCGGCGCCCTCACCGGCGGCGCCCTGGGCGAGTGGTTCGGCATCCGCGGCGCCCTCCTCGTCGGGGCGATCGGCATGAGCGCCGGCGTGCTGTGGCTGGTGTTCTCCCCGCTGCGCCCGCTGCGCGACCTGCCCGCCCCCGCCGAGCCCCCGGCCGACCGGACCGCAACCGTGCGCACCTGAGAACAGCCCACCCCGGAACCACCGAATGGAGTCCCCCGTGTCACCTCGCTACGTCGTGTTCCTGGAATCCCCGTGGACCGGCGCGGGCCAGGACTGCGCCCGCTTCCTGCTGGAGCGGGGCGTCACGCCGCTCATCCTCGCGACCGACCCGTCCCGCATGCACCCCTCGCTGCTCCACGACTACGACCGGCTCGGTGTGGAGATCCGCGCCTGCGACATCGACTCCGCCGACGCCGTGGTGGCCTTCTGCGAGGAACTCGCCACCCAGGGCGACCTCGTCGGCGTCACCTCCGTCTACGAGTACTACTGCGACATGGGCGCCCGCGTCGCCCAGCGGCTCGGGCTCGCCGGACCGGACCCGGCCGCCGCCGCGATCTGCCGCTCCAAGTCCGCCATGCGGGCCGCGATGGCGGCCGTGCCCGGCCTCAACCCGCTCCACCGGGTGGCCGAGTCACCCGAGGCGGCGGCCGCCGCCGCCGACGAGATCGGCTACCCCGTCGTGGTCAAGCCGCTCGACCTCACCGGCAGCCTCTTCGTCCGCCGCTGCGAGAACAGCGCCGACGTCACCGCCATCACCGCCGAGGTGATGCGGCTCGGCGAGTACCTCGGGCACACGGTCGCCCCCGCCGTGATGGTCGAGGAATGCGTCCCCGGCGCCGAGTACTCCGCCGAGATCGTGCACGGCAAGGTGCTCGGCCTGACCGAGAAGATCGGCAGCCGACCGCCGCTCTTCCTGGAGATGGGCCACGTCTTCCCCGCCGCCCTGTCCGGGGAGCGCGAACGCCTCCTCATCGAGAAGGCCGAACTCGCCGTCAAGGCGGTCGGCATCACCTGGGGTCCCTCCCACGTCGAGCTCAAGCTCACCGCCGACGGCCTGGACGCCCGGGTCATCGAGGTCAACGGCCGCATCGCGGGCGACCGGATACCCGAGGCCGTGCGGATCGCCAGCGGCGTCGACATGTGCCACCTCCACATGACCGCACTGCTCGGCGGCACACCCGACCTCACCCTCACCGCCGACCGCACCGCCGCCATCCACTTCCTGATGCTCCGGCCCAGCGGCCATCTGGACGCGATCGACGGCACGGCCGAGGCACTGGCCGTCGACGGCGTCCACGAGGTCCACCTCCGCCCCGGGGTGCAGGTGGGCATCGACTACCGCGCCAACGGCTCCAACCGCGACCGGGCGGCCTGGATCATCGCCGAGGGCGCCGACCGCGAGCAGGCGCTCGCCCGGGCGCGAACCGCCGGCGAGAAGCTGGTCTTCACCTGGTCGCCGCTCCGAGACACCGCCGCGGAGGCATGACGCCGTGACGGCCCCGACCGCCCCGCAGGCGCCCGTCCTGCCGCCGACCCGCACCGTCGCGGTGCCCCTCGCAGCCGAGCCCGCGGCCGCCGGCGGTGACGCCCTGTTCCCGCTGACCTGGAGCCAGCAGTACTACCTCGCGGAGGTGGACGCGGCCCGGCTCCACGGCCGGGGGCTCACCGTCCCCCGGCTCTACCGGCTCCGCGCCGGCACCACCGAGACGGCCGTCGCGACCGCCCTCCGCCGACTGGTCGAGGGCCACGACGCGCTGCGCAGCCGGGTCGTCCGGACACCGGAGGGCCCCCGCCAACGGGTCCCGGAGCGCGGCACGCTGCTCCTCGCCGTCCACGAGGCGCCCGCAGGGGACGCCGGCCCGCACGCACGGGCCGTCCTGGACGCGCTGGCCGCACCCCCGCTCGACCCGGCGGACGGCCTGCCGCTGCGCGCGGCGCTGGTCAGCAGCGACGGCGAGCCGCGGTTCCTCGCGCTGGCCTTCAGCCACGTGGCCGTCGACGCCTACGCCCTCGTCCCCGTCTCGGCGCAACTCGTCGAAGAGATAGCGGAGACCGACCCCCTGCCGCGCCGGGCGGCGGCAGGGAGCGGCCCGGGCGCCGGTGCCGGCCACGGCCCGCGGCAGCAGGCCGCCGTCGAGGCGTCGCCGGCGGGAGAGCGCGCGGCGCTGCGGGCGCTGCGCCTGGCCGAGGAGACGTACCGCAGGGCGCCCGCCGGACGGTCGCCGGAGCCCCTCGCCCCCGCGAACCCCCGCCACCGCTTCCTCAGCCATCGCTCCGCCGTGCTGAGCCTGGCGGTCGGAGCCGTCGCCGCCCGCACCGGCCAGTCACCCGCCGCCGTCCTCGCCGCCGCGCTGGTGGCGCTCGACGCCGCTCGGTCCCCGGCCGGGGCCGACGGGGGGCACCCGGGGCAGCCCCGCTTCGGCGCGGTGCACCTCGTCGCGGCCAACCGCCTGCGACCCGAGACGGCCGCCGCCGTACTGCCGTTCTCGCAACCGGTCCCCTGCTGCGTGGACACCGCCGGGGTCACCTTCGACACCCTGGTGCACCGCACCGCGGCCGCCTCGCTGCGCGCCTACCGGGCCGGCGGCGCTCCGCCCGACCGGCTCGCCGACCTGCTCGCGACGGTGGAGCGGGAGCGGGGAGTGCGCCTCGACGCCACCCCCGTCCTCAACTGGCGGCCCCGCGCCACCGCACTCCCCGTCCGTGCCACCACCGCGGCGGAGTTGGCGAACGCGGCGGCGGCCACCGCGACCGGGCGTGCGGTCGCCGACCCGTGGCGGGCGGGGCACTACCTCAGCGCGGACGTGGACGCCGACGGCATCGCCCTCCTCGTCCAGGTCGACACCGCGGTGTTCCCGCCCGACCACGGCGAGCGCCACACCGCCGCCCTGGAACGGCTGCTCCGCGAGGCGGCGCTGGACCCGGCCCTCGCGGCGCTCCCGGACCCGACGCGGCCGGCCGCCGCCCACCCCTCGGCGGGCGACGGCCCTGCCGTCCGAGCCACCGACTGAGAGCAGGAACGATGGCACAACAGCAGCGAACGGTGCTCCTGGTCGGCGCCGGGGTCATGGCGGAGGGCTACCTCCGCGCGGCCGACGCGCTCGGGTTGCGGGTCGGTGTGGTGGAGACCCCGGAACGGCACGCCGCGATCGCCGACCGATTCCCCGCCCTCGCGGACTTCGAGCCGGTCACCGGGGACGCCGCGTTGGACGAGAGCTGGACGGCACCGGCGATGACGCTGGCCGCCCGGC
Organism: Streptomyces lonarensis; assembly: GCF_012033735.1. GTDB lineage: Bacteria > Actinomycetota > Actinomycetes > Streptomycetales > Streptomycetaceae > Streptomyces > Streptomyces lonarensis. The sequence goes on along the minus strand of NZ_JAAVJD010000044.1, from coordinate 7,269 downwards.
TGCACCCCGACGCGGTGTGGGGCTTCGCCGAGCCGCACGTGCTGGCCACCACGCTGGTGCAGCACCGGCTGGGTCTGCCGGGCCCGGGGCTCGACGCGGCGACGGTCTCCCGCAACAAGGCGCTGCAGCGCTCGGAGTTCGCCCGCGCCGGGCTGCCGCAGCCGGCCCACCGGCACGTGCGGAAGCTCTCCGACGCCACCGACTGGGCGCTCGACCGGCTGCCCGTCGTCGTCAAGCCGCTCGCCGCCCAGGGCAGCCAGGGTGTCGAGCGGGTGGCGAGCCCGAGTTCCTGGGCGGACGCGGTCGCCCGCCGGGACGCCGAGGGGCCGCTCCTCGTCGAGCAGTACGTCGAGGGGCCGGAGTACAGCGTCGAGGCCCTCGTCCACGGGGGCAGGGTGCTCTTCACCAACCTGACGCGCAAGGAGACCACGGGGCCGCCGTACTTCGTCGAGGTCTTCCACGAGGCGGGGCACGGCGCGCAGCGCCCGGTACTCCGTAAGACGGCGGACGAACTGTGCCGCGGCGTGGTCCGTGCGGTGGGCATGGCCACGGGCATCGCGCACCTGGAGTTCCGCGCCGCCGCCGAGGACGAACCGATGATCATGGAGGTCGCGGTCCGTACGCCCGGCGACCACATCGCCGAACTCGTCTCCCGTGCCCACGGTTTCGATGTCTTCGAGGCGTGCCTGCGCCTCGCGCTGGGCGAGACGCCGGCCGTGCCCGACGGGCAGGCGCCGCTGCGGGCGGCCGGCAGCCTCTTTCTCTCCTCGCCGGTCTCGGGCCGGCTGGCCGAACTGGACCTGTCGGCCTGGGCCGGCCTGCCGGAGGTGGCCCGGCACGCGCCCCGCCTCGCAGCCGGCGCAGAGGTGAGGCCCGCCCGCGACTCGGGCGACCGGTTGGCCTGGGCGATCCTCGACTGCGTCACACCGGACCGACTCGACGCGCTGGCCCGCGAACTGGTCGACACGGTGGAGGTGCGCCTCGCCCCCGGACCACCGCGGACGGTCGAGAGCTGACCGCCGGTCATGCGCAGGGGCGCCCGCCCCTGCCCGCCATCGAGAAGGAGGGGCCATGTCCGAAGAGCGCGTGCTGATCGTCGGCGGCCGGATCGAGAACATCCGCAAGGCCAAGGAGGCCGGCCTGGGGGTCGTCCTCCTCCAGCGGCCCGACGCGTTCACCGACGAACACGCCGCCCTGGTGGACGCGGCGCTGCTGGTGGACTGGACCGACTGGTCCGTGGTCGAACCGCTGGTGGCGGCCGCCCACCGCGCCCTCGGGTTCGGCTCGGTGGTCACCACCACCGAGGCGGGCGCGGAGCCGGCCGGCCGCATCAACGACCTGCTGGGGCTGGGCGGAGTCTCGTACGAGGTGACGCGACTGCTGCGCGACAAGCTGAGTATGCGGCGGCACCTGGCCGCCGTCGCTCCGTCGATCTCCGTCGCCGCGGCCGAGGTGGAGGAGCCTGCGAGTCTGGAGCAGTTCGGCGCACGCCACGGCTACCCGTTCATCGTCAAGCCGGTCGACGGGGTGGGGAGCCTCGGGGTGCGGCTCGTGGAGTCGGCCGACCGCACGGCGGAGGTCTGGGAGGAGATCGCCCGGCTGCGCCACTGTGACCACCGGTTCTCCCACCTCTTCCCGCTGGGGCGCTTCCTCATGGAGGAGTACGTCCGCGGGCCCGAACTGAGCGTCGAGGCCTTCACCTTCGAGGGGAGGCACGTGGTGGTCGCCCTCACCGAGAAACTGACCTACGGCAACTTCGTCGAACGCGGGCACGTGGTGCCGGCGCGGATCAGCCAAGCGGACGAGGCGGCCGTGGTGGCGTGTGTGACGACGCTGCTGGACGCGATCGGTGTCGAGAGCGGCCCCAGCCACACCGAAGTGCGGCTCTCGGACGGCGGGCCGCGCGTGATCGAGTCGCACAACCGCCCCGGAGGGGACCGCATCAGGGATCTGGTGGAGGAGGCGACCGGCTTCGACATCGAGCGGTACGCGGTGGCCTGGCCGAGCGGCGCCCTGCCCGCCCTGGCGGAGCGGCCCCCGGTGCTGCGGTCGGCGGCCACCCGGTTCCTCACGGCCGACCCCGGCAGGGTCACCGCGGTGGAGGGAGTGGAGGACGCCCGTGCCACCGTCGGCGTGGTCACCGTGGACGTCACGGTCGAGCCGGGGGACGAGGTCCGGCCCCTCCGGTCCAGCTGGGACCGGGTCGGCCAGGTGGTCGCCGTGGCGAGCCACCCGGACGCGGCAGTCGCCGCCTGCGAGAAGGCCGCCGCAGCCGTCGGGATCGTCACCGTTCCCGACGAGGGCGGCGAGGGCCGGCAGGCCGGCGCCGCGGGCGGGGCCGGGTGACCCGTGGAGTACCAGGAGATCACCACGGAAGAGGAACTTCGTGAACTCGTCGGGCCCGCGAACCCGGCGGCCTACAGCAAAACGACCCCCGTGCTGCGGGAATACGAACGCGAATGGATAGCGGGTTCGCCTTTCTGCATGATTGCGACTGCGGCGGAGGACGGGACATGCGATGTCTCGCCCAGGGGTGATCCCGCCGGTTTCGTGCACATCCTCGACGAGAGAACGCTGGCCGTTCCCGACAGGCCGGGCAATCGGAGACTCGACACCTGGCACAACGTGCTGCGGAACCCGCACGTGGGAATGATCTTCCTGATTCCGGGACGCGGCGACACCCTACGGGTCAACGGTCGCGCGCGCCTGGTCCGTACCGCTCCGTTCCTCGACGAGATGGTGGTCAAGGGGAACCGGCCGAAGCTGGCGCTCGTGGTCGATGTGGAGGAGGCCTACTTCCACTGCGCCAAGGCCTTCATGCGCGCGAAACTCTGGGATTCGGGCACCTGGGCTCCGGACGCCGTGGCCTCGCGGGCGCGGATCGCCCGTGCGACCGAGTGGACCGACGCCTCGCTGGAATCGTTGGAGCGCAGGTACGGGCCCTCCTACGAGCAGCATCTCTACCCCGACGCGCCCCCGGGGTCGGGAGAGTCCTGACCCCTCCTCGGCTGCGCGGGGTCCTGACCGAAACCACGCGCATTCCCGGGGAATTGGCATTACTGTCAAGTGTTGCCGGACGTCGTCGGTCCGGGTAGATTGACTTCGCCCCGGCGTGGGCGATCGGTGAGGTTGAACAGGGGGAGATCCCATGGGGAAGACCGTAGTTGCTCGTGCAGTTGTTCTCGCTTTATCAGCTCTGTTTGTCGCGGGTTCGGTGGCGGTCGGTGCGGGGGAGTCGCGCACTCTGGCCGTGGGGACCGTCTCCGCGATTGACTGGCCGTAATTCGGCGGTTGCAATCCGCTGCCTCGTCGCAACGAGGCGGAGGTGTGGTCGCCGATGCCGGTCGGTATATTCTTCACACTGCTTCGGGGGGGCTAGAGTAGCCCCCCCGAAGTATGTGCGGCGGGGCATCGGACGAAACCTCGAAGGCAGTGGTCGTATGCTGGAGCAGCCCGGCTTCGGGCGGCGCTTGCGCCAACTCAGGATGCAGCAGGGAAGAACACAGGCGGAGTTGACCGGCCCCGGTATGTCCGCCGCGTACCTCTCCCGGTTGGAGTCGGGCGCCAGGGTGCCGACGCAGCGTGCCGCCGGCTACCTCGCGGAGCGCCTCGGTGTTCCCGTCGAGGTCTTCGCCGACCGCACGGGCGACGACCTCTCGGACGTTGTGGCGACCCTGGCCTTCCGGCCCGACAGCGAGCGCGACGAGGAGATGCGGGACCTCCTGACCGAGGCGCTGGCGCGGGCCGCCGACGCCGCCCCGGCCACCCGCTGGCAGGCGCTGGCCATGCTGGCGGAACTCAACGCTTTCCTGGGGGACTTCACCGACGAGCAGCAGGTGCTCGACGATCTCGATCAGCTCAGTGAGGAGCTGGGGCGCCCGGCGCTGCAGGTCTACACGAAGCAGCGGGTGGCGCGCTGCGCCCGCAACCGGGGGGACGTGGGCCTGACGCGCCGGGCGGTGCGGGAGGCGCTGGAGCTGGGCGAACGGCACCAGGTGCGGGTCCCCACGGCGGACCTCCTGCGCAGCCGGCTGCTGCTGGTCTCCGCCGAGGCCGAACTCGGCAACATCGCCGAGGCGATGCGGCTCAGTCTGGACATCCTCGGCGAGCTGCCGCCGGGGCGTGGCTCCCTGGCCGCCGAGGCCCACTGGACCGTTGCCGTCGTGTGCACCCGACAGGGCGAGGCGGAGGCGGCCCTGCGCCACCTCGACACCGCGATCGCCGCCCTGGACAGCCGGGAGGACGTGACGCTGTGGATGCGCCTCCGGCTGGGAGCGGCGTCGCTCTGCCTGCAGAGCCTCCCGCCGCGACCGGAGCAGGCCCGGGAGCTCCTCGCCGCGGTCGAGCCGATCCTGGAGTTCGCCGGTCCGCCCCGGCACCGCCAGGAGTTCCTCTTCCTGCGCGCTCAACTCGCCTTCCAGCAGGGAGACTCCGCGGCCGCGTCCGAGCTGGTGGAGAAGGCCCGGGAGGGGCTGCACCACTTCACCTACCGCGACCGGGTACGTTTCCGCATCCTCCAGGAGAGGCTGGCCGCCCACGCGGGCGACGCCCACGCGGTCGCGCGCCTCAACGAACTGGCCGCCGAGGTCCAGCGGACGCAGATGCCCGAACTCGCCGGTGAGGTCTACCGGGCGGCCACCGAGTGTGCCGTCGAGGCGGTGCTGCCCACGTTGTGAGCCCCACCGGAGCCGCGCCGCTCCCGTCCGGCCACCCCGGCCTCCGCTACCCCGGCCTCCGCTACCCCGGGTGGCGGGCGCGGCGGCGGAACTCGGAGGGCGAGCAGCCGACATGGCGGCGGAACGCCCGCGCGAAGCTGTCGGCGCCCGGGAAGCCGCAGGCGCGGCCCACCTGGGAGACCGGGGTGTCCTCCGTGCGGAGCGGGCGCCGCGCGCTGTCCACGCGGAGCCGGGTCACGTACTGCAAGGGGCTCTCCCTGGCGGCCGCGGCGAAGCGGCGGGCGAAGTGGTACCGGCTGAGCCGTACCCGGGCGGCGAGGTCGTCGAGGGTGATCGGGCCGGCCAGGTTGTCCTGCACGTAGCAGCGCACCAGCTCCAACTGGTGGGTGGTCAGCCCGCCGGGGCGCGGCACTGCGGCGGTCTGCGGGACGAGCAGGTGGGTGGCGAGGTAGTGCGCGGCCGCCGCCCCGTAGCGCTCGTCCGCCCCGGCCGCCGCGGCGTCGACCAGCGCCGCCGCGATCGCCGCGAGGTGGGGGTCGAAGCTGCGGAGCGTGGTCAGCCGCTCCGGCGGCAGTCCGCCCGGGCCGCCCGGGCCGCCCGCTCCGGCTTCGTCGACCGGGTGCCAGGCGAGTTCGACGACCGCGATCTCGGTGGGGGACCGGGGTGTGCCGCCCGTGGCGAACCGCAGCGTCTGGCCCTGCGGGACGCGGCAGACCTCGCCGGGCACCAGCGAGGTGCAGCGTGGCGGGGAGCCGTCCGCCTCGACGCGGCAGCGTCCGCGCAGTGGCGTGAGGATGCCCAGGCAGAGCTGCGGAACGCGGTAGACCACGGCGCGCTCCGCGCCGGGGGCGCGCAGGACGCGCGTCCCCAGGCGGCCCCACTGCCGACCGGGCGGGGGGGCCCGGCGGCTGCCGCCGCTCTCCGGGTGCTCGACCGTGTTCACGGACCGTTCCTCCGTCGACGCTGGGTACGGGCTGTCGCGTGCTCGGTCGGTGGTGCGGGTCGTCGCGGCGTGCCGTGCGCCCGACACGGTGTCAGGTCTGCCCATCGCAGGGAGCGGCGTGTCGGGCGTGATGTCCGTCTCCGGACAGTTCGTGTCCGAACGCGGTCCGACTGGGGGGCCAACTCAGCTGATAACCGGCCAGATGTGCGCCCGATAAGGCAAGTTGGGCTTCTGATTGAGCAAGATCCGTCAACTGGGTGGTCCGTGCAGCGCGTATGGTCTGTGCGTGGCCCCGGCCCGACGACCGTGGACGGGCGCCATCGGCGCGGGATCGCCGAGGTACGCGCCGTGAGGGCGCCGACCGAGGGCCCGCGCCACGACGAGACCGTGGGGAACGACGAGCGGCGACGACGCCCCGCCGTCCACGCGGGTGCTCGCCGTCCACGGCCGAACCGCCGAGCGATCGCCGGCGCCCCGGCCGCGGAGAACCCGCCGCGACCACCGCGGCGGCGGCGGACGCCCCGGGGCCGGTCGCATCCCCACGGCTTCCCACACTGCGGACCGGGAGGGAACGGGTGGCTGGCGAGCACATGCGGTACGGGCTCCTGGGGCCGGTGCGCGCCCACCGCGACGGCACCGACCTCGATCTCGGGCCACGGCAGCGCCGTGCGCTGCTGGCCCGCCTGCTGCTGGCCGACGCCCGGCCGGTCCCGGTGCGCGAGCTGTGCGACGCGCTGTGGCGCGGCGACCCGCCGACCGGAGCCGCCTCCTCCGTGCGGGCGCACGTCAGCCGGCTGCGGTCCGTCCTCGACCCCAACCAGCCCGGCCGCACCAGCGGGCTGCTCGTCAGCGAACCGACCGGCTACCGGCTGACGTTCGCTCCCAGCGAGTTGGACGTCCACCGCTTCGAGTCGGGCGTGGCCCGCGCCCGGTCGGCCCTCACCCGCGGGGACCTCGCCGGCGCGCACGCCGCCACTGACGGCGCCCTGGACCTCTGGCGCGGCAGCCCCCTGGCCGACCTCGACGACTACGCCTTCGCCCGCGACGAAGCGGCCCGCCTGGTCTCGCTGCGGCAGGACGCCGCCGAACTGCGGGCCCTGCTGCTGCTCCGTACCGGCCAGGTCGAGGAGGCGCTGGACGCCGCCGAACGGCTGGTGGCCGACGCACCGCTCCGGGAGGCGTCCTGGGCGCTGCGGGTACGGGCGCTGTACCGCGCCGGGCGCGCCGCGGAGGCGCTCCAGTGCCTGGAGCGGTTCCGCCGCACCCTCGACGAGGAGCTCGGACTCGAACCCAGCCCGGCGATGAAGGAACTCCACACCGCCGTCCTGCGCCACAGCGAGGACCTGCTCGGACCGGAGCAGCCGTCGGCGGCCGCGGACGCCGCGCCCGCAGCCCCGGTACGGCTGTCCGGTTCGGTGCCGCTCCCCGGCGCCGCCGGACGGCCGGCGGCCCCCGGACCGGTGCCCGAGCTGTCCGCGACCGGGCCGACGGACGCCCCGCGCACAGCCGGCGCCGAACCGACCGGCTACCGGCTGACGTTCGCTCCCAGCGAGTTGGACGTCCACCGCTTCGAGTCGGGCGTGGCCCGCGCCCGGTCGGCCCTCCCCCGCGGGGACCTCGCCGGCGCGCACGCCGCCACTGACGGCGCCC
>NZ_JAAVJD010000449.1 GCF_012033735.1 Streptomyces lonarensis | reverse complement strand
ACCGGTGCCTCCGGGCGCCCGGCGGTGTGGTCGCGCGGCGCCCTGCCGCGCCTCGCGCTCGCGGCGCTCGCCGGTCTCGCGCTCGCCGCGGCCTTCCCGCCGTACGGGCTCTGGCCGCTGTCGATCGCCGCCGTGGCGGCGCTCAGCGCGCTCACTTACCGGCGTACCGCTGGGCAGGGGGCCTGGACCGGCCTGGTCATGGGCCTCGCGTTCTTCCTCGGCCTGCTGAAGTGGCTCAACGTCATCGGCTGGGACGCCGTGATCGGCCTCTCCCTGCTCCAGGCGGCGTTCTTCGTCCCGCTCGGCGCCGCCCTGGCCCTGACGTCGCGGCTGCCGCTGTGGCCGCTGTGGGCCGCCTGCCTGTGGGTGGCCGAGGAGTGGGCCCGCGACCGGGTCCCGCTCGGCGGGTTCCCCTGGGGGCGGCTGGCGTTCGCCAACACCGACACCCCCTTCACCCCGCTCGCCGCGCTCGGCGGTGCGCCGCTCGTCACCTTCGCCGTCGCGCTCACCGGCGCGCTCCTCACCTGCGCCGCGCTGCGCGCGTTCCGGCTCCGCCGCGCCCTCGCCCCCCGCGCGGCTCTCCCCGCCGCCGGCGCGGCCGGGCTGGCGGCCGCCGCCCTGCTGGCCGGGTTCGCCGTCCCCGTCCCCACCGACGCCGACGACACCGTGCGGATCGCGGTGGTCCAGGGCAACGTGCAGCAGCCCGGCATGGACTTCCTCGGCCGCCCGATGCTCATCCTCAACAACCACGTCGAGGCGACGCTGCAACTGGCGGAGGACGTCCGCTCGGGACGCGAGGAGCAGCCCGACCTGGTCATCTGGCCGGAGAACGCCTCCGACCTCGACCCGCACCGCTACCCGGAGGCGTACCGGGCGATCGACCGGGCGGCCCGCGCGGTCGGCGTCCCGATCCTCGTCGGCGCCCTGGTGGACCACCCCACCCGCGAAGGGTACGTCGAGAACCAGGGGATCGTCTGGGACCCGCGGACCGGGCCCGGCGACTCCTACACCAAGCAGCACCCGGTGCCGTTCGGCGAGTACGTGCCCTACCGCGACGTCCTCAGCCGCTTCATCACCCGGCTGGAGCGGGTGCCGCGCGACTTCTGGCCCGGGGACTCCACCGGCGTCCTCGACGTCGGGCCCGCCCGGCTGGGCGACGTGATCTGCTTCGAGGTCGCCTACGACGGCATCGTCCGGGACACCGTCAACGACGGCGCCCGCGCCCTGGTCATCCAGACCAACAACGCGACCTACGGCGGTACCGGCCAGCCCGAGCAGCAGCTCGCCATGTCCTCGCTGCGCGCCGTCGAGCACGGCCGCGCCATCGTCACCGCCGCGCCCAGCGGCATCAGCGCCATCGTGGCCCCCGACGGCACGGTCGAGCAGCGCACCGAGGAGTTCACCCAGGACGTGCTCACCGGCGACCTGCCGCTGCGCGACGCCCGGACCGTCGCCGACCGGGTCGGGGCCGCGCCCGAGTGGGGGCTGGCGTTCACCGGGCTGCTGGCCTGGGCCTGGGCGGTCGTCCGCAACCGCCGACTGCGGCGCGCCGGCGCCGACGGCGGCCCGGGCGCCGCCACGGACCCGGCCGGGCCCGCGGCGCCGGACCCCGCGGGCGGCGGGCCCACCGG
>NZ_JAAVJD010000448.1 GCF_012033735.1 Streptomyces lonarensis | reverse complement strand
GCGCCACCGCCCGGCGGCTGCGGCGCACCGGCGGGGTCGGCGACGAAGCCGGGGTCGGCCGGCGGCAACTCGCCGGTGCCGAACGGCATCTCCCACTCCCCGGCCGGCGGGGCGGGCGGGGCCTGCGCCGAACCCGGGCCGCCCGGGGGGAACGGGCCGGCGGCGGTGCCGATCTCCGGCGGCCGGTAGCCGTGGCCCGGAGCGGCGAGCGGGTCGCCGGGGCCCGGGTCGCCGATCAACCCCTCCGGCAGCTGCACGAAGGCCGTGGCCTCGCTGTCGTACTCCCCGCCCCAGCTGGTGCCGGGCGCGGGGACGTCCGGATGGCGCGGATCGGGCTCCCCGCCCTGCGGTCCGTGCCGTTCCTCGTTCACCATGCCTCCCGGGACGCCGCACCCGGCCGGTGGCCGCGGGCGGCGGTGTGGATGTGGCCGCGCCGCGCGGGGCGCGCTGCCGGTCCGGTGTCGGCGGTCCGGCTCGTCCGGGCGCTCGGAGTCGTCACGACAGCGCCCTTCCGAGTCCGCGCCGTGCGAGCGCCGCGACGGTGCGGCGCAGGTGCAGCAACCCGGGTGACAGCGCGGCGACCTCGCCCGTGGCGGGGTCGGGCTCCGGGTCCGGGATGCAGGCCATCGCGACGTAGTCGCCGAACGCCGCCAGCGCCTCCGGGGGCACCGTGCGGGCGCCGTCCCAGTCGACGAGGGAGGCGATCCACGCCTCCGCCTCCAGCGGGCGCAGCGGTACCTGCGCGATGGCGCCGACCGCGCACCGCACCTCGCGGCGCGCGGGGTCCAGCGCGACGGCGACCGAGGCGACGGCACGCCCCGGGCCCGTGCGGCCGGTGGCCTTGAGGAAGGTCTGCGGGGCGTGGAGCAGCGGCACCCGGGCGTAGGCGAGGAGTTCACCGGGGCGCAGGTGCTCGCGGCCCACCAGCAGTTCGCTCACCGGGACCTCGCGGCGCGCCCCGTCCGCCCCGGCGATGACCAGCTCGGCCTCCAGCGCCGCCAGGACCGGGAGCGTGTCGCCGCTGGGGGCGCCGCTGATGATGTTCCCGCCCAGCGTCCCGGCGTTGAGGACCTGCGGCGGGCCCGCGCTGCGCGCGGCGGCTGCCAGGGCGGGCATGAGCACCGCGAAGTCGGGACGCCCCATGCGGGCGAGCGTGAGGCAGGCGCCGAGCAGCGCGTGGCCGTCGCGGTACTCCCACCCCCGCAGTTCCGCCACGCGTCCCAGGCCGACCAGCGCCGTGGGGCGCAGCAGGCCGCCGTTGACGGCTCCCATCAGGTCCGTGCCTCCGGCGACCGGCACGGCTGCGGGCTGCGCGGCGAGCGCCGCGACCGCCTCGTCGAGCGTCGCCGGGAGTGTCACCGGCTGCGCTGTGTGCGGTGCGTGCGTGCTCAACTCCAGCCGCCCCTTCCCCGGTCTACTGGGCCCGTTGGCCGTACGCTACGTGCTCCCGGCCTGGAAGTGGCAACTCTGGCATATGTTCCGCCGCCCCGGCGCCCGGGGTTCACCCGTCGTCCGGGGCTCGCGGGGGCGCGTGCGGCGCCTGGGGCGGCCCGGGCCCCGCGGGGCCGGGTCACCGGGCGCCCGACGGGGCGCGCGCGATGCTCCCACGGCGCCTTCCGGTGCGATGGCACCGCCCGCCGTCCGCCGGG
>NZ_JAAVJD010000447.1 GCF_012033735.1 Streptomyces lonarensis | reverse complement strand
CGCACAGCTAACGTCCGGCGCGAGGCGGATGTGGGGGTGAGGCACGGGCGGAATCCCCGTGCCCGGAGCGGTGCGCATCGCTGCCGCCGCGGCCGACGGCACATCCGAGGCGGGGACCGCTGCAGCCGCCCACCGCGGCGCGTCGACGGCCGCCACCGCGCCCGACGGCCGGGAGCGCGCCGGAGCGGTGCGCATCGCCGCCGACGGCGACCGCGAGGCCCGCGGCCCGATATCCGGCCTGCTCGGTGCGGTCCTCGGCAGCCGAGGCGAGGACCCGGCCGACCGGGACGAGCCGGCCGACCGGGACGAACCGGGCCCGGCGCCGGAGCCGGAGCCGGACAAGTCCGAGCGGGAGCCGTCCGAGCGGGCGGCGGACGAGCGGACGGCGCCCGACGAGCAGGCCGCCGGCGCAGCGCCCGAGGCAGGGCCGCAGCCCGGTCCCGGCCGGGCCGGCCCCGACACCGACGGACCCCTTCCCTCAGGCGTCGGTCCCGATGACGCCGTGCACGAACCCACCGCGCCCGCGGCGGGTTCACCCGGGGCCGAGCCCCGGCACACCCCCGCATCCGGTCCCCCCGCATCCGGTCCCCCCGCAACCGGTCCCGCCGCAACCGGTCCCGCCGCAACCGACGACAGCGCTGCCGAGGCGCGGCCGGTGCCCCCCGGCGCCGTCGCCGGTGCCGTCACGGACCTGCTCACCCCGGTCGCTGAACTTCTGACTCCGGTCGGCGAGTTGCTCACCCCCGTCACGGACCTCCTCGCGCCGGTCACGGGCGTGACCACGCCGGGCGACGCCACTCCCGACGGCACTGTCCCGGACGGCACAGTCCCGGAGGGGCCTGCACCGGAGGGCGGCGCCCCCGATGCCCGCACCTCCCCGCCGGAGGCCGGGCGGACGCCCGGCGGGCTCCTCACCCCGGTACTCGTCCCGGTGGCCGACGCCGTCGGGCTGCGCCCCGTCACCGACGCCCTGCGCGTCACCCCCGACCGCGGTGGCGCCGACGACACCCCGCCGCCGACGTCCGACCACCCCGCCGAACCGGCCCCGCCCGGCGTGCCCGACGGCGGTGTCCCACCGGCAGCCGACCTCCCCGGCGACGGCGACGGCTCGCCGGGGGCCGACGCGGCCGATGCCGAGCGTGCCGAGGCGGAACAGCGCGACGACAGCGCCCGACCGGGGACGGACCGTCACCGCGGCCTGTCCGGGCTGCTGCCCGCGGTGACCGGCCTCCCCGCCCCGGCTCTGGGCCCCTTCGGCTCCGGCCCGCTGCCCGGCGTTGCGCCGGTCGCCGGTGCGACCGGCGGCGCGGGCGGCGAGTCGGACCGCGCCGACGACCGGGCCCACACCGACCGCGCGTCGCACGGCGGCACGGTCCCCGGTGCCGAGTCGACGGTGGTCGGCGCTCCCGCGGGCGCGCCCTGCACCGGCTCGCACGGCCCCGTCGGGGGTCACCCCGCCGAACCCGACGACCCCGCCCCCGCCGTCGACCCCGACGGTGCCGCCCGGGCCGAGGAGCACCGCGCCGTCGGCTACCTGCTGGACGGCCGCGGCCCGCGCCGACCGGGCTGAGGCGGGGTCCACGCGTCGTGGCCGAGAGCGGTGGCGTCGAAACCGCTGCCTCCGGCCCCGATGCCCAGCGTGACGCGGCCGTCGGCCACGTCGTCGAGGGTGATCAGCT
>NZ_JAAVJD010000446.1 GCF_012033735.1 Streptomyces lonarensis | reverse complement strand
GGCGGGAGGCGGCCGGCTGGTCGCCGCCGACGTCGCGTCGCTGCTCCTCGTGGCCGCGGCGGTCGTCGCGCTGGTGCGCGGGCGCCGCCCGGCGCTCGGGGCGCCGGGGGTGGCCGTCTTCGCCGCTGCGGTGCTGGCGCTCGGCGTCGTCCACCTGGCCTCCACGGGGCACCCCGCGGCGCTGGTCGGCTGGGTGCGGTACCTCCAGGTCTTCGTGCTGGTCCCGTTGGCGGTGGTGGTGCTGGTCCGGGACCGGCGGGACGTCCGCGCGGTCGCCGGGGCGTTCCTCGCCCTCGCAGTGGTGCAGGGCTCGCTCGGGATCGTGCAGTACGCGACCGGCACCGGCGCCTCCTACATGGGGGAGGACATCCGCGCCGTCGGCACTTTCGGCCCCCTCAACGTGATGGGCATGTCGACCGTCGTCTGCTTCGGCCTGCTCGTGGCCGTCTGCGCTGCGCTGTCGCCGCCACCCGGCGCCCCGCGCTGGTGGCGGCCGGCGGCCGTCTGCTGCGCCGGTTGGCTGCTGCTCGCGTTGGCGGTGTCGTTCAGCCGGGGCGCGTGGATCGCCGCGGCGGTCGCCTGCGCCGCCGTCGTCCTCCTTTCCGGCGCCCTCACCCGGCGTGCGGTGACGGCGCTCTGCGCCCTGGCACTCCTGGCGGGCGGCACGGCCGTCACGCTCTCCGATCAGCTCGCCGACCGGCTCACCAGCATCGGCCAGGTGACCGGCACCCCCGACCAGTCGGTGGTGGACCGGTACGCGATGTGGGACGCGGCGCGGTCGATGTGGCGGGAGGAGCCCTGGACCGGCGTCGGACTCAAGGGGTTCCCCGAGCACCGCGACGTCCACGCCTCGGTGGCGCTGTCGGCGGGGAGCGACACCGCGGGCGCCGGTGCCGAGTTCCAGCGGCAGGCGCTGGAGTCCCCCCACAACATGTACCTGCTGGTCCTCGGTGAACAGGGGCTGGTCGGCGCCACCGCGCTGATCGGCGGCTGGGCGGTGCTGCTGGCCGGCTGTCTGCTGCGGGTCCGTGCCGCCCGGCGGACGGCCCGCGAGGGGACGGCCGGCAGCGCGCGGTGCGGGCTGCTCGGCGGCGTCGGGCCGCTGGGCCTCCTCACGCCCCGGCCGGGCGTGCCGGACGTCGGGCTGCTCGCCACGGGGCTGATGATCTGGCTGGCCGTCACCTTCGTCTTCGCGGACATCGGCGGCCCCACCACCGTGGCGACCGCCGTGGTGCTGGGCCTGGTCGCCTGGTGGGCGGTGGGCAGCCCCTCCCCGCTGACAGCGGAGGCGGCGCCCGGTGGTGCGGCGCCCGCGCCGGGCCCGCAGGGCGGCGACACCACGCCGGGCACCGGACCACGAGCGGCCGACCCCGCGCCCGCGACGGCCGACGGCACGCAGCACGGCCCGGCAGAGAGCGCAGCGGCGGACGCCGCTCCGGCGGACACCCCCGCGGCAGCCGCCGGGGTGGGCCCCGGCGCGGGCACCGCGACGGACGCCGGTGCGGACACCGCGACGGACGGCGGCGCGGACGGCGACGTGGGCACCGCCCCGGACGGCGACGCGGGCACGGCCTCGGACGGGGACGCGGCTGCCGGCTCGGACGGCGCCGCGGTCGGCGCGACGGGAAGCGTCGCGGGCACCGCCACCGGCGACGTCGCGGACGCCGGCGCGGACGGGGAG
>NZ_JAAVJD010000445.1 GCF_012033735.1 Streptomyces lonarensis | reverse complement strand
CGGCTGACCGCCCGCCCGGCGCCGCGACCGACCGGCACCCCGTCCGCCCGGCTGCGCGGGGCCGACCGTCCGAGCCCACGCGGGCCGCGCCCGCTCGGAGGCGCGGGGGCCGACCCTCCGGGCCCGCGCGGCCGCACGGGACCGGCCGTCCGCGCCCGCCCGCCCCCGCGCCCGTACGCCGTCAGGAGACGCTCAGCACGATCTTCCCGCTCAGCCGCCCCGCCGCCAGCGCCCGGTGCGCCTCGGCCGCCTCCGCCAGCGGGTACACGGCGTGCAGCGGGAGGTGCAGCGACCCGGCGCGGTGCAGCGCCACCGCCTGGGCCAGCCCGGCCGCGGCGTGGTCGACCGGGCTCTCGCCACTCGACGAGAACCGCGCCCCGTGGCGCCGGGCGGCCACCGGGTCCACCACCGTCAGGACCCGGTCCGGCGTGCCGGCCAGCGCCACCGACTCCCCGAGCACGTCCGCCCCCGAGGTGTCGAGCACCGCGTCGACACCGCCCGGGACCGTCTCCCGGACCCGGTCGGCCACGCCCTCGCCGTAGGTGACGGCCATCGCGCCCAGCGCCGCGACCCGCGGCACCGCGGCGGCCGAGGCGGTGCCGACGACCCGCGCGCCGCGGGCGAGCGCGAACCGCACCGCCATGGCGCCGACCACGCCGCCCGCCCCATGGACCAGCAGGGTGTCGCCGGCCCCGACACGCAACTCCGCCAGCGCCCGCCAGGCCGTCTCCGCGGCCACCGGGACCGCGGCCGCGTGCTCCACGTCCATGCCCTCCGGTACCCGCGCCACCCGGTCGCGGTCGGCCACGGCCTGCTCCGCGTAACTGTGCGGTGCGAGCCCCATCACCGCCTCGCCGACCGAGAGGTCGTGCACCTCCTCACCCACCGCGTCCACCGTGCCCGCCAGCTCCGAACCGGGCACGAACGGCAGCTCCAGCGGCCACGCGCCCGCCATCGCGCCGGAGCGCAGCTTGGCGTCGAGCGGGTTGACCCCCGCCGCCCGGACGGTGATCCGCACCTGCCCCGGCCCCGGATGCGGCTCCGCCGGCTCCAGCGGGGTGAGCACCTCCGGACCGCCGTACTCGGCGAAGGCCATGGCCATGGGCATCGCGGCACCCGCTTCCCGTCGCCCGCACCGGCCGGTGCGGTGGATGGACAGCTACGGCTGCCAGTGTCGCGCGCCCCGGCCCGGAGCGCGCCCCGGGCGCCCGGCCCCGCTCCCGCGGCGCACCGCCCGGCGAAACGCCCCCGCGCGCCCCGGCGGCGGCCGGATCACGGTGGTCCGCCGAGCATCGGTGACCAAAACCCTTCGCAAGGGCGGGAGTTGCCGCAATTCGCCCACCGTTGCGACGCTCCGCCCGTACGCTGTACGCCTGTCGGCACCGCGCACACCCGCGGTGCCTTTCTGTGATCTGCAGGGGCGCGGACGGCCGCGAGGGGGAGACCATGGACCGCATCCGGACGCTGGTGGTGGACGAGCACCGGGTCTTCGCGGAATCGCTGGCCACCGCGCTCTCCGCGGAGCCCGACGTCACCGCCGTCGCCGCGGGCGGGACCCAGGCCGCTGGGCGGCTCCTCGGACGCGCCCGCGCCTCCGGCGAGCCCTTCCACGTGCTGCTCGCCGACGCCGGGCTGCTGCCCGAGGCGGCCCCCCGCCCCACTGCCGCACCCGTCACCGCCCCCGCGGCGACCGCCGCCC
>NZ_JAAVJD010000444.1 GCF_012033735.1 Streptomyces lonarensis | reverse complement strand
CCTGGTAGGAGGCGATGGCTGCGGACGAGCCACCACCGGAGCCGCCGGGGATGCGGGTGAGGTCCCACGGGTTGCCGGTCCGGCCTCCGCCGCTCCGCCTCGCCCCGCCGCACCACCGGCTGTTCCGCCCCGCCCCGCCGCACCACCGGCTGTTCCGCCCCGGCCCTCCGAGCCGCCGGCAGCCGCCCTTGCCCCGCCGCAGCCCGTTGCGGCCGTCGTGCCGACGGCCTCCGGACACCACTGCGGTCCGCTCGACGAGCCCGGCCGCCCCGGCTGGGACACCGCGCCGCCCGGTGACGGGGGCGCCGCCCTGTCACGGCTCACCGCCACGCCGCATCCCGCCGTGCCCCGACCGGGACGGGGGCCGTGCGGACGCTCGCCGCGCACCCGCCACCCCGAGGAGGCGCCGCCGGGCGCACGCGCGGCGGAGGCGCTGTTGCGCCAGGCCGATGTCGCCCTCTCCGAGGCCAAGCGGTCAGGCCGCCCGGCGGTGGAGGTGTACGACCGCTCGCGCGACCGCCACACGCCGGGGCGACTCGCGCTGCTCGGCGACCTGCGAGCCGCACTCGACAACGGCCAGGTGCGGCTGCACTACCAGCCGAAAGTGCGGTTCGACGGCTCCGTCGCAGGGCTGGAGGCGCTCGTGCGCTGGGACCACCCCGAGCGGGGCAGGGTCGCGCCGGACGAGTTCATCGCGGTCGCCGAGTCCTCCGGGCTCATGCCCCGCCTCACCGACTACGTCCTGGAGACCGCGCTCGCGCAGGTCGCGCGGTGGCGCACCGACGGCATCGCCGTGCCCGTCGCCGTCAACGTCTCGCCCCGCGATGTCCACACTCCGGGCTTCGCCGGGGCGGTCGCGGCACGCCTGGCGCGCCACGGCGTGCCCGCGGGAGCGCTGCAACTGGAGATCACCGAGCACGTCCTGCTGGACGACCCGCAGCAGGCGGCGGACACCCTCGCCGGCCTCACCGGGCACGGCGTGCGCATGTCGCTGGACGACTTCGGCACCGGCTACTCCTCTCTTGTCCACCTGCGCCGACTCCCGGTCAGCGAGTTGAAGATCGACCGGGCGTTCGTCGCCCGGCTCGCCGAGGACGGGGAGGACGCGGAGATCGTCCGGTGCACCGTTGAACTCGCCCACTCGCTCGGCCTCGCCGTCGTCGCGGAGGGCGTCGAGGACGGCGAGACATGGAACCGCCTCCGCGACCTCGGGTGCGACGCCGTCCAGGGGTGGCTGCTCGCGCCCGCCATGCCCGCCTCCCGGACCACCCGATGGCTCCGCGACCACCACCCTCCCACCGTCGCCGACGGGGGGCCGGCACCCGCCCCCACCCCGGGGCGGGGCCGGCTCCGGAGCACGCAGGACCCCGCACACCCGACCCCCTGAGCCGGGCGCGTCGTGGAGACCCGTGCCGGATCAGCCCGCGGCGCCAGACACGGTCAGCCGCGCGGCGCAGGGACGCTCTCGTCCCGGGTCGTGTTCGGGCGTTCCCGGAAACGCGGCGGAGCGCCGCAGCGGGCGTCGCGGGCCGGGCGCGGGGTCTCGACCCCGCTCTGAGGACCGTACGGAGCGCAGCGGGCGTCGCGGGCCCGTTCCGGTGGCGTCGCCCCGCAGCGGCCTCGCCGGCACGACGAGGGGCGGCACCACCCCGGCGTGCTGCACGGCCGCCCGTCCCGCCGCTTCCGCCGGGTGGCCCCCGCGCATGGTGGCGCCCCGGCAC
>NZ_JAAVJD010000443.1 GCF_012033735.1 Streptomyces lonarensis | reverse complement strand
GGCCTCCGCCGCGGCGCCTCCGCCCACCACCGGCCCCAGCGCCAGCGACGCGCACGCCCCCAGCATCAGCCCCGCCGCCACCGCCCGGCTCCGGGCCGCGCCCAGCCGCTGCGGCAGCCCCCGCACCCCGGCGGCGGCGTCCTCCGCCAGGTCCGGCAGCACGTTGAGGAAGTGCGCGGCGCACCCCAGCAGCGCGCCGCCCGCCACCAGCCACAGCGGCGGCCACGGCGCGCCCGGCAGGGCGAGGACGACGAACGCCGGCAGCAGGCCGAACGAGACGGCGTAGCAGGCCGGGGACCAGGCGCGGGACTTCCCCCCGAGGTCGTACGCCCACGCCGAGCCCAGCGCCGCCAGGTGGGCCGCTGCCGCCGGCCAGCCGGCGAGCAGCGTCAGCAGCGCCGACACCCCGGCCGTCGCCACGACCGCCCGGCGGACGGCCGTCCGGCTGAGCTCGCCCCGGGCCAGCGGCTTGTCGTCCCGCCCCGCCTCCCGGTCGCGGTCCGCGTCGACCAGGTCGTTGAGCCAGCCGACGGACAACTGACCCGTGAGCACCGCCGCCGTCAACAGCAGTACGCCACCCGCCGCATGCCCCCACGCGACGGCGAGCAGCGCGGTCACAGCCGTCACCGCCAGTACGGGCAAGGGGTGGCTCGCGCGGCACCAGGACGTTACGGACCCGACGTTCTGTCGCATGTCGGGCAAGTGTGCCAGCCTGACCGCATGGTCATCCTCAGGGAACACTCCGATGCGCCGCTCCGGCCCAACGACCCGGCCCTGTACGAGCGGCTGGCGGACGAGTGGTGGTCACCGCGCGGCAGCTTCGCCATGCTGCACTGGCTCGCCGCCGCGCGCGCGGAACTCGTCCCGCCCGCGACCAGGCAGGGCGCGGTCCTCGTGGACCTCGGCTGCGGCGGTGGGCTCATGGCGCCGCACGTACGGGGCAAGGGCTACCACCACATCGGCGTCGACACCTCCCCCAGCGCGATCCGCCAGGCCGCCGACCACGGCGTCCTCGCCGTGCGCGGTGACGTCACGGCCCTCCCGCTGCGCGACGGCTGCGCGGACGTGGTCGCCGCCGGCGAGATCCTGGAGCACGTCGAGGACCTGCCGCGCGCCGTCGCGGAGGCCTGCCGACTGCTCCGCCCCGACGGGCTGCTGGTCCTGGACACGCTGGCGGACACGGCGCTCTGCCGCGCCCTGGCCATCGGGGTCGCGGAGCGGGTGCCGAAAATGGCGCCCCGGGGCGTCCATGACCCCGAACTCCTGGTCGACCGAATTGAGTTGGCACGGGAGTGCGCCCGCCACGGGGTCCGGCTGCAGGTGCGCGGGGTGCGCCCCTCGCTGCGGGGGGTCGCGGCATGGCTGGCACGGCGGCGGGAGACGGTGCCGATGGTGCCCATCTCCTCCACCGCCGTGCTCTTCCAGGGCCGGGGCCGGCGCACGGCCGGGGGTTCCCCCGGCGCGACACGGGCAGCAGCCCACCCGGGCCATGTGGGACGAGCAGCGGCGGAGGGCTGACAGATGACGGCACAGCGGACCGACAGCGCCGGCGCGGCGCCGGCCACCCCACCGGGCACGGCGCCACCGCGCCCCACCGCGCCCCCGGACCCCACAACCCCGGACCCCACGACCCCGGACCCCGCGGCGGACAGCGGACGGCCGGTGCGCGGTGGCCGCGCCGACGTGCCGGAGCGGGCGCCGTCGCCCGCCGAGGCCCTCGCCGC
>NZ_JAAVJD010000442.1 GCF_012033735.1 Streptomyces lonarensis | reverse complement strand
CGTCCGGCCCGCGGCCGCGAGGGGCGGCCGCCCGGGAGGAGCCGACCGTGCCGCACACCGAGACCCCCGTGCCGCCCGCCGCACCCGGCGCGGCCGATCCGACCGCCCCCGCCGACCCCGGGCGTCCGCAGCCCCGCCCGCGCTACGTCTACGACTTCGCCGAGGGCGACCGCTGGATGGTCGACCTCCTCGGCGGCAAGGGCGCCAACCTCGCGGAGATGACCCGGCTCGGACTGCCGGTCCCGCCGGGATTCACCGTCACCACCGAGGCGTGCCGCTCCTACCTGCTGACCGGGCGTGAACCGGAGACGCTCCGCGAGGAGATCGCGGACCATCTCGCCGCCCTGGAGCGGAGCACGGGGCGCCGCCTGGGCCGCGGTGCGGACCCGCTGCTGGTGTCGGTCCGCTCCGGCGCCCGGGTCTCCATGCCGGGGATGATGGAGACCGTTCTCGACGTCGGCCTCTCGGACACCTCGGTGCGGGCCCTCGCCGGCCAGGCCGGTGACGCCCGGTTCGCCTGGGACTCCTACCGGCGGCTGATCCAGATGTTCGGCCGCACCGTCCTCGGCATCGACGGCGCCCCGTTCGACGACGCGCTGGCCGCGGCCCGCCGCGAGGAGGGCGTCGACACCGACGCCGCCCTGCCGGCCGACCGGCTGCGGGCCCTGGTGGAGGAGTACAAGCGCATCACCCGCGACCTGGGCGGCCGGGAGTTCCCGCAGGACCCCCGGGAACAGCTCACCCTCGCCGTCGACGCCGTCTTCGACTCGTGGAACACCGACCGCGCCCGGCGCTACCGGCGCCAGGAGCACATCCCCGACGACCTGGGCACCGCCGTCTCGGTCTGCGCCATGGTCTTCGGCAACCTCGGCCCGGACTCCGGCACCGGGGTGGCCTTCACCCGCGACCCGGCGACCGGGCGGCCGGGCGTCTACGGCGACTACCTGAGCAACGCGCAGGGCGAGGACGTCGTGGCGGGGAACCGCACCACCGTGCCGCTGGCGGAGCTGGAGCGGATCGACCCCCGCTCCCACCGCCGGCTCACCGAGGTCATGGCCACCCTGGAGCAGCACTACCGCGACCTGTGCGACATCGAGTTCACCATCGAGCGCGGCACGCTGTGGATGCTGCAGACCCGGGTCGGCAAGCGGACCGCCGCGGCGGCCTTCCGGATCGCGGCGGACCTCGCCGAGGAAGGCGTCATCGACGAGGACGAGGCGCTGCGGCGGGTCGACGGACACCAGCTGGCGCAGCTGATGTTCCCCCACTTCGACCCCGCGCACCGGGCCGAACCGGTGGCACACGGCGTCCCCGCCTCGCCGGGCGCCGCCGTCGGCGCGGCGGTCTTCGACTCGGCGCGGGCCGCGGCGCGGGCGGCCCGCGGCGAGCGGGTCGTGCTGGTGCGGCGGGAGACCAACCCCGACGACCTGGACGGCATGCTGGCCGCCGAGGGCGTCCTCACCTCCCGCGGCGGAAAGACCTCCCACGCCGCGGTGGTGGCGCGCGGCATGGGCCGCACCTGCGTCTGCGGCGCCGACGGCATCACCGTCGACGCGGCGGCGCGCCGCGCGACGCTGCCCGACGGCTCCGTCATCGAGGAGGGCGACGTGCTCTCGGTCGACGGCACCGACGGCTCCGTCCGGCTCGGTGAGGTACCGGTGGTGCCGTCCCCGGTGGTCGAGTACTTCGAGACCGGCGGCACGCTCCCCGCCGAGGACCGCTCCGGCGGCGCGCTCCAGGACGGCGGCGCGCTGGTGCGCGCCGT
>NZ_JAAVJD010000441.1 GCF_012033735.1 Streptomyces lonarensis | reverse complement strand
GCCCCGGTGCGGGTGCACGCCCCGCGGGTCGGGCTCGACGCCCCGGTCACGGCCGTCGGCGTCGATGACGAGGGCGGCGCGGCGGTGCCGGCCGATCCGCTCGTCGCCGGCTGGTACCGGTTCGGGCCTGCCCCCGGCGCGGCCGCCGGGTCGGCGGTGCTCATGGGGCACGTCGACTCCGCCACGGGCGACCTGGGGGAGTTCGCAGCGCTCTACGACATGCGGCCCGGTGACACGGTGCGGGTGCACCGGGAGGGGGACGCCGCACCGGTCGAGTACCGGGTGACGGCGCGCGAGACCGTGCCGGCCGACAGCCTGCCGGACCGGGTGTTCGCCCGGGAGGGCGACCCGGTCCTGACCCTGGTCACCTGCGCGCCGCCCTACGACGGCCGCGACGGGTACCGCAACAACCTGCTGGTCACGGCGGTCCCGTCCGACGCGTGAGCCCGTTGCCTCCGCCACCGCGCCACCACGCCACCGCACCGCCCGCAGCTCCGGACGGGGCGGCGGCGCGGTGGCGGGCCGTGGCGTGGCGGGCGGTCAGTTCCAGAGCGTGGCGAGCAGGACGTTCAGCGCCGTCAGCGCGCCGATCGCGCCGAGCAGTGGCGAGGCGACCGTCTCCGCCTTCCGCCGGGTCACGACTATCACGAGGACCGCGACCAGCACGACCGTCTTCACGGCGATCTTGACGTGGTTCACCTCGCCGTCGCCGGCCTCGTTCAGGCCGACGAGGGCGATGCCGGTGACCAGCATGGTGAGCGCTCCGTGGAGCATGCCCGGCGTGACGCGGCCGGTGGCCGTGCGCAGCGCGGGGATCTGTGCGAGGAAGCCGCCGAGCAGGGCGGCGATGCCGATGATGTGGAGAGCGAGCACGATGCCCGTGAGTACGTCCATGGCCCGTAACTGTACCTTTCGGTTGGTACAGTTACGGCATGCGCCCCAGCTCCCGCAGCCGCATCCTCGACGCCGCCGTCCACGTCGTGGCACGTGACGGCATCACCTCCCTGACCCTCGACGCCGCCGCCGAGGAGGCCGGCGTCACCAAGGGCGGACTGATCTACCACTTCCCCTCCCGCGACGCGCTGCTCCGCGCGATCCAGGCCCACCTCACCACCCGCTGGGAGGCGCTGCTGCTCGCCGAGTTGGCCGTCCCCTTCGAGGAGGCCGACGCCTCCCGGCGCGCCGCCGCCTACGCCGCGGTCTGCGCCGGCGGCGGCACCGGCGGGGCGGACCTCGCGTTCATGATGGAGTCCGCGACCGACCCGGCCCTCGCCGAGGCGTGGACGGAGCTGACCCGCCGCTGGGTCGCGCCGCCGGCCTCCGCCGGCCCCGCCGAGATCGACCGTCTCGTCGCACGGCTCGCCGCCGACGGGCTCTGGCTCGGTGACTCCGTGGGCGGCGGTGCGGACCTCGACCCCGCCGTCCGCGCCGCCGTGGTGCGCCGCATCCTCGAACTGACGGGGGCAGCTCCCTCCGTCGGGTGACTCCCGAAGAGCGCGCCGCAGCGGTAGCGTCAGCCCTCACCACCCGGCCGACGGGCGGGATGCGCGGCCCTGCGTCGCCGCGCCCGGCAGCCGGTACCGCGCCCGGCGTGCCCGTCGCCCCCGGCCCCGCGGATGTCCCGGCCCCGGTCGGCGGCACGCCCCCCCCGGGCCGCCCCGTGCCGCTGCCGGCGCAGACCGCGGCGTAGGCGGCGGCGCGCCGGGAGGCGTCGGCCTCCTCGAAGGGGACGGCCAACTCGGCGAGCAGCAGCGCCTCCCAGCGGGTGGTGAGGTGGGCCTGGATCGC
>NZ_JAAVJD010000440.1 GCF_012033735.1 Streptomyces lonarensis | reverse complement strand
GCCGCACCGCGAGCCCCGCAGCGGCACGGGGGTGCTGTCTCCCACCCGGTGCCCGCCCGGCGTGGCGCCCGGTGGCGGCGGGCCGGGGCCGCCGGGCTGCCGGACCTGTTCCTGCGGCGGCAAGCATCCGTCGGCCGCCGAGGCGGCCGGCCGGGGCGGAGGTGGCCGCACCGGGCGCCGTCGTTCGGGGGCCCGTCGCGGTGCGTCAGGAAACCGGTCGCGGGACCGGTCGGGGTGGTCAGCCGTCGCGTTCGTCGCGGCGGCGCTGCCAGCGCTGTTCGATGCGGTTCATGACCGAGCGGCGCTGCCGCGGCTGCTGCTGGCCGCGGCCGGCCGGGCGGGCGCCCGCCTTGCCGCCGCCCGAGCCCGCGGCGCCGTCCGCGGAGGCCACGACCGGGCCCTTCTTCCACCCGGTCACGGCGAGCACGGCGCAGCCGAGCATGACCAGGAACCCGACGACACTGAGCCAGATCTGCTGGGCGACCATGCCGGCCATCAGGAGCACGATGCCCACCAGGAAACCGACCGCGCCCTGGTAGACCCGCTTGCGGGTGTACGTGCGCAGTTCACTGCCCTCGAGCGCTGTCGCGAACTTGGGATCTTCCGCGTACAGCGCTCGCTCCATCTGCTCGAGCATGCGCTGCTCGTGCTCCGAGAGCGGCACGGGGTCCTCCTACTCGTCGGTCGCGGTGGCGACCGGGTCCGACTCTTCCAGGATAGGCAGGGAACGCTCCCTGTGAAAGCCGCCCCTTACGCGAATTCCGCCCACCGCTTCCGCCACGACCGGAGCTGACCGGGGGATGGAGAATCCCCTACCCCGGCTCCCCTCCGCCATGCCGACGGGCGCACGTCCGATATTACGTCCGATCCTAAGGGAACGGGGGCACGTTCAGGAGTCGGCCCGGGGCACGGTGCGCTCGGCGAGCAGGTGAAGCTGCCCGGCGATCGCGTGGTACGCCGGATGCGCCGCCGCGTCGGCCTCCAGCCTGGTGAGGGCGGCCAGCGCGTCGGCCTCGGTGTCGACCAGCGCGCCCGGTACCAGGTCCGCGAAGATCCGCACCCCGTGGACGGCGAGCGGGTCCAGCCCCACGGCCGAGGCGAGCGCGGTCAGTTGGTCGGCGGTGAAGCGGTGCGGGACCGGGTCGGCGTCGCCCCACCGCCCGTCCGGGTCGGCCAGCGCCTGCCGCGCCTCGGTGAACCGCCCCGCCAGCGCACGCGAGAGGACGGCGCCGCCGACCCCGGCCGCCAGCAGGCTCAGCGTGCCGCCGGTGGGCCGCAGCGCGCGGGTGACGGCGGTGAGGGCGGCACGGGGGTCGTCGGTGTACTCCAGCACGCCGTGGCACAGCACCATGTCGTAGGCACCGCTGCCGGCGACCACCAGCAGGTCGCCGGTGTCCCCCTGCACGCCGCGGACGCGTGCGGCCACGCCTTCCTCGGCGGCACGCCGCTCCAGCGCGAACAGCGCGTCCGGGCTGGGGTCGACCACGGTCACCGTGTGGCCGAGCGCCGCGACCCGCACCGCGAGGCTGCCGCTGCCACCGCCCGTGTCGAGCACGTCCAGCGCCGGGGAGCCGGCAGCCGCCGCGCGGCGCGCGAGGGCCCCCCGCAACAGCTCCCAGACGACTCCCGTACGCAGCGCGGTGTGCGGGCCGGGAGCGGTCGGTTCAGACGACATGCGGGTGGCTCCTCGTGCGGAAATGCGGTGCTGGGCGAGCCACTCCAGCTTATGGCCTCGCCCCCGCCGCCGACCGCCCGGTCCCGCCCGGCGGACACCGGGCCGGCCCGCCGGGCCGGCC
>NZ_JAAVJD010000043.1 GCF_012033735.1 Streptomyces lonarensis | reverse complement strand
AGGGCCGGGACGACGGTGAAGAGGTCGCCGACGACACCGAAGTCGACCAGTTCGAAGATCGGGGCCTCGGAGTCCTTGTTGACGGCCACGATCGTCTTGGAGGTCTGCATCCCGGCGCGGTCTCCAGCGCGAAGCCGGCGAGTACGGCGTAGTGCTCCATGACGTCTCCTGGATCTCGGTCTCCCGGTACCCCGGGCCGGAGCGCCCCGCGGCGTCCGTGGGTACCACCCTCCCGGCCTGCCGTTTCGTCTGGTTTTCCCGTTGATCAAAGCCGCGTGGCGATCACATGTCGGCCGGGACACCGGGGCGGACGGCCGTCCCCCGGGCCGTCACCGCCCGGTCACCGGGCCGCCACGGCCCGGGGCCGCCGCGCCCCGGGGGTGGACAAGGGGCACCCCGCCGGGTGAGGCTTCCAGGCCATGACCACTGATCTTGTCGCCGCGCTCGACATCGGCGGAACGAAGATCGCGGGGGCGCTGGTGGACGACACCGGCGCGGTGCGCGAACGGTTCCAGGTGCCCACACCCGCCCGAGAGGGCGGTGACTCCGTGCTGGCCGCCGTCACCGCGGTCCTCGACCGCCTGGTCGCGGCGGACGGCTGGTCGGCCGTCCGCGGCCTGGGCATCGGCAGCGCCGGGCCGGTCGACGCCCGGTCGGGCACCGTCAGCCCCGTCAACATCCCCGGCTGGCGCGGCTATCCGCTGGTCTCCGGCGCCCGCCGGACGGTCGGCGACCGGCTGCCGGTGGCGCTGGTCGGTGACGGCGCCGCCATCGCCGCCGGGGAGCACTGGTGCGGCGCGGCGCGCGGCGTCGACAACGCGCTCTGCATGGTCGTCTCCACCGGGGTCGGCGGCGGGCTGGTGCTCGACGGCCGGCTGCGTACCGGCCCGAGCGGGAACGCCGGGCACATCGGCCACATCTGCGTGGAGCTGGACGGGGACACCTGCCCCTGCGGCGGCCGGGGGTGCGTGGAGGGCATCGCCAGCGGTACCGCCATCGCCCGCTGGGCGGGGGAACGCGGCCTCCTCGCCCCGGACGGCGGGCCGCCGACCGCCGCGCACGTCGCCGCCGCGGCCGGGGACGGCGAGCCCGTGGCGACGGCCGCGTTCCGGCGGGCGGCCCGCGCGCTGGCGGCGGGCATCGCCGCAACCGCCACCCTGGTGGAGCTGGACGTCGTCGTGGTCGGCGGCGGGGTCGCCCACGCCGGCGACGTGCTCTTCGCCCCGCTCACCACCGCCCTCGGCGAGTACGCGGCGCTGCCCTACGTGCGCGGCCTGCCCGTCCGCCCGGCGCTGCTGGGCGCCGACGCCGGGCTCGTCGGCGCCGCGGCGGCGGTGCGCCGTTCCCCGGGCGGCGACTGACGCACGTTTCCGCGCCCCACCGCAGCGGGCACCTGATTCCACGCCGACACGAGGAGGGTCACTGGTGATCATCTGGCTCAACGGCGCCCAGGGCGCGGGCATGTCCGCCACGGCCGCGGAGCTGACGGCTCTGCTGCCGGACTCCGTGCTGCTGGACCCCGAACGCATCGGTGACCTGCTGCGGGTCACACTCCCGGCGCGACGCCTCAAGGAGGTGGCGAACGACCAGGAACTCCCGGCCTGGCGCTGGCTGCTGGTGGAGACGGCCGCGGCCGTGCACCGGGAGACCGGCGGCGTGCTGGTGCTGCCGCTCTCGGTCCTGAGCCAGGAGCGGCGCGACGAGATGTTCGGCGGCCTGGCGTCGCGCGGCCTCGCGGTGCGGCACGTTCTGCTGGACGCTGAAGAAACGATCCTTCGCCAGCGGTTCCTCACCGACGGCCCCGCCGCCCCGGCCATGACGGTCGCCGCCTCCGGCGAGGCCGCCACCGGCGCGCGCGACGGCGCCTGGGCCCGCGACCATCTGCCCGCCTACCGCGCGGCGCTGCCGTGGCTCCGTACGGACGCCCACGTCCTCGACACCTCCGCGCTGACCGGCCGCCAGGCCGCGGAACGTGTCGCGGCCGCCGTGGGGGAGGGCGCCGGCGCGTGCGAGATCGTGCAGTCCCCGCGCCCCACCGCCGCCACCGTCGCGGCGGGCATGCTGATCTTCGACGAGCAGGACCGCGTGCTGCTCGTCGACCCCACCTACAAGCCCGGCTGGGAGTTCCCCGGCGGCGTCGTCGAACCCGGCGAGCCACCGTCGCGGGCCGCCCTCCGCGAGGTGACCGAGGAACTGGGGCTGCGGCTGGCGGACGGCCCCCGGCTGCTCGTCGTCGACTGGGAGCCCCCGGTGCCCCCGGGGTTCGGCGGCGTCCGGATGCTCTTCGACGGCGGACGGCTCCCCGAGGAGCGCTTCGGCGAACTGCTCCTCCCGGGCGAGGAACTGCGCCAGTGGCGGTTCGTCGGCACGGCGGAGGCCGAACAGCTGCTCTCACCCGGCCGCTTCCTGCGGCTCCGCTGGGCGCTGGAGGCCCGCGCCCGCGGCAGGACCATCAACCTGGAGGCCGGCATACCCGTCAGCCCCTGACCCGGGTCCCCGATCCCTGACCTCTGACCCCTGACACCGATCCCGGTCCGACCGCGGTTCCGGTCGGACCGCGACGGCTACCGCGCCCCCGGTGTCGGTACCGGCCCTGACCGGGGCCTGGCGCACCCCGGACACCCCCCGTCCGTGGACACCCTCCGCGTACTTCCAATGGCTCTCCGTGTTCCCCGCATGGTCGCGCCCCGGTGGTCGCCCGCGCCGCGACGTGGCTGACTCGGAGCAGACGCCCCGAGGCAGAAGGAGCCACGACGTGGAACCCCGCGAGGGGGCCGGCCCGAAGTGCCGGTCCCGCACCATAGTTGGACGGGTGGGCGCACCGGCGCCGCTCACCCCGCGCAGCACGGCCCGCCGCCCCCGCGGGTCCAGCCGCCGGTACGCGAGACGGTCGGCGCCCTGACCTCGCCGCCCCGACCCGCCGCCGGAACAGCGCCCGGCGGAGTGTCGACACGAGGGTCCCGCCCCGGCAGCAGCCGGGCACGGGGCCCTCGTCGCTGTGCGACGGCGGAACGCGGGGCAGGACTCAGCCGGCGTCGGTCCCCGCCGAGCGGGCGTACTCCCGCAGGAACACCGCCTCGGTCACCGACATCCGCTCCAGCTCCTGCGGCGAGACGCTCTCGTCCACCGCGTGGATGCGGGCCGCCGGCTCGCTCAGCCCGATCAGCAGCAGCTCCGCCTCCGGGTACAGCCCCGCGAGCGTCGAGGTCAGCGGGATCGAACCGCCCTGCCCCGTGATCTCCATCGGCGCGCCGTCGTAGCCGGCCGCCATCGCCGTCGCCATCGCCGTGTACGCCGGGCTGTCGGTGTCCGCCCGGAACGGGTGCCCCTCACCGGTGGCCTCCACCTCCACCCGTGCACCCCACGGGGCGTGCGCCTCCAGGTGCGAGGCCAGCAGCTTCGCCGCCTCGGCGGGGTCCGTGCCCGGCGGCACCCGCAGGCTCACCAGGGCCCGCGCCTGCGCGTGCACCGACGGCGTCGCGCCCACCACCGGCGGGCAGTCGATGCCGAGCACCGTCACCGCCGGGCGCGCCCACAGCCGGTCGGCGACCTCGCCGGAACCGATCAGCTCCACCCCGTCCAGTACCCGCGCGTCGGCACGGAACTGCTCCTCCGGGTAGGCCGTCCCCGGCCAGACCTCGTCCGCACCCAGCCCGTCGACCGTGGTCGAACCGTCCGCCGCGCGCAGCGAGTCCAGCACCCGGATCAGCGCCGCCAGCGCGTCCGGCGCGGCGCCGCCGAACGAACCGGAGTGCAGGTTGCCCTCCAGCGTCCGGACGGTGACCCGCGCCATCGTCATGCCCCGCAGCACCGCGGTCACCGTGGGCCGGCCGACCTGGAAGTTGCCGCAGTCACCGATCACGATGGTGTCGGCCCGCAGCAGCTCCGGGTGCGCCTCGGCGTACCGCTCCAGCCCGCCGGTGCCCTGCTCCTCGGAGCCCTCCACGATCACCTTCACCCCGACCGGCACGCCGCCCGAGGCACGCAGTGCCCGCAGCGCCAGCAGGTGCATGATCAGGCCGCCCTTGCAGTCGGCGGCGCCGCGCCCGTACCAGCGGCCGTCCCGCTCCGTCAGCTCGAACGGCGGGGAGGTCCACGCCGCCTCGTCCAGCGGCGGCTGCACGTCGTAGTGCGCGTACAGCAGCACCGTGGGCGCACCGGCCGGACCGGGCAGGTAGCCGAAGACGGACTGCGTGCCGTCGGGGGTGTCCAGCAGCGCGACGTCGGTGAACCCCTCGGCGCGCAGCGCGTCGGCGACCCAGTTCGCGGCTCGCTCGCACTCCTCCGGAGGGAACTGCGCGGGGTCCGCGACGGAACGGAACGAGACCAGCTCGGCGAGTTCACGGCGGGCCTCGGGCATCATCGCGGCGACCGCCGAGGCGAGGGTGGCGTCGTCGGGGTGGTGAGTCGGCATCGTGTGCGGCTCCTCAGCGGGACGGACACGGCCCGCGACGGCTCGGCGGACCGGGTGGTTCGTGGGGTGCGGAGATCATCCCACAGCGCCGATGCCGGGGGTCGGCGCCGTAGGATGCGGAAGCGGTTGGCCGAGAGGCGGCCCGGGCCAGGGCCGGTCGAGACGGGTGGACGGGAGCGTCAGCGACAGGTGAGCAGGGACAGCGCGGCCGGAGACGGCGACGAGGTGTGGGACGTCATCGTGGTGGGCGCCGGGCCGGCCGGGTCCTCCGCCGCACGGGCGGCGGCTGCCGCCGGGCGGCGGACCCTGCTGCTGGAGAAGGCCGAACTGCCCCGGTACAAGACCTGCGGCGGCGGCATCATCGGACCGACCCGTGACGCGCTGCCGCCCGGGTTCGAACTCCCGCTGCGCGAACGCGTCCACGCCGTCACCTTCTCCCTCGACGGCAAGCTCGCCCGCACCCGCCGCTCCCGGCGGATGCTCTTCGGGCTGGTGAACCGGCCCGAGTTCGACCAGGCGCTGGCCGAGGCGGCGGTCGCCGCCGGTGCGGTGCTGCGCACCGGCGCTCAGGTGGCGCGAGTGGAGCAGCACGGCGCTGCCGTCCCCGACCGGCGCACGGTCGCCGTCGTCCTGTCGGGCGGCGAGACGCTACTGGCGCGCGCCGTGGTCGGCGCCGACGGCTCCGCCAGCCGCATAGGGACACACGTCGGGGTGCGGCTGGAACAGGTCGACCTCGGGTTGGAGTCGGAGATCCCGGTCCCGCCGGAGGTCGCCGCCGACTGGAAGGGCCGCGTCCTCATCGACTGGGGCCCGCTGCCCGGCTCCTACGGCTGGGTCTTCCCGAAGGGCGACACCCTCACCGTCGGCGTCATCGCCCGGCGCGGCGAGGGCGCCGCGACCCGGCAGTACCTCAGCGACTTCATCGGGCGGCTGGGGCTCGCGGGCTTCGAACCGTCCGTCTCCTCCGGGCATCTGACCCGCTGCCGCACCGACGACTCGCCGCTGTCACGCGGCCGGGTCCTGGTCTGCGGCGACGCGGCGGGACTGCTGGAGCCGTGGACCCGGGAGGGCATCTCCTTCGCGCTGCGCTCGGGACGACTGGCGGGGGAGTGGGCGGTGCGCATCGCCGAGGCCGGGGACGCGGTCGACGCCCGCCGGCAGGCGCTCAACTACACCTTCGCGGTGAAGTCGGGGCTCGGCGCCGAGATGGGTGTCGGACGGCGCCTGCTCGACATGTTCACCCGCCGCCCCCGCCTGGTGCACTCGGCGCTCATCGGCTTCCGCCCGGCATGGACTGCGTTCACCCAGATCACCCGGGGCTCCAACACCCTCGCCGGCATCGTCCGCACCTCGCCGGTGGCCCGCAAGGTCCTCGAACTGCGGGACCGGCCGTGAGAGGGAGAGGCAGGAAAGGGGTGAGGGATGGGCGAAATGCCGGAGTTTGGTAAAGTGAGTAAAATCCGGGCTCGGCGCCGATAACGTCGCAGGTCGCGCACTCTCCTCCCCGCGCATGCGGGGGTGTTCCGCTTCCGGTGCAGGCTGCCGTACCCGCGCTGAGCTCTCCTCCCCGCGCATGCGGGGGTGTTCCCGCTACACACAAGACGCTACGTGACGCAACCGTCTCCTCCCCGCGCATGCGGGGGTGTTCCCGCGAAGCTGGACCGCCTCACGTCACCGCGCTGCTCCTCCCCGCGCATGCGGGGGTGTTCCCGCGGCGTTCGACGCGCTGCTGGGCCGCCCGGACTCCTCCCCGCGCATGCGGGGGTGTTCCCAAGGCCACGGGCGCCCGTATGACCCGCTGCAACTCCTCCCCGCGCATGCGGGGGTGTTCCCAGCGCTTCCCCCAGCGTCATCTGGAGGGTCCGCTCCTCCCCGCGCATGCGGGGGTGTTCCCATCTCGGCGATGTGGGTGACGGTGAGATGGTCCTCCTCCCCGCGCATGCGGGGGTGTTCCTGCCGTCGGCCAGCCACGCCACCATGCCGTTGACTCCTCCCCGCGCATGCGGGGGTGTTCCCGGGTTGACCGTTCTCGTCGAGCGGGATCTCCACTCCTCCCCGCGCATGCGGGGGTGTTCCCTACTGGCGGATGATGCACCGGGCGGACGGTGGCTCCTCCCCGCGCATGCGGGGGTGTTCCCACGTCGCCGAAGAGCCCGCCGATGGCCGCGAGCTCCTCCCCGCGCATGCGGGGTGTTCCCTCGGACGCCCATGACGCCCAGGAACTCCCCGCTCTCCTCCCCGCGCATGCGGGGGTGTTCCCTGGACCGCATGGCGCCGATCCGCGGTGAGCTGCTCCTCCCCGCGCATGCGGGGGTGTTCCCCACGCGGCGGACCCCGGCGGGGATCGGGTCCCCTCCTCCCGGCGCATGCGGGGGTGTTCCCGACGACGAGTACGACGACGTCGCGGACATGCACTCCTCCCCGCGCATGCGGGGGTGTTCCCGCGGCCGGCGGGTGGGCCGCCGGGGCCACCACCTCCTCCCCGCGCATGCGGGGGTGTTCCCGTCGCGCGCCCAGTCCTCATCCGAGCGGTGCCCTCCTCCCCGCGCACGCGGGGGTGTTCCCCCATGGTGGCGACGAGCAGCCCCCACCCGAGCCTCCTCCCCGCGCATGCGGGGGTGTTCCCACGGAAGGGGAGCGAAATAGTGGTCAACTCGTCTCCTCCCCGCGCATGCGGGGGCGTTCCCGCGCAGGTCGTCCCGCAAATCCCCCGGGGTCCCTCCTCCCCGCGCATGCGGGGGTGTTCCCCGACCCGCCGGGCCGAACTCGTCATCCGCCACCTCCTCCCCGCGCATGCGGGGGTGTTCCCCAGTGACGCGCGGGTAGGCGCTGGCGTCGTCGCTCCTCCCCGCGTATGCAGGGGTGTTCCCGCCCTTGTGTGCGAATAAGCTGATTCCAGCCCCCCTGGTGGGTTGTGTGATTGGGCTGATAACGGGGTGAAGCCCCTGGTAGGCGGGTTCACGACCAAGATCGCCCGTTCCACCAGAGGCTTCACATGCTTGCCTACCCGCCCGGTGACGACGTGTCCAGCTCCACCATGCGCTTCCTTGCGCAGCAGCTGCGCCGTCGTCGCGGAGCGATCGGCTCCTGGTTGTGAAGGCTCAGCGCAGGTCGTCAGGCTCTGCCCCCGGGCCACCGCATATCACCTACTGACCGTGTTCACTTGCCGGGCGATTGCTGCGCGCGGACCCTCAGTCCGAACTCCTGAGGCGTAAGCCCGAGGCGCGCCGTTTCTTCGATAGCCTGATGCAGCTTGCCAGTCATCGTGGCAACCTCGACGTAGGCGCCCTCGAGCTCGGGAGTTGTATAGAGGCGGCACAGATCCTCGTATCCGATTCGATATCCGAACCACCTGCCCAGCTGCAGCAGGGACTCGTGTGTGGATGACGAGGGAAGGACGTAGCCGACTGTGAGGCCTTCGAGTGTAAGCCCCCAAGAGGGCTGGGCGCCGGCGATCACTACGACATTCAAGCCAGCAGCTTCACCCTCAGAATACGCGAGGCTATCACGAGACCCGCCATTGGCTGCACGGATCTGGATCTTCCTCATCGCAGGGATCAGATGTTCCGCAACTTCCTCCCATGAAGTCCTCGCGGCATCGCTAGAGGAGAGAGCTTCGCTCGTAGGTGAGAAGTCTGACAGCCACAGGTTCCGGAGGGCGGCCATCTGTTGAACTGCTGCGGGGCTGCGCCCATTCTGCAGGATATCTATAACGTAGCCAATACGGGCACAGACCTGATCGAATACCTGGGCTTGCACTCTGGTAAAGCGACTGACCGACACGAGCATGGAGTTATGCACCGAGATCTGACCTCTTGCTCGACGCGCGGCACAGGAAACAATAAAGGCGTCAATCGCTTCACTCAGCGAGTCGGGAAGTTCTGCGCCCGGCACGTGCTTCGCCGAGTGTTGTGACGGCACCCAGTTTTTATGGTCTGTGACGCGTCGTACGAGGGGGAGCACTTCGGTCGGCGCTGCACTCCTGCCCTCACCCTGCGTAATGAAGAGGCGTTCCGGTCCTAGATAGTTCGACGGTGCACGAAGGCTGTACAAAAAGCTGTGCGGAAAAAGACTAGAGCTGACCTCTTTGCTGTGCTTATCTGCTTCAAGGAACATTCCGGCGAGTGGGGTAGACACATACCCGATATACGCGAACCTTTGAAAAGTTGCCAGGAATCTGCGAATGCTTCGCCCTGTGACTGGAAGGCTGTTGTCCGGGGCTGAATTCAAAGGGGCGTAATATCTATCTACGTCATCGTCCACGATGAGAATGGGGACATCCACCACGGAGTCTCCTCCCGTGGCATGATCAACTCTTCCGTACTGCTCCGTGAGCCAGGCTTTGAGGTTCTCCATGACTCGCGAGTTTCTCTTTACCACGAAGACAAGGGGAAGCGCCCGCTCTCGAAAATCGAACCCATGAATTTTTAGGGGTTTTGGGCTGAAATCACCCTTCTCGCTGCTGTTGGTCATGGAAACAATGCTCAATGGTTTAGCTTTAGGTAGGGCGCCAACGCCGAGCCGGCGCTCGGCGGTATCTCCATTCGGCACGTCAGAGAACATCTGATACTGGGAGTCAAAACCCAGTAGCCCCTCGTCGACGCGCAATTGCGTTTGTGTTCGCAGAGCGTTGTGAGGGCCGGTTATGATCACGATCAGGCGGTAACCCGCGTCGACGGCCTTGGCCGCGAGGCCGATGTAGTGGCTGGTCTTGCCCGACTGAGGCTGCCCGATGACCAGGCCAGTACGCCGCCAAGCCCCGGGGCGCCGTGGATCTTCGAGACGGGCCAGTACGTCATTTGTGCTCTCGTCAAGACGCTGTGCCACGCGGGGCGGCACGCCCCGGGCCTCGCGAAGAAACCGTTCGTACCGCTCCCAGAAGTCCCAGTGGTGGGTACCTGTATCGCGCCTTAGCCACGGCAGATGGCCGCGGTCGTTGTCTAGAACCGCTGCGGGTTCTTGAAATGCGACCACCTGAGTCTGGATCTCCCTCAGCAGGGCCACACGGTCTACCGTCTTTCCTTGTCCAGCAAGCACCCTTGCGACGGTGTCCGCGCAGGCTGTAATTTCCAGTGGAGTTGGTTGACGGTCCGTCGGTAGCAGGCCAAGAGCAAGACGCAGTGCGAAACTCACCCCCGACTGGGCGTCATGCCGGGGTAGAGGCGCCAGGCGGGGTTCATCATGGGTCCTCTCGGGAGCGACGACCTGCTCCGGCGTTTGTACGCCCAGCAGATCAAGGGTCTGCCGCGAGGCTCGGGCGAACGGGTAGATTTCTGCGTGCAGTTCTCCTGAAGCAGACGGGTCAGACACTACAGATGTCAGTTCCCGGCCGCTCAGACGCTTGGCGATATGACGGTCGAGTGCATCTCCCATCCGCCACACGTCGTCCTTAGTTAGTCTTTCCCTCAGCGCCTCCTGGGCAGCCCCGATTAGCGAAAGTTCGATCGAGTCGCCCTCACCCGTGATCTCGAACAGTCCGCTGGTGACCAGCTCTGCCACGTCCGCAGTGGCCGCGTCCGGCACGAGCGCCTCCCGGACAAGGTGCAGCACTGCCAAGGGCAGCCGATCGAATGTGGCGCAGAGCACTGCGAGTCTGACCGCCGCCATGCTGGCGGTGCGGAGGAACCCGTGCGCGCGGACCTCGGGCGGTACGGGTTGGGCGGCTGGAACGTTGTGCGCAGCCAGACGCCCCCTTAGCGGTACGAGCACAGCCGTGCAGCCCGTCGGATCGTTGCGCATCATTGCGCGTGACCAGCGCCCAATGCTGTGCGGTGACATAGACAGGACGGGGACCGGCTGCCAGGAGCCGGGTCTGCCGAACGCGCCCTGGCCGAGTAGCGGCGGGGCATCGTAGGGGAGCCTGGCGCCGTACGGGCCAAGGACAGTCGGGGTGACCCTCACAAGTGGAAGGTCGAGACCGGTGCTACGCCACAAGCGGGTTGGCAACGGGTTGAGCAAGGCAACCGGCGTAGTGCCCGCCCAGGCGTGCATCAATTGCCAAATCTCGGGCTGCCGCCAGGCATTGGCCGCACAGTCGGAAACGAGGATCACGAGCGCCCTGCCGTCAGGGGATCCAAGCTGGCCCGGAGAGATGGGGCTGCCGTCTGTTCGGAACAAGAGATCGCGAACCCGTAGCGTGCGGAAGGCACCAGTTCTGGCGAAGAGCGCGGTCAACTCTCTCAGCGTCTCTCGCCACACTCGCATGCCGGGGGAACCGTCAATGACGAACGTCACGTCAAACCACCGCTCGGGGGCGGGGGTGAACGCGGGGATCAGGTGGCCGCTCCGCGCGTAGCTAGCGACGGTTAGATTGACGTCGAGCTCGGCCCTCCGCCCTTCGTTCCACCGCCG
The DNA here is from genome assembly GCF_012033735.1 of Streptomyces lonarensis. GTDB lineage: Bacteria > Actinomycetota > Actinomycetes > Streptomycetales > Streptomycetaceae > Streptomyces > Streptomyces lonarensis. The sequence goes on along the minus strand of NZ_JAAVJD010000043.1, from coordinate 20,184 downwards.
CTTCCATGGCCGTAGTGCACGAGTCAGCTCAAGGGCATACGGGAGCGCTGCCGCACGACGTACCGATACTGCGGTACCTCGGAGCCGATCCGGCCCGCCAACACTGCGTACATGCAGGGCATGATTGGTGACCTGCGCGGTCCTGACAGTCTCCGGCTGAGACGTGCCAGACTGTACGACGGGCGCATCAGCCATAAGGGCTGTTCCAGTGTGGTCGGGTGTAGGGGCCGGCGGGACCGCAGCGGTCGCTGGCAAGACACCCCGCGACTCCGCTAGGTCTTGGCCCGTGCTTGTGTCACTGGCCATTCGCGAGGCCAGCCACAGTACTTCCGCCATGGCGGTCCCGTCCAAGTCTGGTGCAGCCGTCCCTAACGCTGCCAGCACCCGGGGCAGGCCCTCAGACATCTCAGGCGCGGGACAGTTCACGCAGCAGCAGCTCCTCGATGTCTCGCCGTCGGCCCTCATCAGGTGCGATGCTCGTACTCAAAAGGTAAACTGCATTGAGTAGTTGGTCCACCGCCAGATTTTCGCCCTTTTCCAGTCGGGCGACAAATGTGGCGATTAGCTGTTGCGAGGTGGCCGACCCTGCGGCGCCATCGTCGAGATGCGCGGTGACAACCCTCGTCAGCATTTCGACCGTGGGCTGCGGCATCGTGAAGCGGACGCAGCGCCGTAGGAACGCGGCTGGGAATTCGCGTTCACCGTTGCTGGTCATTACGATGAACGGGAACTCGGAGCATTGCACCCTACCCCGCACGATCTGGTGCCGACGGTCGCCGTCCCACTCGCGGATATGGACCACATCCTCTGTGTAGCGGGCGAGCTCGGGGATTTCGAACTCCCCACGTTCCAGTGCATCCAGCAGATCGCTTGGGAGGTCAAGGTCGCTCTTGTCGATCTCGTCCACTAGCAGAGCCCTTGAGTGTTTCGATGGCAACAGGGCCGTGCCAAGGGGGCCCATGCGGAGAAAGGGGGTAATGTCATCGCTGCCATCCCGGCCTTCCAGCCGTTGGGCGTGGATCCTGCCGAGCGCGTCGTACCGGTAGAGAGCGTCGCTCAGGGTGGAACGCGAGGTGATGTGCCAGCGCAGTACCGGTCCCAAACCGAGTTCGACGGCGACCTGCTCGATCACGGTCGACTTGCCAGATCCGGCCGGGCCGGTCAGCAGCAGCGGACGGCGCAGCAACAGCGCGGCATTCACAGCCTCTACCAGACCGGGCAACGGAACGAACTCGTTGTGAAGAGGTCTGCGGGGGAACTCGCGCCAGGGCGGAGCAGGGTCGAGTCTACGGGCCTGCTCGGGAGCGCGACCGTGCCCCGCGTAGAAAGGCTGCCAGGTCATCAGGGTTTTCTCTCCTCAGTCGTGTACTTCTTGAACCAACGGCAGAAATCGAGATAGTCCAGGTCGTCCCAGACTGCTCGCAGTCGGTGTAGGCCGTCGTGGCCCGGTTGGCTGGAGTCTTTGCTTTGCATGGACCCGTTCTGCCGTCTCTCGCGGTACATCGAAGAGAACTTTCCCGGCAGGTGGTGCCAACTCTCGTCGATATAGCGGCGGGTATCCTCGGAAACCTGGCTGCTGCCCTCCTCCGGCCACAAGACGATAGGCGAGGAGGTCAACAAGGTCACCATGATATCGCCAAGCTTCGCGGGGCGATGGCTGAGTGCCACCGCCTGGTCGTGCGGGCAACTTTCCAAACAGTCCTGCAGCTCTCCATCAAGGCAGGTTTCGGCCTCCTCAATCCAGTGGACCCGCTGCCCGCACTCCGCAGCCGCCATCGCATGCAGCTTATGCCGGGCCTCGTGATTGATCCAGAAGAGGTGCTCGGGGGGTTGCATTCGCTCGCTCCAGCGCAGGACCACATCGTGCCGGTCGCCGAGTCGCCTGCCGTAATAGGTCTCCTCGGGTCGCCACCGAACTAGCAGCTGAGCTGGGGCCGCGATCTCAACCCGCTTCAACGGGACGTCGAGTGACTCAGCGAGATCAGATGCCCAGCTCAGGGCTGTGCCGACCTGTAGTTCTACTCCGCTGCGGTCAGGGCGGCAGACGAACTCTCGATGCTGGTAGTGGTTCTTGCCGTCGAGCAGCCACGCTGTGAGGGATTCGGGCCACTCGTCGCTCACCGCGGCGTGTAGGGAGATGATGAGTCGCAGCCGCATGTCGCGGTCACGCTCCTTCCACTGCTCCCAGGCATCGTTAAGGTCGATGTCCGCTCCTAAGTCAACGGCCCACTGCCGGAGGTCAGGGTGGCCGGGTGGCACGTCCGTCGCCATTGCGAGGGAGGTCACGAACTGCACCAAAGGAACCACCGAACGTTGGCCCACGCGTGGAGCCCGCAGTCGTATGTACTCAACCGCGTCGCGCAGCAGGTCGTTGCCTGCAGCAGTAGGTAGTCCGTCAGCCTGCGGAGTGCTAGCGACGAGGGATCGCCTCAATACTTTCGAAGTCAGTTCGCGACCTGGCCAGGCAGCCAATAGGGCCCGGGTGCGAATGCAGTGCCGAACGGCCTCGATCAGCGCGCGCGCCCGTGCGCCCTGCTGAGGCTCCCACTGGAGCGCCTCCTTCTCCACCTCCTCAAGTTGCCGCATCTCGTCAAGGCCGCCTGGGACGGCCCGCCAGGCAGGGAGCACTTGATCCAATTCAGAACAAGCCAGGGGGCCCAGCAGCCGCCCTACCTGACGCGCCGTGTGCCGCCGATTGTACGCCAGCCATAGACCAATCTCCTGAAACTGGGCGCCGTCCCAGTCCATTCGGTAGATGTCCTGACCGACGGTGCCGCCGTCCAGGCGGACGGCTCGCAGGACGGCCTCGGGGGATAGTCGTTCTGCGGCTTGCTCGACACCATCCTGGACAATCTTGGTGATGGTTTTGCTGAACCGCAGCTCGAATGCCTCTTCGGCTTGTCCCGCACCCATGAGCAGCGACAGTCGTGTGTTGCCCTGCCGAATACCGCTGGCGATGGCCTTAACGTCGGGCGCTGCGCCCGCCGCATAGCATGTGTCCATGATAGCGATGAGCCCAGACAAGCCAGGCGTCTCAATCACCTGTTTCAGCAGGGAGCCCACATCAACAGTTGTAGTGAGTTCCTCACTCCGTGAATTACCGGCCATGAAGTAGAGGTTGCCACCGGAGGTAATTCCATGACCGAGCAAGGCAAGGATAAGTACTGCGCCTGCCTCCCCAGCCGCGCGTGCGCAATCACGGATTTCCTGTTCGATCTCCGATTGGTCAGGATGCCCAACCAGCAAACTCCTCGGCGCGTGCGAGACCGTGCAGGCGCCACCGCTCGGCTCGGTGAGTGCGGCGTGGAGAGACCTCGCCGCATTGTCTAGATCGCTCAATAGGCCCGCAGTCCGGCACTGTGCCGCGATTACCAGGGCGTGACGACGGCTGGTCACTGACCCGCGAGGGTGTCCAGGGCCTCAACGACAGGGCCGGCGATGGCAGGGTGGGCTAGGTATTTGACTGCGGAATGCACCCAAAGCCCGTCCGAGTCGACGCGGTCGCTCACTGGGCCCACCCCGGCTCCATTGGGGCGGACGAAGTGCTCCAGTATGGGACGGGCAGCGATCACGTCGTCACGGTCCCAGAAGTTGAGCCAGCGACCGACGGTCTCGGGCGTCCCAGCTGGCTGTGGCCTCGTGCGGTGTAGGACAGCCGTCCGCATTCCGAGGGGTGAGCCGAGTGTGACAAACAGCGGTACGTCTCCCTTGTGTTCGTGTAGTGCCTCCAGGGCCACGACCGTGCCGAGGGAGTGTGCGACTACCACGGTGGGGCCATTCAGGCCGAGATGGCCCGCTACCCGCTCCCGGATTCTTCGGTCAAGGGAAATGCCAGTAGCATCCGCTTCCGCACGGTTTAGGTAGCGAGCGACCTGCCCGAGGGTCGCCAGCGTCAGTTGAGAGCTCGCGATGCCGCCGAACCAGCGCAGGCCTGGGGTCGACATGAGAGTGGTCAAGGCGTTCAGCGTTCGACGACCGATGTTCCCGAACCCTTGGCTCTGCCCGGTCGGCGCGAGCTGAGCCTGGGCATGTAGTAACACTCGCTCCTCTTGCCCGGCGAGATCGGGGGTGGCGAGGTGATCCCTGATGGCCTCAAGGAGTAGCTCGCCGACGAGGGCGGCATCGTCGGCTCCTAGCGAGTCGGCGCCACCCTGGGCCCCCGGCTTCCTGAAGAGGTCGCCGTAGTAGGCAAAGCTCGTCGAGGAGTGCAAGCCGCCGACTAGGGCGGAGACACCTCGGGAGTGCCCGGCGCGCCAAGCCCCACGCGTCAAAGCCCGCAACCACTCCTCTCCCTCGGCTTTGGCATCACGAGGACCTCCGACGCCGTGGACAAAGACAAGGCGCGGTTTCACTCTCCCACCCCCACAAGTCAGTACATTAGCTTAGCCTTGATCTCGTTGGCGGGTGTGACCGAGCGCTTGAGCTGGACGGAGAGGAGCGGTCCACGGCAGGGGAACCGCGAACAGCTCAAGGATCTTCAGTCGGATCCCAGTCCGGTGGAGAGGAGAATCGTTCTGCCAGCGCGCTCCCTTCTGGGTGCCTCCCAGCGAGCTGATTCCAACCTGCCTGGCCAGTAGTGCGGTTGGGCTGACAGCGTGGTGAAGCCCCTGGTAGACGGGTTCACGGCCCAGATTGCCTCGCCCGCCCTGAGGGGGCACGTGCTTGTCTACCCGTCCGGGCTGGACGTGTCCTGCCTTGCGCCTGCTGTCGACCGAGCTCTGCCGGCGCCGGGCAGTGATCAGGGCCCGCTGGCGACGCCCGAACACGGGGCGCCAGGCTCTGCTCACGCTGGCCCGCCTCCGCAACCCCACACCCATACGCCCAGCAAAATGAGGTCTGTCCCGTAAGTGCAGGTCAGCAGTGAGATGATCTTGCGGTGGCTGGTGTGATCACGGCGTCGGAGCCGCCCTGGATAGCCCCGTTCGCTGGGCTGAGCCCGCGGTAGTTCGGGAAGCTGGTCACCGCGCTGCGGCGCGATGGGGCGGCCCCGGTGCGCGCGGGCCGGCCGTGGAGCCGGCCGTTGGAGGACCGGGTGTTGCTGGTCGCCGCCTACTGTCGGGCCAACCTCACCCTGCGGCAGCTCGCCCCGTTGTTCGGCATTTCCAAGTCCGCCGCCGATCGCATCGTCGACCGCCTCGGACCGGCCCTGGTCCTGCAGCCGCGCAAACAGTTCCGCAAGGACTCCGTGCTCATTGTCGACGGCACTCTGGCGCCCACCCGCGACCACACCGTCGCCGAGCAGTCGAAGAACTACCGCTACGCCACCAACCACCAGCGCTACGCAACCAACCACCAGGCAGTCATCGATGCCGATACCCGGCTGGTCGTCGCCGTCGGCCGGCCGCTACCCGGCAACCGCAACGACTGCAAGGCCTGGGAACTGTCCGGCGCCAGGGCCGCCGTCGGCCGCGCCACCGTCATCGCCGACGGCGGCTATCGCGGCACCGGCCTGCTCATCCCGCACCGCCGTGACCCCGGCCAGACCGAACTGCCCGCCTGGAAAGAGGAGCACAACGCCTCGCACCGCCAGGTACGCGCCCGCGCCGAGCGCACCTTCGCCCGCATGAAGACCTGGAAGATCCTCCGCGACTGCTACCTGAAAGGCGACGGCGTCCACCACGCCATGCTCGGCATCGCCCGCCTACAGAACCTCACCCTCACCGGCTGACCGGCGCACAAACCAGGTCAGCCAGCACGCTCGACATCATTTACGGGACAACCTTTAGCCACCGGGTTCGTTATCGGCACCACGGCCGCCCAGCGCTACGCCTCCGAGGCTGTCGACCTCCCGGTCGCTCTCGCCCCCACGCTGGCCGAGGCCGCCCGTAACGCCTCCACGAAGACCTTCGCGCTGCTTGACGGCGCACTCCGGCCGATCGAGCGTATCGCCGTGGGCCGATCATTCTGCTCGGGCTGTGAGGATGATGGCGTGTCGTTTTGACCGTGGCCTGACCCGATTCTGCCTGGCTGCTCGTTCCTTCATTGGGGCGGCGGATGTCATGGAACGAGACTCCTCTCCGCGCGTGCGGGGGTATTCTCGAGTCAGCGAGCGAGGGGCGGGGTCTGCTCCTCCCCGCGCATGCGGGAGCGTTCCCGTTGCTTCCGTAGTGGGTTCCCCCGAAGAGCTTGTTCCCCGGGCGTGCGGGACCTCGGGAGGTGTACCTGTTGCTCGGTGGTGACGGGCGCCAACTCCGCTCCTTGGAAGCGGCGGCCGGGGCGTGGCGAAGCCCCATCGCCGCGTAGCGCGATGGGGCTCCTAGGGCGCTTGCGTTCAGCTGTGAAGCGAACCCGACTTGGCGCCTGCAACGAACGTGGCGAACGCGCCGGCTGGGACGTTCAGAACCGGGCCGGCAGGGGTCTTGGAGTCACGGACGGGGACCACGCCGCGCGAGGCTGCGAGGTTCGTGGCGACCTCGATGCACTGGCCGCCGCCGCCGCTGTAGGAGGAGGTGAACCACCGAGGAGACTCGGTCCTGGTCATCATGGGGTGCCCTTTCGTGCCTCTCGGATCATGGCTTTGGATGCCGCTGGGGACAGCGCTTCGCCCTGAAGCTGATGGTATGCCTTGAGCAGCGGAAGTACGTAAGTGTTATCGCGCTCAAGATGCCCTCGCATCTGTGACTCTGCGTAAGCAAATGCCGACATGTCTCGCAGGGTAAGCAGTGCAAGGGAATGGTTGAACGGTCGTAGCTCACCCATCGAGAACGGGGCGATCTGGAGCACGGCATTGGGAAGTTCGGCGAACTCCACCAACCAGTCGAGCTGGCTGCCCATGACCTCCGGTCCTCCGACTGTTCTGCGGATGCAGCTCTCGTCAAGGACCACCAACATCATGGGAGGGCGATCCCGTTGGAGAGCTGACTGGCGTCCCGCCAGGAACGAGAGCCGTTCTGCGGCTTGCTCGGCGGTGATGGCGCCCCGCTGGAGGTGGCCGTTCTCGATGACCTGGGCGTACTCCGATGTCTGGAGCAACCCCGGGATCACGCCTACCTCGTACAGCCTGATCTCTACGGCCCGCCCTTCGTGGTCTACGTACTCCGGGAAGCCTTGCAGCAGTACGCCGTGCTCAATCTTCCCCCACTCGCGTTTGAAGGACTCTGACGCGCCTTCGAGCCCCATCGCCGCATCGACGGCCGCCGAGAATCGACGGGTTGGGGGCTTCCGGCCAGTTTCCACCCCTGAAACGTGTCGTCCGGTGTACCCGATCAGTGCTGCCAGATCGTCCTGCTTCCATCCCCGCGCCTCCCGCTCACTGCGCAAACGAGCACCGTACGCGGCTTCCGGGCTCGCTTCGGGGTTGAGTTCCTTCCGGTTTACCAAGGTGTCCTCCGTCGGTGCCACGTTGATGGGCGCCTGACTGTAAGCCACGCTGACTCTGCTTGGTAGTGGTTTCGCTACGGAGAGGAGTAGCTGTGCGTGCTGGGCTTCCGCCCGCTGGCTGTTGCCACCCGCTGGTGAGGCGGGTTCGGCTGATGTCGGCTGAACGCGTGGTCGAAGGGCCCCTTACGGCTGAGGAGTTGCGCAGCGCGTTGACCTCCGTTGTCATAGCGCTGTCGGTGGTCGCCACGCCCCGCGCACGGCTCTCGGCGAGGCCCGGCTCGGTGCGTCTGCTGGCTGTGGGCCGGTTGCTCCCCGGGACCACGCCCCGTTCCACCGAACCGTTGCGGGTGGCTTCGCCGGCGGGGTGTGGCGATGGGTGAGTGCTCTACATGCCGTAGACTCCGCGAAGCACTGCGGCAGCTCCAACAAGGCGGTGCCATCACCGTGCTGCGTGAGGCGCGGGCGTCCCGGCGGGCGCCCGAGCGCATCGGGCAGGCGATCGGTGACGGGGACGAGGGCGGGTCCGAGACGCCTTCCGTCTCCGCGCAGGCGGACGACGTATCGCCGGAAGCGCTGCCTGACCTTCTCGCTCGGTCATCGGAGTTGCGTCGGTTGGTCGATGCGCACTTGAAGGAGTTGAGGCGGCGGTGAGTGGTGGGTATCGGTTCGCGCGGCTGGTTCTTGTGCGGGCCCGTGGTCCGTTGGTCTTCCGGGCGCAGTGCGAGGTCTGTGCGGAGATGGGTCCGCAGGCGGTGACGGGGGATGCGGCCATGATGTGGGCCGTTCTTCACCTGGACGACCATCCGGGCCACGACCGGTTCCGTGAGCTCAGCTCCACGCCGTACCGGGCGGAGTCCCGCTCGTGAGCGCCGGGCGGTATGTGGACGGCTACCACTGCGAGGTGGTTGCGCGGTCGCCGGATGCGGCGGGGGAGTGGTACCTGGCGACCACCTGGGCCGACACCCCCGACGAAGCCCTTGGCTGGCTCCACCAGCAGGCCACTCGGCTCGCGGATGTGCTCGATGCCGCCGAGGACGACCACGCAGCGGAACAGTGCCGGTACGCGGCCCCGGTCGCCACGGTCTTCCGGGAGTGGGTGGCCGATACGGAGTTCCATGCGGTGCAGTGCGCCGCCCTGGCCGGCGGCCAGCCGATCAGTGCGAACGCCCGTGGCCCGGACCGGGTCTGCGGTTCCGCCGACGTCGAAGTCCTCTACTCGCTGGCCGCTCGGCCTATCCTCCGTCCCGTCCTCGCCCCTTTCGGGAGCAGCCGTGTCGATCGTCGATGACCCGCGCGCCGCAGCGGTGTCCTGCCCCGCCGTTGAGATACGTGCCGGCGACTTCATGACGCTGGGCGGCTCGTGCCTACGCGTCACCGCCGCGGCCCACCGGTTCGGCACCACCTGGCTGGAGCTCGACCGCAGTGTGCAGCTGCGCCTGCCGTCGGACCGCGACGTGACGGTGATCCGGCCCGTCCGACCCGCCCGCCGTGCCCGACCTGTGCGGTCCCCGCAGCCGCTGCGCGCCTCCTGGTTGCGCTGACCCCAAGCCCCGCCCCTGTCGGGAGGACCAGCGGTTCTCCTCCTTCCCGCCATGGCCCCGGCAGGGGCGGCACAGCCCTCCTCGGACGCGGGAGCACCCGCGTCACGATCCAGGTACGTGGTGGTCGCCACCGTCGACGCGGCCCAGCGAGGAGTCAATCCCGCAGGCGGGGAGAGAGCCCGCACCGCCCGGGCCAGCGGTTCCCGACCGCGTGCTCGGGCCGTCCCGGAGGTCGGAGCGCCTCCCCGCCGCACCGGCGTGTGCGCCGTGCGCCGGGTGGGCCCGCTTGCGCTCCTCGGACGACCGCACGCCCTACCGGCGGTCGGGGGCGCCGTCAATGATGAGCGGCACCGCACGAGAACCAGGTGACCCGCACGCCCCTGCCCTGCTCGGGGACGCGTGCGCCGGAAGGAGCTCATGGTGTTGCTGCTCATCTCCCCGGACGGCCTCGACGAGGCCCTCGACTGCGCGAAGGCCGCCGACCACCTCGACATCGTCGACGTGAAGAAGCCCGACGAGGGTTCGCTCGGCGCCAACTTCCCGTGGGTGATCCGGGAGATCCGCGACGCCGTCCCGGCCGACAAGCCGGTCTCCGCGACGGTGGGGGACGTGCCGTACAAGCCCGGCACCGTCGCCCAGGCCGCGCTCGGCGCCGTCGTCTCCGGCGCGACGTACATCAAGGTCGGGCTGTACGGCTGCACCACTCCCGAGCAGGGCATCGACGTGATGCGCGCCGTGGTCCGGGCGGTCAAGGACCACCGCCCCGACGCCCTCGTCGTGGCCTCGGGCTACGCCGACGCCCACCGCGTCGGCTGCGTCAACCCGCTGGCGCTGCCCGACATCGCGGCGCGCTCCGGCGCCGACGCCGCCATGCTGGACACCGCCATCAAGGACGGCACCCGGCTGTTCGACCACCTCTCGGAGGACGCCTGCGCCGAGTTCGTCCGGCTCTCCCACGCCGCCGGGCTGCTCGCCGCGCTCGCCGGCAGTGTCAAGGCGGTCGACCTCGGCGCGCTGACCCGCATGGGCACCGACATCGTCGGCGTGCGGGGCGCCGTCTGCGAGGGCGGGGACCGCAACGCCGGTCGGATCAAACCGGAACTGGTGGCCGCCTTCCGGGCCGAGATGGACCGGCAGTCCCGGGAGGCCGCCGTCGGCGTCCCCGCGGCCTCCTCGCCCGCGGCGTGACGACCTCCGCCACGTCCGGCGGAGCGGCGACCGCGCGCGGCGGCGCGCGGTTCGCCGTGTCCGACCCGGCCACCGGCGAACCCTTCGACGAGGCGCCCGACCAGTCCGCCGACGCGCTGGACGCGGTCGTGGCCAGAGCCAGCCGGGCCTGGCCCGGCTGGCGGTCGGCCCCGGCCGCCCGGGAGACGGCGCTGCGCGCCGCCGCCGACGCGGTCGAGGCCGCCGCCGGCGACCTCGCCCCTCTCCTCACCCGCGAGCAGGGCAAACCCCTGGCGGAGTCGCGGGCCGAGGTCGCCCGCACCGCCGCGCGGCTGCGCTGGTTCGCCGGCCTGACGCCCCGGACGCGGGTGGTCGACGACGGGCGGCCCGTCCACAGCGAGGTCCGCTGGCGCTCCCTCGGCCCGGTCGCCGCGATCGTGCCGTGGAACTTCCCGCTGCAACTCGCCGCCGCCAAGGTGGCGCCCGCGCTCGCCGCGGGCAACACCGTCGTCCTCAAACCCTCGCCCCACACTCCGCTCGCCACCCGGCTGCTGGTCGCGACCCTCGCGGCCGTGCTCCCGGAGGACGTGCTGACCGTCGTCACCGGACGCGAACCCCTGGGGGCGCGGCTCGCCGCCCACCCGGGGATCGCCCACGTCACCTTCACCGGTTCGGTGCCCACCGGCCGTGCCGTCGCCGGAGCCGCGGCGACCACACTGGCCCGGGTGACGCTGGAACTCGGCGGCAACGACGCCGCCGTCCTCCTCGACGACGTGGAGGTGGACCGGATCGCCGACCGGCTGTTCTGGGCCGCCTTCCGCAACTGCGGCCAGGTCTGCATGGCGGTGAAACGCGTCTACGTCCCCGCCCGCCGCCACGCCGAGGTCGTCGAGGCGCTCGCCGAGCGCGCCCGGAGCACCGCCGTCGGCCCCGGCCTCGACCCGGCCAGCCGGATCGGGCCGCTCAACAACGCCGCCCAGCGCGACCGGGTGGCGGAGCTCACCGCCCGCGCGCTGGCGGACGGTGCCCGCGCGGCGGCCGGCGGCCGAAGCCCGGACCGCCCCGGCTGGTTCTTCGCACCCACCGTCCTCACCGACGTGCCGCCCGACAGCCCCGTCGTGACCGAGGAGCAGTTCGGCCCCGTGCTGCCCGTCCTGGCGTACCGCTCGCTCGACGAGGCGGTGGCGGCAGCCAACTCCACCGGGTACGGCCTCGGCGGCTCCGTCTGGGGCACCGACGCCGACCGCGCCGCGGCCGTGGCGGAACGGCTCGACTGCGGCACCGCCTGGGTCAACCACCACGCCGAACTCTCCCTCGCCCAGCCCTTCGCCGGGACCAAGGACAGCGGCGTCGGCGTCGCCGGCGGCCCCTGGGGGCTGTACGGCAACCTCCGCCCGTTCGTCGTCCACCGCCCCACGGAGGCGTGAGTGCAGTTCACCGCCGCCGTGCTGCGCGGACCCGACACGCCCTTCACGATCGAGGACGTCACGCTGGCCGACGAGCCGGGTCCGGGCGAGGTCCTCGTCCGGATCGCGGGCGGCGGACTGTGCCGGACCGACCTCGCGGTCCGCCGCTCCGACGGCCGCAGCCCGCTGCCCGCCGTCCTCGGACACGAGGGCTCCGGCGTGGTCGAGCGCAGCGGCGGCGGCACCGACCTGGCCGCCGGGGACCACGTGGTGCTGAGCTTCGACTCCTGCGGGAGTTGCCCGCACTGCCGCGGCGCCGCCCCCGCCTACTGCGAGAGCTTTGCCGCGCTCAACCTCTTCGGCGGCCGGGAGTCCGCGCCCCGGCTCACCGACACCGCCGGGGCGGCGCTCGCACCGCGCTGGTTCGGGCAGTCGTCCTTCGCCGCGTACGCCCTCGTCGAGGCCCGCAACGCGGTGCGGGTCGACCGCTCCCTGCCGCTGGAGCTGCTCGGGCCGCTCGGGTGCGGCTTCCTCACCGGCGCCGGCGCCGTCCTCCACACCTTCGCCGCCGGACCCGGCGACACCCTCGTCGTCCTGGGCGTGGGAGCGGTCGGCCTCGCAGCCGTGATGGCCGCCGGCGCCGCCGGGATCACCACCGTCGCCGTCGACCGGCACCCGCAACGGCTCGCCCTCGCCGAGCGGTTCGGCGCGCTCCCGCTCCCGCTCCCGGCCGACGCGGCGGGCGGCGGCGGGCTGTCCGAGCGCATCCGCCGCCTCACCGACGGCGGCGCCCGCTACGCGCTCGACACCACCGCCTCGCCCGCGCTGATCAACGACACGCTGCGCGCGCTGCGGCCCACCGGCACCCTCGGCCTCGTGGCGCGGCTCCACACCCCTCTCGCCCTCGAACCGGGCACCCTCGACCGGGGCCGCTCGCTGCGCCACATCTGCGAGGGCGACGCGGTGCCCGCGCTGCTGATCCCCCGGCTGCTCCGGCTGTGGCAGGCCGGCCGCTTCCCCTTCGACCAGCTGATCCGCACCTACCCGCTGGCCGACATCAACCGGGCCGAACGCGACTGCGACGAGGGCCGCGTCGTCAAGCCCGTCCTGATCCCCGCCGCCCCGCGCGGCTGACCGCGCGCCGGCAGCGGCGCCGCCGCCCCTCGGGCGGCCACCCCACCCCGAACCGTCAACGGAGGAACCATGGTCGGCACGGCGAGCGAGCACACCGGAACCGAGGGGGTGGACGGCGGCGTCGGCGTGACCGCGCTGCTGGTCGCCGCCGCGCGCGCCATCGAGACCCACCGCCACGACAGCCTGGCGCAGGACCCGTTCGCGGAGCACTTCGTGCACGCCGCGCCCGGCTGCGCGGGATGGCCGGTCCGCGTCGAGCAGGCCGACGGCGGCGACGCCAACCCGCTGTGGGGCAGGTTCGCCCGCTACTTCGGGCTGCGGACCCGCGTCCTCGACGACTTCGTCCAGGGCGCCCTGGGCACCGGGGCGCGCCAGGTGGTGCTGCTGGGCGCCGGCCTCGACACCCGGGCCTTCCGCCTCGACCGGCCCACCGACAGCGTGGTCTACGAGGTCGACCGCGCCGGCGTCCTCGCCTTCAAGGAACAGGTCCTGGACGAGCTGGCCGCCGTCCCCCGCGGCGGACGCGTCGCCGTCCCCGTCGACCTGCGCGACGACTGGGTGTCCGCCCTCACCGGCGCCGGTTTCGACTCCGCAGCGCCGAGCATCTGGCTCGCCGAGGGGCTGCTGTTCTACCTCCCCCCGGAGGCGGAGACCTACCTCGTCGAGACCGTGGACCGGCTCACCGCCGACGGCAGCGCCCTGGCGTTCGAGATGAAGGTCGAGAAGGACCTGCTGGCCTACCGCGACAGCCCCATCTACACCGCCACCCACGCCCAGATCGGCATCGACCTGCTCTCCCTCTTCGACCACGCGCCGCGCCCGGACTCCGTCGGCGCGCTCACGGCCCGGAACTGGTCCGCCCGGGTGCACACCCCGTTCGAGTTCACCCAGCGGCACGGCCGGGGGCCGCTGCCGGAGCCGAACGACGCGCTGGAGGGCAACCGCTGGGTGCTCGCCACCAAGGACGGCCGCTGACGCCGGGCGATCCCGTACCGGGCGGGTGGGGCGGCCCCGGCCCCTCACCCGCCGTGCGGCCCCCTCACCCGCTCAGCCGCTCTGCGGCGCCCGCGACGACCGGCGGACCAGGAACGCGACGAACACCGTCCCGAGGCAGAGGGCGGCCGCGCTCACCCCGAGCGACCACCGCATCCCGGCCGCCGCGCCCAGCACACCCACGGTCAGCCCGCTGCCGACCCGCAATCCGTTGGCGGACATGCCGTACAGGCCGAGGACGCGCCCCCGCGCGCCGTCGGGCGCCCGCAACTGCACGATCGTCTGCGCGATCGACGACGACGCCAGGTTGGCCACCCCTCCCGCCAGCAGCAGGACCAGCGCCAGCGGGAACGAGCGGGTCAGGGCGAACCCCAGGACGCTCGCCCCGTACAGCGCGGTGCTCGCCACCGCCGCCCGAGGGCTGGGCCGGACCCGGCCGGTGGCCTCCAGCAGCACACCGCCGACCACGCCGCCCACCCCGCTCGCGAACAGCAGCATGCCGTAGGCCAGCCCCGCGTCCGACAGACCGAAGTCGTCGACGAAGACCGGCATCACCGCCCCCAGCGACGAGCCCACGAACAGGGACGCCAGCCCGGCCAGCGCGATCATGCTGACCAGCGTCCGGTCGCCGCGCACCTCGCGCAGCACCCGCAGCGACTCCACCAGCCCCACACGCGGCCGGCCGCCACCGCCCCGGGTGTGCCCGGTGAACCGGGTCCGCAGCAGGAACAGCGTCAGCGGCAGGTAGAACAGCACGTTGACGAAGATCCCGGCGGTCGGGCCCAGCCCGATCAGCAGCACCGAACCGACCACCGGCCCGCACAGCACCCCGAGGTTGCGGAACGTCGCGTTCAGCCGCACCGCGCTGGGCAGTTCCCGCGGCCCGACGAAGTCGTACAGCAGCAGCTGCTCGCCGGGGGTCCACAGCGACCCGGCGACGCCGTGCAGCACCAGCAGCACGCACGCCGCCCACATGGTCAGGCTGTCGGTGAGGAACAGCACACCCCACGCCGCGGAGACCGCCATGAAGAGCAGTTGCGCCGCCTGGACGACACGGCGGCAGTCGAACCGGTCGGCAAGACCGCCGAACCAGACCGACAGCAGCAGGAACGGCAGCCAGTGGCTGATGACCTGGAACCCCGTCAGCGCCGGCGACTCGAAGACCTGCCACAGCACCCAGTAGGTGATGACGTGCTCCACGTTGTCCGCCATCATCGCCAGGCCCGTGCCGAAAAGGTACGGCCGGCAGTGCGGATTGCGCAGCGCCGCGAACCGGCGGGGCGCCGCGCCGTCGTCGTCACCGCCCGCCGCGGCCCGCGGACGCGGTACCGGCGCGGGGTCGGAGTGCGACGGCGGGAGGTGCGCGGGGACCCCGCAGGAGGAACACATGGCCCGGCCTCTCCCTGCTCCGGCCGCCGGGCGGCGGGGCACCGGACCGTCGCGGACGAGGGCAAGCCTCGCCCGGCCGCCCAGCGCTGTCAACGCACCGCCTCCTGGCGGTGGCCCGCCACCGGGCGGGGGAGCGCGGCAACCGGGCACTCCGGCCCGGCCGTTGTCCCACTGCCGGTGCCGGGCGCTGCTCGGGCGCTGCTCGACGGCGGTGTGCGGCTGCCCGCGGCTCCCCGGATTTGTTTCACGGCTGCACAAAGTGAGAATGGAGGGGTGACCCCGACACGAATCAAGCTCGACCGCGGCCGCGGCGCCCTCGGCCCCGCCCTGGAACTGGTCCACACCGGGCGGGCCCCCACCCGCGCCGTCCTCACCACCGAGCTCGGCGTCACCCGGGCGACCGCGGGCGCCGTCGCCACCGAGCTCCAGGCACTCGGCCTGATCACGGTCGACCCCCGCCCCCACGCCGCCTCCGGCGCGCAGGGCCGGCCCTCGCACCGCCTGGACATCGCCGCCGACGGGCCCGTCGTGCTCGCCGCGCAGGTCCACGCCGACGGCTACCGGGTCGCGCTCGTCGGCCTCGGCGGCCGCATCGTCGCCACCGCGCCCGCCTGCATGACGGTCGACGCCGACCCCGCCCGCATCATCGGCGACGCCGTCGCCGCCGGCGCGGAACTCCTCCGCACGACCGGCCGCCGCTGCCTGGGCGCCGGACTGGCCGTCCCCTCGGCCGTGGCCGAGCCCGAGGGCACCGCGCTCAACCCGCTGCACGTCGCCTGGCCCGCGGGCGCCCCGGTCCACGACATCTTCCGCGACTGCCTCACCGAGGCGGGCGTCGGCGTCCCCGGCCGCTGCGGCAACGACGTCAACCTCGCCGCACTCGCCGAGCACCGCCACGGCGCCGGTCAGGGATCGCACCACCTGCTCTGCGTGGCCACCGGCCACCGCGGCGTCGGCGGCGCCCTCGTCCTCGACGGCCGCCTCCACACCGGCAGCGCCGGACTCGCCCTGGAGGTCGGCCACCTGATCGTCGATCCCGCCGGCCGCGCCTGCCACTGCGGTGCCCGCGGCTGCCTCGACGTCGAGACCGACCCCCTCGCCCTGCTGGAGACCGCGGGCGTCACCCCCGACCCCGCCCGGTCGCCGCTGGACCAGGCACGCGCCCTGCTCGCCGGCGACCACCCCGAAGCGGCCGCCGTCACCGAGGCGGTGGCGCAGCTGGTCGACCGGCTGGGCCAGGGCCTCGCGGCCATGGTCAACGTCCTCAACCCCGACCGCATCATCCTCGGCGGGCTCCACCAGAGCCTGCTCGCCGCCGCCCCCGACCGCCTGCGGTCGGTCGTCGCGGACCGCAGCCTGTGGGGGCGCAGCGGCAGCGTGCCGATCCTGCCGTGCTCACTCGGCCACAACAGCCTCGTCGGCGCCGCCGAGTTGGCTTGGCAGCCCGTCCTCGACGACCCGGCCACCGCGCTGTCCGCTCCCTGACCGCCCCGGCCGGGGGCCGGGGCTGGACCGTACTCGCGCCGCTGCTCAGCCCTTGGCGTCCGCGTAGCTCTCCACCACCGCGACGGTGAACGGGAACCGCACGGGGGAGGGCCCGAACGCCAGCCGCCCCGCCGCCTCCCCGGCGGCCCGCACCGCCTCCGACACCGCGTCCGCCTGCTCCGCCGGACAGTGCACGATCACCTCGTCGTGCTGGAAGAACACCAGCTCGGCGGGGGTGCCCGCCAGCGAGCGGCGCAGCGCGGCGAGCATCAGCAGCGCCCACTCCGCCGCGCTGCCCTGCACCACGAAGTTCCGCGTGAACCGGCCGCGGGCCCGCGCCGCGGCACCCCGGCCCGCCGGCGCCTCCCCGCTCTCCGGGAACGCGTCCGCTGACCCCGCGTCCCCCGCACCCGCGTCCGCCGGCGGGCAGGTCCGACCCAGATGGGTGCGGACCAGCCTGCCCCGTTCGCCCGCCTCCGCCGCGTCGTCCACGTACCGCACCGCCAGCGGGTACCGGGCGCGCAGCTCCGCGAGATGCCGCAGTCCCTCACCCGAGGTCTGGCCGTACACCGCGCCGAGCACCGCCAGCTTGGCCCGCTCGCGGTCCCCGGCGAACAACCGCCGCGACAGGGCCGCGTACAGGTCGCCGTCCTGCCCCGCCACCTCCGCCAGCGCCGGATCGCCCGACACGGCGGCCAGCACGCGCGGCTCCAACTGTGCCGCGTCCGCCACCACCAGCCGCCACCCCGGGTCCGCCCGCACCGCCCGCCGCACCACGCGCGGGATCTGCAGCGCGCCGCCGCCGTTGGTCGTCCACCGCCCCGACGCCGCACCCCCGGGCACGTACCGCGCCCGGAAACGGCCCTCGTGCACCCAGCTCCGCAGCCAGGCGCGGCCGTGCGCGGTGTGCACCCGGTACAGCCGCTTGTACTCCAGCAGCGGCGCCACCGCCGGGTGGTCGAGCTGCCGCAGCTCCCAGGAGCGCGTGGACCGGACCGGGAACCCGGCCTTGCGGAACGCCGCCAGCACCTGCGCAGGCAGGTCCGGCCGCACCCGGAACCCGAACGCCGCCGACACCTCGGCCGCCAGCTCCGTCAACCTGCGCGGCTCCAGGCCGCCGGGCGGCGCGGGGCCGAGCAGCTCGTCCAGCAGCGCGAGGTGGACGTCGGCCCGCCAGGGCAGCCCCGCCGCGTCCATCTCCGCAGCCACCAGCATGCCCGCCGACTCGGCGGCCAGCAGCAGCGTCAGCCGACCCGGGTGCCGCGTGGCGGCGGTGCGGCGCAACTGGCCGCCGTAGACCTCCAGCAGCGCGCCCAGCGGGTCCGTCCCCGGCGGCAGCCCCGGCCGCCCCGCGCCCCCGAACAGCCCCGCGCCCTCGAACAGCGACGGCTGCCCCTCACCCGGCGCCGCCGCGGGCCGATCGGCCGGCACCGGCAGCCCCCGCAGCCGGGCGAACGCGGCCGGCAGCCCCCGCGGCTCCCCGAAGGCACCCTCGTGGCCGAGGAGCACCGCCTCGGCCGCCTCCACGTCGTGGCACCGCGCCACGTGCACCCCGGTCGCCGGGGGCGCCACCTCCGCCGTGGAGCGCCACACCCAGCGCGTCGCGGGCGGTGCCGCCCGCAGCGCGCCCGCCACGTCGGGCGCCGTGCGGGGCTCCGCCGCAGCCGCCCCTTCCCGCGTCAGCGGGCAGTACCGGGCCGAGCCGTCGTCCGCCACCGCCACCGCCCACCGGTCCGCCGGCCCGCCGTCCCTGGTCATGGGGCGAGTCTGCCTCCCACCACCGACACTCCACCGCGGACCCACCGGGGTCGCGCCCCGGCGCGTCCCCGCACCCGGGGTCCGCCCCACCGCGCGCCGCTCCCCGCCGCGCATTGCATACGATCGACGCGTGAGCACCGAGCACCCGCAGCCGACGGCAGAGCCCACCCTCGACCTGGACCGCAGCGACCCGGCCTACCGCTCCTGGCTGAAGGACGCCGTCCGCAAGGTGCAGGCCGACGCCAACCGCAGCGCCGACACCCACCTGCTGCGCTTCCCGCTGCCCGAGCAGTGGGGCATCGACCTCTACCTGAAGGACGAGTCGACCCACCCCACCGGCAGCCTCAAGCACCGGCTGGCCCGCTCGCTCTTCCTCTACGCGCTCTGCAACGGCTGGGTCCGACCCGGACGCCCCGTCATCGAGGCGTCGTCCGGTTCGACCGCCGTCTCCGAGGCGTACTTCGCGCGGCTGATCGGGGTGCCGTTCGTCGCGGTCATGCCCGCCGGGACCAGCACCGAGAAGACCCGGCTGATCGAACTGCACGGCGGGACCTGCCACCTCGTCGACGACCCCCGCACCGTCTACGACGTCTCCGCCCGGCTCGCCGCCGAGACCGGCGGCCACTACATGGACCAGTTCACCTATGCCGAGCGCGCCACCGACTGGCGCGGCAACAACAACATCGCGGAGTCGATCTACCAGCAGATGCGGCTGGAGCGGTACCCGGAGCCGACGTGGATCGTCGCCACCGCCGGCACCGGCGGCACCTCCGCCACCGTCGCGCGCTACGTCCGGTACATGCAGTACGACACCCGGGTCTGCGTGCCCGACCCCGAGAACTCCTGCTTCTTCGACGGCTGGGCCGCCGCCGACCCCACCGCGACCAGCGACCGCAGCTCCCGCATCGAGGGCATCGGCCGCCCCCGGATGGAACCCAGCTTCCTGCCGCACGCCATCGACCGGATGATGCGCGTCCCCGACGCCGCCAGCATCGCCGCCGTCCGCACCCTGGAGGAGCGCTGCGGCCACCGCGCGGGCGGCTCCACCGGAACCGGGCTGTGGGCGGCCTGGAAGCTGGTCGCCGAGATGCTCGCCGACGGGCAGCGCGGCTCCGTGGTCTCCCTGCTCTGCGACCCGGGCGACCGCTACCTGGAGAAGTACTACTCCGACACCTGGCTCGCCGAGCAGGGCCTGGACATCGCGCCCCACCGGCGCGCCGCCGACGCCTTCCTCGCCACGGGGCGGTGGCAGGGCTGAGCACTCCCTCGCGCCGCCCACCGCGTCGCCGGTACGGCACCGGGGGGCCGCCGTCACCGCCACCGGGCGCGGCGGTGCGCACCCCCGGGCCGCCGCGCTCCGCGGTGCCCGCGGCGGTGACCGCCGCCGTCGCCGCCGCGGCGCTGGCACTGCTCACCGTCCTCGTCGTCCGAGCGGGCGGCCCGTTCGCCGTGGACCGCGCCGCCCTGGAATGGGCCATCGGCCACCGGCCCGACGCCGCGCGGTTGTTCGCCACCGCCGTCACCCACACCGGCAGCGGCCCGGTGCCCTACGCCATGGTGCTGGCCGCCGGCTGCTGGGCCGGCCGGCCCACCCCGCGACCGCTGCTGTGGGCGGCCGGCTTCCTCGCGGCGCTGCTCACCGGCCAGCTGCTGCGGTTCCTGCTCATGGCCGCCGTCGCCCGGCCGCGGCCGCCGGAGGCGGAATGGGCGCTGCACGCCTCCCACCACGCCTTCCCCTCGGGGCACACCGCGACCGCGGCCACCGCCGCCGGACTGGTCGTCGCCGCGCTGTTGATCCGCGCCGGCGGCCGGACCGGCGCCGTGACCGCGGCGGCGGCGTGCCTCGCCCTCTGGGCGACGGCCGTCGGCGTCAGCCGGGTGCACCTCGGCGTCCACTGGGCCACCGACGTCGACGAGGGGGCGGCGATCATCGACATCGGCGGGGTCAAGGCGGGGCCCGGCGAGGAGGTGGACGCCGCCGAGGAGATCCG